>CAZJXV010000099.1:0-13324 GCA_964550015.1 uncultured Verrucomicrobiota bacterium
CTGGCGCCCGTGGCTACTTCCAGTCACCGCAGGCCGGTTCATACCATGGCCAGGGGCGCGCTCCGGCCTGAGAAATCCGGGTTAGGAACCCTTCGCCGCCGAAGCCCGACAACCTGCGCCGATCTGTGCAAATCGGTGGTCTATTTCCCCTTGAGTTCCATCACTGCCGCCGCCAGCCCCGCCGCGTCGAGACCATACGCCCCGAACAGCGCCGCTGGCTCGCCGCTCGCGCCGTAGTAGCGCACGCCGCACTTGCGGAACGCGCACCGCGCCCCTTCCTCCGCCAGCACGCTCGCCACTAGCGTCCCGAGCCCCGTGTTCACGTTGTGGTCCTCGGCCGTCACCACCACGCCCGTCTTCGCCGCCGACACGACCGCCGCGCGGTCCATCGGCACCACCGAGCACATGTTGACCACCCGCACGCCGAGACCCTTCGCCCGCAAAACCTCGTGCGCCTTGACCGCCTCGTGCAGCATCGGGCCGATCGCGATGATCGCCGCGTCGTCGCCCTCGCGCACCACGTCGGCCTTGCCCTCGACGAACTCGTACCCCTCGCCGAACAGCGGACCCGAGCCGTCCGCCTTCGCCACCATCGCCATCTTCGACCGGCCCATCGCCACGAAGTAGTTGCCCCACCGCGACGCCACGTACCGCGTCACCCGGTCCGTCTGGTTCGCGTCGGCCGGCACGAAGACCCGGAAGTTGTAGCAGCTCGCCATGAGCCCAATGTAGTCAATGTTCTGGTGCGTCGGCCCGTCCTCGCCCACGTCCAGCCCCACGTGCGTGCACACCAGCTTCAGGTTCGTCTGGTTGATGTCGTTGAGCCGCTCCTGGTTGTACGTCTCCGCCACGCCGAACACCCCGAACGTGCTGAAGAACACCTGAAACCCCTCCAGCGACAGCCGCCCCGCCAACGTCGCCGTGTTGTGCTCCTGGATGCCCCCCTCGAAGAACAACGCCGGACACGCCTTGTGGAACCCGCCCATTTTGACCGAGCCCTCGAGGTCGCACGTCATCGCCACGACCTTCGTCCGACCCGCACCAGAGTTGTTCAGCTTCCCGAGGTCCTCCAACGCATTCCCGTAGCCCGAGCGGTTGTCCGTCTTCGTCTCCAGGTCGTACGTCCTTGGTGTCCCCGTATCGATACTGATCGGCTGCTCGGGAATGCGGTGAATCTTCGGCGGGTCCACAAGCGTCTTCCGCTTCTCCACCAATGCGTCGAGGTCGTCCAAAGGGGCACCGATTTCCCCGAGCGCCTGCCGCGCCTGCTCGAGCGACGGCGCCTTGCCGTGATAGGCCGCGTCCCCCTCCATGAACGAGACCCCCTTGCCCATCACCGTATGCGCCAGAATGCCCGTCGGCCGGTCCGGATGTTCGAGCCCCTCGCCTGTGTAGGCGGCGCGCAGGGCTGTGTAGAGCTGCTGCCAATCGTGCCCGTCGGCGACTTCGATCACGTTCCATCCGCTCGACCGCCATTCCCCCACCAGATTCTGCGGCATGATCTTCGAGGTATCGCCCCCGATCTGCAGCTTGTTGTAATCCACCAGCGCGACCAGATTGCCGAGCCCGTACTTCATCGCGAACCGCCGCGCCTCGCTGATCTGCCCTTTCTGCTGCTCGCCGTCGCCCATGGCGACAATGACGGAAAAGTCCTTACCGTGCAGCTTCGCCGCCAGCGCCGCGCCGCACCCGGCCGACAGCCCCTGGCCCAGGTTGCCGCTCGTCCATTCCACGCCCGGCACTACGTTCTCCACGTGCCCCGCATAGACCGAGCCCGCGCGCCGGAACCCCAGGAGCATCTCCTCCTCCCCAAAGTACCCCGCCTCGCACAGCACCGCGTACGTCCCCGGCGACGTGTGCCCGTGGCTGATGAAAATCCGGTCCCGGTCGGCGTCCCACGGGTCCTTCGGGTTCGTGCGCGCGGTCGCATACACCGTCAGCAGCATGTGGAGCGTCGAAAGCGACCCCCCCGGATGCCCCGAGCCCGCCAGCGCCGTCGACAAAATGATCCGCCGCGCGCACCGCCGCCACGCCGCATCAAGCTCGTCAACGTCCTTCTGCCCGAGCGACTTCTTCCCAAACCCGATGTGATACACCAGTCCGCCTCTCCTTACTCACAAAACAACACGGAGCGCGCAGTATAGGCCCCGGCCCCACACCCCCGCAACGCAAAAACGCCGCGCCCGGACGCGAGCCCTGGGATCAGTAGATGATGTCGTCATCGACGGAAGGGTCCGCCGGGATTCTGCACCCCCCAAGCAGCGCACCGATGCTTCCCACATCCTCTTGAGGCAGCCCCGAGCGACCCCTGTTCTCACGGCCGACCGGGGAATTTGCGTGTACCTCCCCCGTTTCCGCATCCACTCCTATTGCATATACCACGTTATGGATTTCGTCCGCGCCAACGGCGACGCACCGCTCCAGGTTGACAATCCAATACGGGCGCACAACCCTCGGGTCCGTCGGGTCAACACGCACAAGGCGAGGAGCCCCGTCTATCGTATACGCATGCGTTCCGAGGATGACCGAGGCCGTGCGGCCGTCCATGGTCTCACGACCTTTCGCCCACTCGTCGAAGAAAGCCTGGGCCTTCTCGATGGCCTCACTGCGGCTGATCAATTCGCCGCCGGCCCATGCTTCCGAAAAGCGGTAGTCCCCATAGAAGCTGACGCCGTGACGCTCCGAGAAGTGAAGCTCGATCCCTTCGCGATTTGGATACAACATCTCGCCCGAGTACCTTTCGAACAGGAAGAACCAGACGCCGGTTAAGGAGTCGATCTCTTGCTCCCACTCCGTGTCCTCTTTCCCCAGCGGAAGGCCCGGCGAGAAGAACCCCATCCGCGCCAAGCGAAGATCGTCCGGAATGTCCGTCAGCAATGCCTTCAGGTACGCCTTCGCTTGCTCGGCTGCCTCGGCCGGCGTCAGTTTGGGCTGATCCCAGGTGCCTGCCTTGATCTCACCTATGATGGCCCCTCGCACGTCGTCGCGGCGATAGATGCGAAGCACACCCGACTCGGACTCCCATAGCGCCGTGACTTGAAGGCCATCCGGGGCCCTGTACTTAGCGTACGTCATCTCGACCGAAAGATAGCGATTCCTCGGCTCGAGGCGAACGAGACGCCCGACCTCCAAATCTTCCGGTGCAAGCCCTCCCCGTTCAGGGTGGGCTTCGCTCGCCCGGAGCGGAACTGTGCGCCGCAGGTGCTCGGCCAGGACTTCACGCCGATTCCCATCAACCGGGTCGCCTCCCCATGGTTCCGCTCGCGACGACCAGAGCCTCTCGACGAACGATTTCTCGCCTTCGTAGTAAAGGGTCCAGACGCGCTCGGTCTCGCTGACGCGCGGTGTCCAGTCAACGCCAATCCGGCCTCCTGGCCGGCCGTATTCAACACCCCACTTCTCAGCCACCGGATCAAAGAACGGGTAGATGACGCCGTTGCCTGGTTCGTCAAGCCGTTGGTCGCTCGCGCCGCGACACCCCAACAGCAACACAAGGAAACAGGACACAATCACCGGCACGTATGCCCGTCGCATATCAGTCCTCCTCTGCACTCGACCCTGGCGCTCAGGCCACCGTCTCGAAGGACAAGATCGCCTCTACACGGCAGACCACAAAGAATTGTAGCACAGAAAAGGTCGCAGACGAGCGGCAGCGGCTAGTGTCGCGTCTCAGAAATAGCTGAGCACAAATGCAGATTCGCATCACCCCTGACGAGAAAGCCCTATGGGCGCTTGGTCCTCTGATAGGGCACTCGGCGCTTGTGACAACGAACGTGCGAGACGCGACACTAGCCCGGATTTCTCACAGCGGCTCGATGGCGCGGTCGTCGCGCATGGCATAATCCATTGTCGCATAGGGCCGTTCCGGAGCCCCGTCAGGGGCGTGTGGGAGTAGCCTCGGGCGTCAGCCCGTGGTTGGCGTCGGGCGCAAACAGTCAGAGCCCCGTTAGGGGCGATTGAACGTGATCGGCAAGGCCTCAATCGCCCCTGACGGGGCTCTGTTCTCGTCGGGCGCCGGCCCCCACGGGCTTGCCCTGCTTCGCAGGGCTGGCGCCCGAGGCTACTCTTAGTCACCGCAGGGCGGTTCATACCATAGCCAGGCGCCGGCGCTGGCGTGAGAAATCCGGGCTACCTGGCCAACGACTTCACCGCCTCGGCAATTCGCCGCGGGGCCTCAGGCTCGAAGGGAAAGTGACCGTAGATCTTCGCCGCGCCGCTCGAGCCGTAATCCTCGCCCGCGGCGAACGAAAAACGAGGGCTTGAGCACACTATCGAACCAAGAACGGCTTATGTCCTTGCCTAATAGATTAGATCCTCATCGACCTCGCCGCCGTCGTGCGAGTCGACCGGTCTTCCATATCGCCCGTAGTAGCTGGGCGGAGCTCCATAGACCACCCTGATGGACTTCCCTGTTTCCGCGTCGACCAGGACCCATACACCTCGGAGTTCGCTCTCCCTGAAGTCTTCAGCTACACAGATCGCACCGTAAATGTGCCAACAGCAGCGAACAGGCCTGGGGTCCTCCTCGTCAAGGTTGAGCAGATAAGGCCCAAAAACCTGGACAGGGCCCTGAAGAATCACCGACGGCATCCGCCCATCTTCGGCCCACTCCTTCTCAATGTCGGCCCGCGCTGCTTCCTTAGCTTCCCGAACAGCCGCATCTCGGTCAACGACGTGTCCCTCCCACGGATCCGAAAAACGAAGATCACCGTAGAGGCCGACACCCCAACGCTCAGAGAACGCAATTGCAATCCCTTCCCTGGTCTGATAGCTAATCTCCCCTCCGTGCCGCTGCAGAAAGACCACCCACGTGCCGGTGGTCTCATCCAATCGCTTCCTCCAATCCTCTCTTTCCCGTTTCTCCTCCTCAGGCGGCACACCGAATTCAATCGCCGCGGGAGCCACGTCGTCCGGCATCCCGCCGAGCAGAGTGGCAACGAGCTGCTTGGCCTTCTCGAGAGCCTGGACCGGAGTCAGTTTGGGCGGCGCCCAACGGTCTCCCTCGAGCTCGGCCACGATCGCCTCGTGGACGTCAAGACGCCGATAGAACCGAAGTATTCCCGTCTCCCTCTCGAACCACCCCTGAACGTGCAGCCCGCCCTCGGCCTTGTACTCGACATAAACCATCTCCACCACGTTGTGCCAGGCACGGGGCTTGAAGCGCTCCAGGCGAATCACCTCCACATCCTCCGCTCCCATGACTTCCCATTCGGGATGGGCTTCGCTCGCCCGGAACGCTTCTGTCTGACGCAGGTGCTCCTCGACCAGCCACCTGCCCTCATCAGCGATTGCCTCGCCCTGCGGCGGACCGTCCTTGGAGTCCGCGAGCTCGTCGATCATCCGCCATTCGTCCGGGCCCGTCGGCTGATCCTCCTCAGCTTGCTTTCTCGTCTCGAGATCACCCAGTTCTTCGCCGACTTCAGCCGCTTCGAGATCTTCCCCTTCTTCAGCAAAGGCAGGTTCCTCTTCCTCAAGCTCCCATTCCTCTTCGAGATCGAGTTCCTCATCGTCCTCACCGTTCGGGAAAGGATCGTCTTGCCCTCCCGCTTCGGAGGGGCATCCCAGGAGAGACAAGCACCCGCAAACGAACACCAGAACGAAGATTCTCCCGCTCATCGGTTCACCTCCGCATTTCCAGGACCGAACGCCACCAGGAGCGGTTCACATTCCAGACCGGCCCGTGAACAACATGAACCTCACCACCATTATTGTAGCACACGGTAGGCCCCGGCGTCAACTCATCTCTCGCTGTGCACGGCCAGGGAAGGCGAATCAGAGCAGCCCGTGCACCGCCTCGACGATCCGCCGAGGCGCCTCGGGCTCGAGGGGAAAGTGGCCGTAGATCTTTGCCGCGCCGCTCGAGCCGTAGTCCGCGCCCGCGGCGAGCGCCGCCTCGTCGGGAATGTAGCCGAGCGCCCCGTTCGCCTGCGCCACCACCATCGCCGGCCCGCCGGCCGCGCGCACAACCGCCCGGCCGACGCCGCTGTACACCTCGCCCGAAAGCCCCACGAGCCGCAGCGCGCCGATCCGCACCACCTGCACGACGAACTCCACCGTATCCAGCGCCCGGCCCGAACGCACCCTCGCCAGCGCCCGCTCGCACGCCTCCGCCTCGAACCGGTCCGCCGGCTCGTGTGTTGCGGCAAGCCGCTCGAGCGCCCTCGCGTGTTCCTCCGCCAGCGCCGCCTTGTCCGGCACGCGCACGGGCAGCCCGATCCGTGCCTCCGCCGCGCCGAGCTCCGCGCCCGCGCGGCACTCGACGCGCCGCATCAGCTCGGCCGACCGGTCGCCGAGTTGCCGACCGTACCGTTCGACGTCCCCCGGCGTCCCCGACCCCCACTGCGCCTTATTCACCAGCGGGTCAATGTCGCCCGCCGGCCCATTGAGAAACAGCGCTTCGACCCCGTGCGACCGCACCGCCCGCACCACCGCGCCCGGATAGTCCGCCGAGCACTCCCGGTTGATCCCCAGGGTCACCGCGTGGCACGCATACTGGACGAACCCGACGTCCCCCGTCGCGCGCCGGCACACGAGGACGCCGAGCTTCGGGTCCTCGTAGTCCACCGGCTCTTCAGGAAGACGGCAATGACCGATCGCCTCCACCTCGCCCGTCGCCCACCCGACGTCCGCCGGCGCGAGATCGGCTGCCGCGGCCGCGCATGCCTCGACGATCAGGCCCGGCAGCCGCGCCATGAAATCCGCATCCGCCGAGCCCATGCCCAGCAGATCGGCCGTGGCCGGCCCGCTGTGCGTGTGCGTGCAGGCGAGCATCACGCCGTCCGCCCTCGTGCCGCACGCTTCGGCGATCCGCCGCCGCACGTCGTCCGAAAACGGGATCGTCAGGCCGATGAGGTCGCACGAGACGATGGCCAGCCGCGTCTGGCCGTCGTCGAGGAGCAGGCACCGTGCGTAAAGCGGGTCCAGCACTCGTTCCAGCCGCCGGTCGCGGTAAAAGCCGTAGCCCGTCAGGTCCACTCCCGGCGGCGGCGTGATCTCGCTCGTGCCGAAGCCCGCCCGAACCGGCCCGCCCATGCCGCGCGTCCTACCACAGCTCGCTGACGTGGTCCTGCACCTTGCGGATCGCCGCCGCCACGTCTTCCATGTCGCGCTTGGTGCCCAGCAGGTACGCGTGCCACAGGCCCGCCATCTCGTAGTGGCACAGCCGTTCAGCGACCGGCAGGCGCTGCGCCCCATAGCCCGCCGTCGCCCTCAGGTGCCCCTGCCGGAGCGGGAACGACCAGTGCGACTCCGGCCACAGCTCGCCGCGCGGCACCGGCTCGTCGTAAATCGCCGACGCCGGCACGCCCTCGGCCGCCAGCGCCTTGAGGAACCGCGCCCGGGGCACGCCCCTGAACGCAGCCGCGTCATAGCGGAATGCGTAGATGTAAGGCGCCTGGAACGTCACCTGCTTGGGCAGCCGCTGCGGCTCGATCCCCTCGATCTCGCCGAGCAGCCGGTCCAGGTACCGCGCGTTCCGTTCGCGCCGCACGTTCAGGGCCGGAAACCGCCGGAACTGCTCGAGCAGCGTCGCCGCCTGGAACTCGGTGATCCGGTAGTTCGCGCCGAAGACGTGTTCCCCCTGCTTGCCCTTCCATTTCCGGCCGCAGTTCTTGAACGAATACGCCAGCAGCCACCGCCGCCGCGTGTTGGTCACCACCGCGCCCCCCTCGCCCGAGGTGAGCAGCTTCGATTGCTGGAAGCTGAACGTGCCGAAGTCGCCCTGGCTCCCGACGCCCTTGCCGCGCCACTTCGCGCCGTGCGCGTGCGCGCAGTCCTCGATCAGGTACAGGCCGTGCTTCTTGCAGAGGCGCTTGAGCCGGTCGAGGTCCGCGCACGAGCCGAACACGTGCACCGCAATGACCGCCCGCGTGCGCGGCGTGATCGCCGCCTCGACCGCGTCCGGGTCGATGCAGAACGTCTCGAGGTCCACGTCGGCGAACACCGGCACGATGCCCAGCGCCAGCGGCGCACTCGCGGTGGCGTACCACGTGATCGGCGGCACAATCACCTCCTCGTTCGGCTTCACCCCCAGCGCCTGCAGCGCCACCGTGATCGCCACCGTCCCGTTGGCCACCAGCAGCCCGTGCTTCGCGTCCTGGTACGCCGTCCACTTCTCGGCGAACTCCAGCTCTCTCGGCCCGTCGAACGACCAGTTGCCGCTCGCCACCACCCGGCGCACCGCCGCTACCTCGCGCGCGCCCACCACCGGCCACTTCGGCGGCGCCTGCGTGCGCACCGGGTGCCCGCCGCTGATCGCCAGCTTGCCCATCGCCTCCTCCGTGTCTGTGTGCGTCGGGGCGTCCCTGGGCCGGGCCCGTCGCCTGCTATGTCCCCCGGCGCATCGTGTAGTGTTTGAGAAACGCGGGATCCTCGCCCGGGTGCTCGGCCACGAAATGCGTGCCCCGGCTCTCGGTGCGCCACCGCGCCGCGCGCGCAATCAACAGGCCCACCGTCACCATGTTGCGAAGCTCCAACAGCGCCTCGTTGGTCCCGTTCGCATGCTGCTTCTCGGCCCATGCCGCCTTGCGCTCGAGCCGTGCAATCGCCTCGTCGAGCCCCGCCGCCGTCCGCACAATGCCCACCCGCTTCCACATCAGCCGCTCCAGCGCGCGCGCGCGCCGAAGCTGCGCCGCCGTGGGCCCGGCACGCGTCACGGACCGCGCCTGCAGCCGCGGCGTCTTCGCGCCCGTGGCATACTCGACCGCCTTGCCGATCGCCCGCGTGCCGAACACCAGCGACTCGCTCAGCGAGTTGCTCGCGAGCCGGTTGGCCCCGTGCACGCCCGTGCACGCGCACTCGCCCAGCGCGAGCAGCCCCGCGACCGACGTCCGCCCGTACGTGTCCGTGCGGATCCCCCCGCACATGTAGTGCGCCGCCGGCGCCACCGGCAGCAGCTCCGTCGTCATGTCCACCCCGTACTCGAGGCACCGCTCGTAGATCGTCGGAAACCGCCGCTTGATGAACGGCCCGTCCTTGAAACTGATGTCGAGAAACACCGGCCCCTTCGCCATCTCGGCGAACACGGCGCGCGAGACAATGTCGCGCGGCGCCAGGTCCGCCATCTCGTGGTAGCGCTCCATGAACGGCCGCCCGCGCGCGTCCTTGAGCACCGCGCCCTCGCCGCGCACGGTCTCCGAGATCAAAAAGTGCGGCTTGCCCCGCCGGTTGAACGTCGTCGGATGAAACTGCACGAACTCCATGTCCGCCAACACCCCGCCCGCGCGCCACGCCATCGCCGGCCCGTCGCCCGTGGCGATGTCCGGGTTCGACGTGATCGAGTACAGCCGCCCCGCCCCGCCCGTGGCGAGCGTCACCACCTTGGCCGACACCGCCAGCATCCGCCCGCCGAGCACGTCGAGCACGTGCGCCCCCACGCACGTGCCGCCGCGCACCTCGAGGTCCACGGCGAAATGGTTCTCGAGCACCGTGATCCCCCTCGCGCGCCGCACGTTGTACACCAGCGCCCGCTCGATCTCCCGGCCCGTGGCGTCGCCCGCGAACACGATGCGCCGCTCGCTGTGGCCCCCTTCGCGGGAGAGCGACAGCTCGCCGTGCTCCCGGTTGAACCCGACGCCGAACGCGATCAACCGCTTGATCTCGGCGGGCGCGCGTTTCGCCAGCACCCGCACGGCCCGCTCGTCGCACAGCCCGCAGCCCGTGCGCAAGGTGTCCGCCACGTGCGACTCGAGCGAGTCGAACGTGCTCATCACCGCCGCGACGCCGCCCTGCGCCTGGTTCGTGTTCGACTCCATGATCTCTTTCTTCGTCACGAGCACCACGCGGCCGTGCGCCGCCGCGAGCAAGGCGAAGTTCAGCCCCGCAATGCCGCTGCCGATCACCAGGAAGTCCGTCTTCATACCAGCTCCAGCGCCACGTCAAGCGCGGGCGCCGAGTGCGTCAGCGCCCCCACGCTGATCCAGTCCACGCCCGTCGCCGCCACGCGCCCCACCCGCGCAAGCGTCATGTCGCCCGAGGCCTCAATCACCGTCCTCGGACTCGCCCGCCGCACCACGGCCACCGCCGTCCGCAACCGCGCCGGCGGCATGTTGTCCAGCATGATGATGCCGGGCCGAAGCCCCACCGCCTCGCGCACCTCGGCCGGCGTACGCACCTCGACCTCGAGCCGCCGCCGCGGATGCGTGCGGCGCGCGCGCGCGACCGCCTCGGTGATCGAGCCCGCCGCCGCGACGTGGTTGTCCTTGATCAGGATAAGCTCGTCGAGCGCGAAGCGATGATTCATCCCGCCGCCGGCGCGGACCGCCGCCTTCTCGAGCGCGCGCAGGCCGGCCGTCGTCTTGCGCGTATCGAGGATCTTGGCCGGTTTCGCCCGCTCCACGTACGCCCGCGTGAGCGTCGCAATGCCCGAAAGCCTCTGGAGGAAGTTGAGCGCCACCCGCTCGCCCGTGAGCACCGCCCTCAGCGGACCCCGCACCTCGGCCACGACGTCGCCCCGCTCGACGGCGTCCCCGTCGCGCACGCGCGCACGAAGCGTCACCTTCGGCGAGAGCGCCCGCCACGTCGCCCGCGCCGCCGGAAGCCCCGCGATCACCCCCGCCTCGCGCGCGACGATGCGCCCGAGGCCCTGCGCGCCGGGCGGAACGATGGCCTCGGTCGTCACGTCGCCCCCGCCGACGTCCTCCGCCAGCGCCCGCCGGACGATCTGCTCGAGCTCGCTCACAGCTCGATCATCCTCCGCAGCGCCCGCTCGGCCTTGACGCGCACCGGTTCCGGCACCTCGATCGTCGGCTCGAGCGCAAACAGCGCATCCCGCACCTTGGCCGGCGTCGTAATGTTCATCGTGTAGCACGGCGCCATCGTCGGCACCGCCCAAAAAGCCTTGCCCGGCACCTCGCGCCGCAGCCGCTCGCACATGCCCGGGTCCGTCACGACGATCCACTCGTCGTACGGTTCCGCGCGCGAGACCGTCAGCATCTGCCCCGTGCTGCACGTGTAGTCGCCCAACTCGATCACCTCGAGCCGGCACTCCGGGTGCACCATCACCTTCGCGCCCGGGTGCGCCGCCTTCGTCGCCTCCATCAGCTCTCGCGTCACGTAGTCGTGCACGCAGCAGTTGCCTTCCCACGGAATGACTGTCTTGTCCGTCTGCGTCTGCACGTAGCGCCCGAGGTTGCCGTCCGGCAGAAAAATCACCTCGTGCTCGTCGAGCGAGTTGACCACCTTCACCGCGTTCGCCGACGTGCAGCAGATGTCCGACTCCGCCTTGACCGCCGCCGAGCTGTTGACGTAGCTCACCACCGCCGCCGCCGGGTGCTGCGCCTTCATCGCGCGCACCGCCTCCGGCTCGGCATAGTCCGCCAGCGAGCACCCCGCCTCCGGCTCCGGCAGCAGCACCGTCTTCTGCGGGCTGAGGATCTTGGCCGACTCCGCCATGAAGTGCACGCCGCAGAAGACGATCACGGCCTCGTCCACGGCCGCCGACTTCCGGGCCAGCTCGAGCGAATCGCCCAGAAAATCCGCGAGGTCGTAGATCTCCGGCGGCTGATAGTTGTGCGCCACGATGGTCGCGTGCCGCTTCGCCTTCAGCGCCCGGACCGCCCGGGCAATGTCCTCGTACGTCGGCTCTCGGGCCCCCACGGTGCTGTCGCCTCCTCGGTGCGAACGGTAGACTTAAGCTTAGGGCCAACCCCGCCCCCGGTCTAGCCTTTTCCCGGCGTGTCCCCTGTTCTGCCGCTCGAGACCGCGCTTGCCCCCGGCCGCGGCAGGGCTGGACATTCCGGGCCGGGGCTGGTAGTCTAGCCGTTGCACGCGGTTGGCAAGAGGCTGTCAGGGATGCTCATCAAGATAGACCCGCACGTCCATACGCGCTACTCCAACGCGCAGTCGGACTGGTTCCTGCACTTCTTCAAGTGCCCGGAGTGCGCCACCTCGCCCGAAGAGCTCTACCAGATCTGCATGAAGCGCGGCATGACGCACGTCACGGCGACCGACCACAACTGCCTCGACGGCGCGCTCGAGCTCGCCGCGCGCCACGACAACGTCGTGCTCGGCGAGGAGGTCTCGACGGTCTTCCCCGAGGACGACGTGCACGTCCACGTGGTCGTCCTCGGCCTCGACGAGGCCCAGCACCGCGAGATCGCCCAGCGCCGCCACGACGTGTACGAGTTCGCCCGCTACCTGGCGGCCGAAGGACTGGCCCACTTCGTGGCTCACCCGTTGTTCAACCACAAAATGGGCGTGCTCACCCTCGAGCACCTCGAGCGGCTGGCCCTGCTGTTCAAGGGCTGGGAGACGCTCGGGGGCGCGCGCGGCAAGCGGTCGAACGCACTCGGACACGAGTTCGTCGCCTCGCTCACGCCGGAGCGGATCAGGCAGTTGGCCGAGCGCCATGAGCTCAAGCCGCTGTGGCCCGAGCCGTGGGCCAAACACGAGTTCGCCGGCTCGGACGATCACGCGGGCGTGTATCCGGGCACGAACTACGTCGAGTTCCAGGCGCCGGACGCCTCGCCGGGCGCGGTCGCCGAGGGCCTGGGCCGGGGCGGGTTCAACCTGGTCGGCTCGCCTGGGTGCGTGGCGAGCATGGGCGTGCAAATCCTCGGCGTGGGCTACAAGATGGTCAAGCAGCGCTGGGGCGACCAGATCAACAAGAAGGTGTTCGTGTTCCTGGACCGCATCCTCGAGCAGCACACGCGCACGACCCTCACGCCGGTGGAGAAGCTGGTCGAGACGCTTAAAACCGCCATCCTGCCGGGCGACGAGGCGGTGTTCCGCTCACTCGCGCTGACGCTTCGCAGGCAGACGCGCAGCGACGAGCTGTTCCGGGCCGGGTTCCTCTCGCGCGATCTCTACAACGAGCAGGTCATCGAGCTGTGCTCGACGGTGTGGGACACCCTGCTCGTGTCGGTGCTTCGCAAGAAGTTCGACTGGCACTACCTGGTCACCCTCGGCGCGGGGGTGCTGGCGCCGTATCTGGTGTCGGCCAACGCCAAAAACAGCGAGACGCGCCTGTTCGAGGAGATCGAGACGGCCCTGGCGCTCGAGCGCGAGCCCCGGGTGGCGTGGTTCGTTGACGGCTACTCGCACGTGGACGGGGTGAGCCGGGCCATCCGGCTGTTCATGGAGCGGTTCGAACAGGCGGGCAAGCCCGTCAAGCTCATCATCTGCGACCCCAAGCCGTACTCGAGCAGGATGATCAAGCGGTTCGAGCCGATCTTCTCGACGGAGCTCAAGGAGTACCGCCACATCATGCTGCACGTGCCCTCGGCGCTGCGCGTGCTGCGCTACCTCGACTCGGGCGGGTTTACGCACGTGGTGTGCTCGTCGCCGGGGCCGATGGGCTACCTCGGCCTCGGGCTCGGCAAGCTGA
>CAZJXV010000100.1:0-13279 GCA_964550015.1 uncultured Verrucomicrobiota bacterium
GACGACGTGCGTCGCGCCCTGGATGACGTGCTGGTGGCGGTTTCTTCAACAGGCCGGCAAGCCTGTGGTTGGCGTCACGCGCAAACAGTCAGAGCCCCGTCAGGGGCGATTGAACGTGATCGGCAAGGTCTCAAATCGCCCCTGATGGGGCTCTGTTCTCGTCGGGCGCCACCCCCACGGGCTGGCCCTGCTTCGCTGAAGCTTCGCAGGGCTGGCGCCCGTGGCTACTGCCAGTCACCGCAGGGCGGTTCATACCATGGCCAGGCGCCGGCGCCGGCGTGAGAAAGGCGGGTTGGGGGAAATGGCGCCCTCAAGGGGCGGGATGGGCGACGTTCAGCGGCAGCGCTCGCACAGGCCGTAGACCTCGACCTTGTGTGAGACCGGGTCGAAGTGGGCGGCGCGCGCCGTCTTGCGCAGCACGCGCTCGAGTTCCGAATCGTCAAACTCGATGGTGCGACCGCACTTGGTGCATACGAAGTGCTCGTGGTGCCGGCGGTTGTACATGATCTCGTAGTGCGTGTGGTGCTCGGTGAAGATCACTTCGCGCAGCAGGCCGCAGCGCACCAGGAGCGGCAGGGCGCGGTAGACCGTGGCGCGGGAGATGACGGGGCCGCGGCTCCGGGTGCCAAGACGCGTGACGAGCTGTTCGGCGCTGAAGTGCCCGCCTATGCGCACGATTTCCTCGAAGATTTCGCGTCGCTGCGGCGTGCACTTCAACCCCGTCGCGTGCAGCTTGCGGCGGACGATCTCGGCCGGCTTGAGTCGTGCGGGTTGTACCTTCACTGGCGCGTCTCCGCGGGGCCAGATGAGATTTCGTCTCTCTTATACACCGCCGTTTCCGTTGGGGCAAGGGGTGTGTTCAGCCGGAGGCGGGGCGGGCTCAGCAGATGCGGGGGAGCTGGTCGGTCACGAGCATGTCGACGAGGCGGAGCCCACCGACGCCGGTTTCGAGGCAGACCTTGCCGGGGTACTTGGAGGTGGCGGCGCCGATGACGGCGGCGCGGGCGCCGAGCGGGTGGGAACGCATCGCCTCGACGGCGTCGTCGGCCGCGGCCGCTTCGCACACGAGGAGCAGCTTGCCCTCGTTGGCGATGTAGAGGGGGTCGAGGCCGAGGAGCTCGCAGATCGCCGCGACGCCATCGCTCACGGGGACGTCGCGTTCGCGGAGTACGATGCCGGTGGCGGCGCCCTCGACGAACTCGTTGAGCGCGCTGGCGAGCCCGCCCCGGGTGGGGTCGCGCATGATGCGCACTTGCCCCAGGAGCGGCCGGAGGGTCTCGACCAGGCCGTGGAGGGCGGCGCAGTCGCTCGTGACGGGGGAGGTGATCTTGAGCCCTTCGCGGGCGACGAGCACGGCGGTGCCGTGGTCGCCGATCGTGCCGCTTACGATCACGGCGTCGCCGTCGCGGATCGGACCGCCGGGCCGGTTGGCGGGGTCCACCGAGCCGATGCCCGCGGTGGTAACGAACAGGCCGTCGCAGCTCGCGCGCTCGACGACCTTGGTGTCGCCGGTGACGATGGGCACGCCGGCCTCGGCGGCGGCGCGCTGCATGGATTGGGCGACGCGCTCGACGAGCGAGAGCTCGACGCCCTCGCGGATGATCATGGCGCACGAGAGCGCGAGGGGCCGGGCGCCGACGACGGCGAGGTCGTTGATGGTGCCGCACACGGCGAGGGTGCCGATGTCGCCGCCGGGGAAGACGAGGGGCTTGACGACGTAGGCGTCGGTGGTGAACGCGATCTCGCCGCCGCGCGCGCCGATGAGGGCGGAGTCCGCGAGCGGGGCGAGGGCGGGATTGTCGAAGGTGGCGAGGAAGACGTCGCGGATGAGCTCGCGGGTGAGGACGCCGCCGCTGCCGTGGCCGAGCTGGATGGTCTTAGCGGGCGGCATGGCGGCGGTCTCCCTTGTACTTGTACCAGGCGGCGCAGGTGCCCTCGCTCGAGACCATGCACGCGCCGACGGGGTGGGCGGGGGTGCAGGTTGTGGCGAAGAGCGTGCAGTCGGGAGGCGTTTTCGCTCCCTTGAGGACCTCGCCGCAGAGGCAGGCGGGGTGCTCGCGGGAGGGCTCGACCTCGACGGGCAACCGCTTGAGGGCGTCGTGGCGGGCGAAGGTGTCGCGCAGCGCGAGGCCGCTGCGGGGGATGGGGCCGATGCCGCGCCACTCGCTGTCCACGGGCTCGAAGACTTCGGCGATGACCTGGCGGGCGATCGGGTTGCCGTCGGGCCGCACGGCGCGGCTGTATTCGTTCTCGACGCGCGCCTCGCCCGCGGCGGCCTGCTCGGCCAGCATCAGGATGGCGCGCAGGAGGTCCACGGGCTCGAAGCCGGCGATGACGCACGGGATCCGGTGTTTTTGGACGATGCGGCGGTAGATGTCGAGGCCCGTCACGACGCTGACGTGTCCGGGGCAGACGAAGCCGTCCACGCGGACCTCGCCGGTGGCGAGGGCCTCGAGGGCGGGTGGCAGCACCTTGCCGGCGGCGACGAGGGTGAAGTTGTCGAGCGCCGCGTGGGCCGCGTCGAGCACGGCGGCGGCGCACGTGGGGGTGGTCGTCTCGAAGCCGATGGCAAAGAACACGACGTTGCGGTCCGGGCGCTCGCGGGCGAACTCGACGGCGTCGGTGGGCGAATAGACGAGGCGGACGTCGGCGCCCCCGGCCTTCTCGGCGGCGAGGCTCGACGAGGAGCCGGGCACCTTGAGCATGTCGCCGAAGGTCATGAGCGTCACGTCGTTGCGGCGGGCGTAGGCGATGGCGGTGTCCACGAGCGCGTTGGGGGTGACGCACACGGGGCAGCCGGGCCCGCTGAGCAGGCGTACGCCGTCGGGCAGCATGGCGTGGAGGCCGAAGCGGTGCATGGCCATCGTGTGGGTGCCGCAAACCTCCATGAGGGTGAGGGTGTGCCCGGCGGCGACCTCGGCGATCCGGCGCGCGAGCGTCCGGGCGACTTCGCGGTCGCGGAAACCCTCAAGCGACTTCATATGTGCTCCCGTTCGTGTGCGGCGAGTATAGCACACCGTCAGAGGGTGCGGGCCGGCCGGGTGAGACAACTCTGCGTCAGTCGTCAGGGGCAGCCTGCTCCGAGTGCTCCCGGATGAAGCGCAGGAGCTCGCGCGTCGCGCGGTCGAAGCGGCTGCCGAGTCGCGTGATGATCGTGCCGTGGGTGCGGCGTGCGGCCTCGAGGAATTCGGGCTTGTGCCCGGCCTTGTCGAGGGTGTCGCGGAGCCCGGCGGCGTCGTCCCGGAGCCGCCTGGGGTCGTGCTGGGCGATGATGATAAGGAAGGGCGGCAGGCCGGCCTCGTCGCCGGGGGCGAGCTTTTTGGCGTACGTGATGGGCGAGGCGTCGCGGTGGGCGTCCGCGTCCTCGCCGAAGACGGAGCGGCGGATGGGGCCGAGGCCGTTGGGGATGTTGAAGACGCCGCTGATGGGGATGACGCCGGCGATGGCGCGGCGCGTCAGCTCGTGGGCCTCGAGGTATTGCTCGTCGAGGGCGAGGAGCGCGACGAGGTGGCCGCCGGCGGAGTGGCCGCAGAGGAAGATTTTTTTGGGGTCGCCGCCGTAGTCGGCGATGTGCTTGTGCGTCCAGGCGAAGGCGCGGGCCACGTCCTGGATGTGGGCCGGGTGCGTCACCTCGGGGGTGAGCCGGTAGTTGGTCGCGACGACGCCGATGCCCTGGCGCGCGAACGCGGTGCCGAGGCGGGTGAAGCGGCCCTTGTCGCCGCTGCTCCAGGCGCCGCCGTGCACGAAGAAGAGCACGGGGAAGTGTTCGGCGCCCCGGGGCAGGTAGAGGTCGAGCTTGTGCCTGGTGGCGTGCGCGTCCCGGCCGGTGTAGTAGTCGACGTCCTTGAAGCTTTTCACCTCGACTGGTGCGGAGCGGGACGCTATGGCGGCCGGGGCGCACGCGGCGCACATGACGGCCGGTGCGAGGATGGCGGCGACGATTGCGCGTCGGGGCACGGTGTGTGTCTCCTTGTGTCGGATCGAGGTGCTTGTCTTTGTACTGCAACGCGGGCGGCGGTGCAACGGATTGCCGGCGGTGCAACGGATTGGCGCCGGGCGCGGGGGGAAACTGCTTGCCAGCACGAGGTACCGCTCCTATGATGGGCGCCGTCCTGGCGCCCTGCGCCCGGCACGCCACGTGTTGCACGCGGAAGGAGCGTCCGCCGCGCCATGAAGGAAGTCGTTGACGCGATTCTGAGAGCCGAGCAAGAGGCCACGGCGCGCATCGAGCAGGCGCGTGAGCAGGCGAAGAAGCTCATCGCCGACGCGGACGTGGAGGCGCGGCGGGCGACCGAGTCCGAGCGCAACGGCGCGCACGAGCGTGCCAGGGAGATCGTCGAGCAGGCGATCGCCGAGGCCAAGGCGGCGCGGGCGGCGCAGCTCGAGGCGACGCTGGCGAAGGTGGGCGACCTCAAGGGCGCCAAGAGCGAGGCGATGCAGCGGGCCGTGGAGAAGGCCGCCGAGCTGATCGTGCGGGTGGAGCGGGAGGCCTGATGCGGGCGCTGGCGCGATACGCGTATATCAACGCGAAGCTGCGCGCGCGCCTGAGCCTGTTCCTGACCGACGAGCAGTACCGCCAGCTTGCCGCGGCCAAGGACCTCGAGGCGGTGTACAGCGTGCTGGGCCAGACGCGGTACGGGGCGCTGGCGCGCGATCTGAGCCACACCGAGGACATGATCAGCGTTGAGTTCCGCCTGCTCAGCGACGAGCTGGCGACGTACCAGTTGGTGCTCGAACACACGGGCGGGCCGCCTCGGCGCGTGGTGGAGACGCTGATGAGCCGCCACGAGGTCGAGAAGCTCAAGGTGCTCCTGCGGCTGTGGCACACGAAGGACCCCCGGGCCGAGCACCTGGCGTTCCCGGGGGTGATCTGCCGGCCGCTGCCGGCCGAGTCGATCCGGCACGCGCGCAGCCTCGACGAGCTGATCGGGCTGCTCGACGACACGCCGTACGGCCGGCCGCTCAAGGTGGCGGCGGCGGCGTATGCGGCCGAGGGCAACCTGTTCTATCTGGAGTCGGCGCTCGACGTGGACTACTACGACCGGCTCTGGACGGCGATCGGCACACTCGGCTTCGGCGATCGCGAGCGGGCGCGGTCGCTCGTGGGTCTGGAGATCGACATCGAGAACATCCGCTGGATGCTGCGGCTCCAGCACTACTACAAGATGCCGCTCGGGGAGATGCTCGCGCTGCTGATCCCGAACGGCGCGCGGGTGGACGAGCTGTTCGTGCGCCGCGCGGCGGGCGGGGCGGACTTCAAAAGCGTGATCGCGGCGGCCGTGGGCGGGCTTGTACGGGACTTTCCCGACGTGGTGCCGGTGGAGACGGAGTCGGCGGGCCTCGAGATGATGGAGGAGGTGCTCTGGCACTACTTCCTGAGCGAGATCCGGCGAGGCATGCACGGGTATCCGTTCACGATCACGACGGTGATGGGCTACCTGAAGCTGGCGGAGGTCGAACGGCGCAACCTGGCGTGCCTGCTCAACGGCAAGCGCTACCGGCTGGCGCCCGAGGAGATCGAGCGCAACCTGATCCTGGCGACGAAGACGTGATGAGGGACGGCTGCTGATGTTTCGGCCCGTGCCGATGAGCCAAATCAGCCTGATCGTGCTGCGGCGCGACCTCGACCGCGTCACGCTCGAGATGGTGCAGCTCGGCGCGGTGCACCTGCACCGGGTCGAGGAGATCGAGCCGTGGACGGCGACGCTCGACGAGATGCCGGTGGACGACCGGCTCGCGGTGATCGAGGAGCGGCTCACGGCGGTGGACACCTTGCTGGCGAAGCTCGGGCTGCGGCCCACGCTCGCGAGCCTGCCGACCGAGCCGCCGAAGACCGATCTCGACGAGCTTGGCCGGACGCTCGAGGTGATCGGGCGGCAGGTGGACGGGGCGCTGGCGAAGCGGCGCACGGCGGCCGACGAGATCCGGCGGATCGGGTTGGTGCTCGAGCAGCCGGTGGCCGAAGCGGTCGAGCCCGCGATTGATCCGGCCACGCGCTTCGCGTTCATGGAGACGTTCATGGGCATGATGAGCCGGGCGCACATCGAGGTGGTGCGCTCCGAGCTCGCGCAGGTGCCCAATATCATCATTCCGTTCAAGACGGCGGGCGGCGAGGCGGTGCTGGTCATGGTGCTCAAGAAGGACCGGGCACTGCTCGCCGGGGCGCTCTCGAAGGTGCGCGCGACGCCGTTGGAGAAGCCGGAAGGCACACCGCCCAGCGAGGAGATGCGCGTTCAATTCCTCCAGCGGGTAAACCAGCTCAAGCAAGCGGAGGCGGACGCGCGCGCCGAGCTCGATGGGCTCAAGGCTCGCTACGGCGAGACGCTGCGGCAGGCCCGGGGCGTGCTGGGAATCGAGCGCACGATTCTGGGCGCGCAGGGCAGCCTTCGCGGCACGGCACACACGGTGCTCATTTCCGCGTGGGTTTCGTCGCGTCAGGCGGAGCGGATCGCGGACCGGCTCAAGGCGATCGCCGGAGGGCGGTGCTACGTCGAGATCCGCACGCCGGACGAGATTGAGGGCGTGGCCGACGGAGCGGTGCAGGTGCCGGTGGAGCTGTCGAACCCGGGTTTTCTGAAGCCGTTCGAGATGCTGGTGAAGGGCTACGATACGCCGGCGTACGACGGGATTGACCCGACGCCGATTGTGGGGATCACGTTCCTGCTGATTTTCGGGTTGATGTTCGGCGACATCGGCCAGGGGCTCGTGCTGGCGCTCATCGGCTGGCTCATCGCGCGGCGGCCGGCGATGTCGTCGGGGATGAAGCGGGTCGGCTCGCTGATGATCTTCTGCGGGATCTCGGCCGTGGTCTTCGGGGTCATCTACGGCGAGTTCTTCGGCAAGGAGATCAACAAGATCTTTGGCGAGGGCACGTTCCCGTGGGCGTTCAGCCCCATGAAGAACACCAACCAGTTCCTTGAGATCACGGTGTATTTCGGCATCGGGATCCTGTCGCTGGGCATCCTGCTCAACATCTTTCTGCACCTGCGGAACCGGGACGTGTTTCATGCGATCTTCTCGCGTACGGGCCTGATCGGCGGCGTCGTGTACTGGGGTGTGGTGGCGATCGTGATCAAGGCGATGGTGTACGGTCATACCCTCGCGCAGTTGCAGTGGTGGATTCTCGGTTTCGTCATCGTGCCGTTGGCGGTGTTTGCCCTGCGTGGGCCGATCTGGAAGATGTTCGACCGCCGCGGGAAGGTCCTTCGCGAGGGCTGCGGGATGTACGTCATCGAGACGTTCATGGAGAGCTTCGAGATATTCACGGGGTTTTTGGCGAACACGGTATCGTTTGTCCGTATCGCGGCTTACGGGCTGAGCCACGCGGGAATACTGCTTGCGATCTTCATGATCAGTGACATGCTCGGGAAACTGCCCGGTGCCCTGGCGCCGGTATCTCAGGCGATTGTGATTATCATAGGCAACGCGATCGTGATCGCGCTGGAAGGGCTGGTGGCGGGGATCCAGGCGCTGCGTCTCGAATACTATGAGTTCTTCAGCAAGTTCTTCCGCGGCGGCGGCAAGGCGTTTACGCCGCTGGGGGCGTCGGGCGAGTCGGCGTCGCGAGCGGCGTTGAGTGAAAACAAGGTGCACCCTACACTGTGATGAGGAAGGACGAGGCAATGATGACTGGCACACAAGCAGCCCGGCGGCTGCGCACCTTCATCCAGGTGTCGCTGTTCGCGACGCTGGCGGTGGTGCTTTTCGGCGTGACGGCGGCGACGCTCTTCGCTGCACCGGGCACGGAGCAGACCGCCAGGGAGCCCCTGGCCAAGGAGGTCCACGAGGCGATCGTCAACAATGTCGGCAGCGGCTTGATCGCGGCGGGGATTGCCGCCGGCGTCAGCGCGATCGCCGCGGGCATCGCGGTCGCCTACGTGGGGGCGGCGGCGGTTGGCGCGGTCAGCGAGAAGCCGGAGGTCTTCGGCCGGACGATCATTTTCGTGGCGCTGGGTGAAGGCATCGCCGTGCTCGGGCTCGTGATCGCGATTATGATCCTGGGCACCGTCGACAAGATGTTGGCCTTGTAGGAGACGAGTGTGAGCATCCACGTGCTGGGCGACGAGGATACCGTGCTCGGCTTCCGGCTCGCGGGCATCCGCGGGACGGTGGCCGAGCGGGGCGAAGGCCTTGCGGAGCAGTTCCGCGCGCTCGTGGGCGAGGCGCAGGCGAAGATCGTGCTGATCACCGAGGACCTGGCGGCGGGGATCCGGCCGCTGGTGGACCGGTTCCGCATGCGGGGCACGTTTCCCATCGTGGTGGAGATCCCTGACGCGAGCGGCCCGATGCCGGGACGGCGCTCGATCGAGGAGCTGATTCGGCAAGCGATCGGATTCCAGGTGTAGGCGGACATGGCGAAGAGACGCAACAAGACCGACGAGGCGGCGACGGCGAACGAGGCGGCGCCGTTCATCGAGGAGATCGCCAGGGGCGCCGACGAGGAGGTCGAGCGGATCCTCTCACGTGCGCGCCGGACGGCGGAGACGCGCCTCGGGGCCGCGAGGGAGAAGGTGCGTGCCGAGGTCGAGGAGATCGTCGGCGCGGCCGAGGCGCAGGCCGCGGTGGAGCGTCGGCGGATCAGCAGTGATCTGAGTCTCGAGCGGAAGAAGATCGTGCTCAAGGCGCGGGGCGAGCTGGTGCAGGAGGTGCTGGCGCGCGTGCGCCGGCGCCTGGAGCAGAGCCGGGGCACGGCCGAGTACCGGGCGCTGCTCATGGGGCTCGTGATCGAGGGGACGCTTGCGCTCGACCGGCCGGAGGTGGCGGTGTCGGTGAGCGCCGCGGACGCCACGCTGGTGGACGCGGCCTTCCTCGGCGAGGCCGGTGAGGCGGTGGCCACAGCGTCCGGGCGGCCGGTGAAGGTCACGTGCGTGGCCGATCTCGGCGACGCGGAGATGGGCGCCATCGTGCGTGCGGCCGACGGCTCGGTGCTCTTCGATAACACGATCGGCGCACGAATGGAGCGGATGGCCGACGAGCTGCAGCTCGTGGTGTCGCACGAGGTGTTCGCCGACGAGCTCGGCTAGAGGGCCTGGCGCGCCGGCACAACGGAGGGAACGCGGCGCAGCCGCAGCAAGGCAGATCAGCAGTGGCAAAGAAGGTCATAGGCAGGGTCAAGCGGGTCGTGGGCCCGGTGGTGGAGATCGCCGGGGCGCGCGGGGCGCAGATGCTCGAGCTCGTCGAGGTGGGGGACCAGCACCTCGTGGGCGAGGTGGTGCGCGTCCGGGGCGAGGTCGCCACGGCCCAGGTGTACGAGGACACCACCGGGCTGACGCCGGGCGAGGAGGTGTACGGCACGGGGCTGCCGCTGAGCGTCGAGCTGGGCCCGGGCATCATGGGGAGCATCTTCGACGGGGTGCAGCGGCCGCTGACCGTGATCCGCGACACGAGCGACCAGTACATTCGCCGCGGCATCCAGGTGCCGGTGCTCGACCGGGCGAAGGAGTGGGTGTTCACGCCGACGGCGAAGGCGGGCGAGGCGGTGCGCGGCGGCATGGTGCTGGGCACGGTGCCCGAGACGGCGATGATCGAGCACAAGGTGCTCGTGCCGCCCGACGTGGCGGGCACGCTCGAGTGGATCGCGCCCGAGGGGCTGTACACCGTCGAGAAAACGATTGCCCGGATCACCAACGGGGCCGGGACGCGCGAGCTGAAGCTCTACCACCCCTGGCCGGTGCGGCGTTCGCGCCCGTACAAGGAGAAGGTGCCGCCCTCGGTGCCGCTGGTGACCGGGCTGCGCGTGATTGACATGCTGTTCCCGATCGCCAAGGGCGGTTCGGTGGCGGTGCCGGGCGGCTTCGGCACGGGCAAGACGATGATCCAGCAGTCGCTGGCGAAGTGGTGCGACGCGGACATCATCATCTTCGTCGGGTGCGGCGAGCGGGGCAACGAGATCACGGACCTGCTCATCGAGTTCCCGAAGCTCATAGACCCGCGCAGCCAGAAGTCCATGATGGAGCGCTCGATCATCATTGCCAATACGTCGAACATGCCGGTGGCGGCGCGCGAGGCGTCGATCTACACGGGCATCACGCTCGGGGAGTACTACCGCGACATGGGCTACCACGTGGCGATCATGGCGGATTCGACGTCACGCTGGGCCGAGGCGCTGCGCGAGCTCTCGGGCCGGATGGAGGAGATGCCGGCCGACGAAGGCTACCCGGCATACCTGCCGACGCGGCTAGCGGAGTTTTACGAACGGGCCGGCACGGTGCTGAATCACGACGGTTCGAGCGGTTCGGTGAGCACGGTCGGCAGCGTCTCGCCCATGGGCGGCGACTTCAGCGAGCCGGTGACGCAGCACACGCGGCGGTTCGTGCGGTGTTTCTGGGCGCTCGACCGCCAGCTCGCCAACGCCCGCCACTACCCGGCCATTAGCTGGCTCGAGAGCTACAGCGAGTACGTGGACGAGGTGGCGCCGTGGTACGCGGAGAACGTGGACCACGAGTGGCGCACGAACCGCGGCAAGATCATGGACCTGTTGCAGCGTGAGGCGCGGCTGCAGCAGGTGGTGAAGCTCGTCGGGCCGGACGTCTTGCCCGACACGCAGCGCCTCGTGCTCGAGACGTGCCAGCTCTTCAAGAACACGTTCCTGCAGCAGAACGCGTTCGACCCGGTGGACATGTACGCCGTGGTGGCGAAGCAGACGAAGATGCTGCGCATCATTCTGGCGTTCCACGCGCGGGGCGACGCCCTGATCCGCAAGGGGGCCACGCTCGTCAAGATCAAGCGCATGAAAGTGTACCCGGAGATCATCCGCATGAAGTTCACGGTGCCGAACGACCAGGTCGAGAAACTCGACGACCTGCAGCGGCGGCTCGAGCGTGCATTCGACAGCCTGGAGGCCGTGTATGAGCAACCGGCTGAACTCTAAGTTCACCGACCGCGAGTACGTCGGGGTCGCCGAGGTGGCGGGCCCGCTCGTGATCGTGGAGAACATCCACAACGTCGGCTACAACGAGATGGTCGAGGTGATTGATCCTCGCGGGGTGACGCGCACGGGGCTGATCCTCGAGACGGGCGAGGGCCGGGCCGTGGTGCAGGTGTTCGAGGGCACGAGCGGGCTCACCGTGCCGACGACGCGGGTGCGGTTCAAGGGCCGGCCGGTGGAGATGCCGGTGACGCGCGACGTGCTCGGGCGGGTGTTCGACGGCATCGGCCGGCCGCGCGACGGGCTGCCGCGGCCGATCGCCGAGGACAAGCAGGACGTCAACGGGCTGCCCATCAACCCGACGGCGCGCGACTACCCGAAGGAGTTCATCCAGACGGGGCTGAGCGCGCTCGACGGGATGAACAGCCTGGTGCGCGGCCAGAAGCTGCCGATTTTCTCCGGCAACGGACTGCCGCACAACATGATCGCGGCGCAGATCGCGCGGCAGGCGCGGATCCTCGGCGAGGACGTGCATTTCGCCGTGGTGTTTGCGGCGATGGGCATCAAGTACGACGTGGCGAACTTTTTCATTCGCAGCTTCGAGGAGACGGGCGCGCTCGAGAACGTGGTGCTGTTCATCAACCTGGCGGACGATCCCTCGATCGAGCGGCTCATCACGCCTCGCACGGCGTTGACGGTGGCGGAGTTTCTCGCGTTCAAGGTGAACATGCACGTGCTGGTGATCCTCACCGACATGACGAACTACTGCGAGTCGCTGCGCGAGATCGCCACGGCGCGCAGCGAGATCCCGTCGAGGAAGGGCTACCCGGGCTACCTCTACAGCGACCTTGCGTCGATCTACGAGCGGGCGGGCAAGATCCTGGGGATCGAAGGGTCGATCACGCAGATGCCGATCCTGACGATGCCCAACGACGACATTTCGCACCCGGTGCCGGACCTGTCGGGCTACATCACGGAGGGGCAGGTGGTGCTCGAGCGCGAGCTGCACCAGAAGGAGATCTATCCGCCGATCGCCGGGCTGCCGTCGCTGTCGCGGCTGATGAAGGACGGGATCGGCCCGGGCATGACGCGCGAGGACCACGCGCATATTGCCTCCCAGCTTTTTGCCGCGTACGCGCACGTCAAGGACGTGCGGGCGCTCGCGAGCGTCATCGGCGAGGAAGAGCTCACGCCGCTCGATTACGAGTACATCAAGTTCGGCGCGGCGTTCGAGCGGCGGTTCCTCAACCAGGGCTATGACGAGAACCGCACGATCGGGCAGACGCTCGACCTGGGCTGGGACGTGATCTCGATGCTGCCCAAGGACGAGCTGACGCGGCTGACCGAGGAGGAGATCCAGAAGTACTACGGGAAAGGGGAGCAGACAGGGTCTGCTCCATAGACGAACGCGCGGGGCGCGTTCGTCGGGAGCAAGGACGCGCCACGGGCGTAAGCCCGTGGAGGGCGGGTGCCGGTGGACTTGCGACTCGATCGCGTAACTGTCTGCGAGAGACCCATCGCGGAAGGTGTCGTCAGGCGTGCACCCTCGAAGGCGATGGCCGTGCCGTTAGAGGCGACAAGATGAACAATACCTCAGATATGTCTGCAGTTCGGGACGCCGTCCTTTCCCAACGTTTTGCGGCACGCGTGCGAGAAAGGATTTCCGTCGCCAATCTCCGGATCATTGGGGCGGATGACCCTTTTGGGATCCGGTATGAGTGTGTTTTGGAGGCACACGGGCTGGTTCGGATTGAACCTCTGTGCGAACGGCATTTCCAGGCCTTCCGGGATTTCTATGACGGCCTGGACCCGGAGTTCGGCCTTTCTCCGCAGTCCCGGCAGGCGTTTGACGAGCACAACACAACGGACGCCGCCCTGCGGGGCATCGTTGCGCGTGTCGAATCGAGAGAAGACGCACGTTTTGTCGTCATGCTCTCGCGGTTTGTTGTGGGCTACCTTCTCATCGAGGAGATCGGCTGCCTGCAGCGGAGAGAGAAGACAGGCTCTGGCGAGGACGAGGTTGCCATGATCGGCATGGGCGTGTCGGACAGACTGCATGGGAGCGGGCTTGCCGACCTGGCCATGTTGTTTCTGAAGCTTGTGGGTGCCCTGGCGGGGGTCAAGCTCGGCCTCTGCGCTCGCGCGGACAATCTCCGAGCGCAACGCTTCTATGTGAGACACGGCTTCCAGCGCAAGGGCGAGAAAGACATTTGGGTGCCTCACACGGGTGCCCGGACAACGGAGCCGTGGTATGTCCTGCCGGAGAATGAGTGCGAGGAACTAGCGGCGTGGCCGGGAGCCGATGTCACCCCCTGCGGGGGTTCGGCCGCATCAGCGCATCCTGTACCACGGGCAGGCGGGCCTGTTGAAAAACTCGGTTTATGTAAGCCCTTCAGGCTATGTTTTGGTTTG
>CAZJXV010000101.1:0-7513 GCA_964550015.1 uncultured Verrucomicrobiota bacterium
GTTGGTTGTTCCTCGCTCGCGGTCCGTAGGCTTACGCCTACGGCTACTCACGTGGCGCCCCTACGGGGCGTTGCGGGCGGAGGTTCTTCAGCAGGCCCTTTCGCCCGAGGCTACTTGCAGGCGCGCCTACGGCGCTTGTGGGAGGGCCCGTTGGCAAGGGTTTCTCGACACGCTCTTCCGAGGGGTGCTTCGGCAGGCCCTTCGGCACGCTCCCGTTGGCAGCGGGGGGTTCGGCAAGCCGATTTCGACGGGCTTCTTTCGACACGCTTTCTTCGGCAGGCCTCCTTCGGGAGGCTCCGTTCGACGGGCTTCCTTCGGGAGGCTCCCTTCGGCAGGGTCAGGGGAGGCGGAGGCGGGCTTCGACGAGGAGGTCGTCGCCGAGGCGGGTGGTTTGGAGGTCGGTGAGGGCGATGGCGTCGTCGAGTGTGGAGACGCCGGTGCCGCCGATGAGCGAGGGGGCGTCGCGGCCGCCGATGAGCATGGGGGCGTAGAAGAGCGCGACCTTGTCCACGATGCCGTGCTCGAAGGCGCTGGTGATGACGGTGGCGCCGCCCTCGATCATGACGTAGATGATGCCGCGCTCGGCGAGCGCGGCCATGAGCTCGTGGAGGTCCACGTTGTCGAGGTCGCCGTGGAGGGTGAGGACCTGGGCGCCGGCGGCCTCGATGAGCTCGCGCGTGGCGACGGGGGCGTCCTTGGTGGTCACCACGATGGTGCGCGCGCGCCACTCGTCGGTGAGCACGGTGGCTTCGAGGGGGATGCCGGCGGCGCCGTCCACGATGATGCGCCAGGGGCACCGCGCCTGATCGGGGAAGTCGCCGCGTGGGGTGAGCTGGGGATCGTCGGCGACGACGGTGCCGAGACCGACGAGGACGGCGTCGGTCTCGTAGCGCATGCGGTGGACGTGGCGGCGGGAGGCGTCGCTGGTGATCCACTGCGACTTGCCGGTGGCGGTGGCGAGCTTGCCGTCGAGGCTCATGGCGGCCTTGACGGTGACGAAGGGCAGGCCCTGGGTGATGAACTTGGGCCAGCCCTCGTTGAGGGCCTGACATTCGTCGGGCAGCACGGGGCCGGTGACGCGGACGCCGCTCGTGCGCAGCAGCTCGAGGCCGCGGCCTTCGTGCGCGGGATTGACGTCCACGGTGCCGTAGACGACTTCGCGGATGCCGGCCTCGATGATGGCGGCGGTGCACGGCGGGGTGCGGCCGGGGGTCGAGCACGGCTCGAGGGTCACGACGAGAGTGGCGTCGAGGGCCCGCTCGCCCGCGGCGCGCAGCGCGACGGCCTCGGCGTGGCCTTCGCCGGGGCGGGCGTGGTAGCCCTCGCCGACGATGGCGCCGTCCTTGACGACGACGGCGCCGACGCGGGGGTTGGGGCTGGTGGTGCCTTTGCCCTGGGCGCCGAGCTCGAGGGCGCGGCGCATGAAGGTTTCCTGGGGGTTGTCGGTCCGGCCACACATGCCGTGGACCTCCGTTGTTACTCGAGCAGGGCGCGCGCGAACTCGGCGGGGACGAAGGGCTGGAGATCGTCGAGGCCCTCGCCCACCCCGATGAATTTCACGGGGACGTGGAACTCGCGCTGGATGGCTATGACAATACCGCCTTTGGCGGTGCCGTCAAGCTTGGTGAGCACGAGGCCGGTGAGGCCCAGCGCCTCGTTGAAGAGCCGGGCCTGCTGGAGGGCGTTCTGGCCGGTGGTGGCGTCGAGGACGAGGAGGGTCTCGTGCGGGGCGCCGGGAAGTTTTTTGGCGACGGTGCGCTGGATCTTCTTGATCTCCTCCATGAGGTTGACCTTGGTGTGCAGCCGCCCGGCGGTGTCGATGATGAGGTAGTGGGCGCCGCGGGCGAGGGCGGCCTCGGCGGCGTCGAAGGCGACGGCGGCGGGGTCGGCGCCGTGCTGGTGCTTGACGAGGCCGGCGCCGACGCGGTCGGCCCAGATGGCGAGCTGCTCGATGGCGGCCGCGCGAAAAGTGTCGCACGCGGCGAAGAGGGTCTTTGTGCCGTCGGCGCCAAGGATCTTCGCGAGCTTGGCGATGGTGGTGGTCTTGCCGGTGCCGTTGACGCCGACGACGAGGATGACGGTCGGCGGCGTGGGCGCCAGGTTCAAGGGGGCGGCGTCCCGGCCTGCGGCGTCCTCGGCGAGCTCGCCGACGAGCTCGGCCTCGAGGCGCTCGAGGAGGCGGGGCAGCTCGACGCGGCCCTCGTCCTTGTAGGTGTCGCGGATGACGTCGAGGAGGCGTTCCGTGGTCTCGACGCCCATGTCGGCCTGCAGGAAGGTGGCCTCGAGCTCGTCGAGGGTGTCCTGGTCGGCGCGCCGGCCCCGGACGAGGCGCACAAGGGGGTCGGCGAGCCGGTCGTGCGTCTTCTTCAGACCGGTCTTGAGCTTGTCGAGGATGCCTCGGAAAGCCATCGGGTGTTCCCGCCGGTGTTGAGTCTTGCAGCCGCACTATAGCACACAGTCGGTCGGGCGTGGCCGAACATCCGGGCTCCTGCAGTCCCTGCGGCTCTGCGAGAAGCAGCAGAGGGGCCTCTCGCAGAGGCGCAGAGGGCGCAGAGGGGAACGCGAGGCGTATTGACAAGGCCGGTGGGGCGGGCGTACAAAGGGGATGCACGCCTTCGGGGGCGGCATAGCCAAGTGGCTAAGGCACGGGACTGCAAATCCCAGATCCCCGGTTCGAATCCGGGTGCCGCCTCCAGCCGCACCTTCCTGATCTCTGCGCTGCGTTGAGGCCCCTTCCTGCGCGCGACGTTCAGGCGCCGCGGCTCGACGGAGCTCGCCGAAGTCTCCGCGGCTTCGGCGGGCGCAGGGGCACCCGTTCTACAACCACCTTCGCGGAGGCTACGGCGGGCAAGCGCTCGCGCGGCGCCTGACGAGGGGATGTGGGGCGGGTCCCCTAAGCCACCGAAGGTGGCCGCCCGCCGAGGGCCTGGAGAGGAGACTTCTGTTGAGAACTGCGGCTTGAGATGGGTGGCGGGGCGAAGTAGGGTAGTATGCCCTTTGGGGGCGTCGGCGTGCTTCACCCAATGTAAGGAGCAGCGGCATGAGGATCGGCAGGATCGAGGTGGGCGGCCGTGTGGTTGCGGCGGTGGTCGAGGGGGACGTGTTTCGGGTGCTTGGCGATGAGGGCCCGACGGGCGAGACGGTGGCGCGGTCGGCGGCCCGGCTGCTGGCGCCGGTCGAGCCGCGGCAGGTGATCTTGATCGGGCTGAACTACGCGGCGCATGCGGCCGAGACGGGCATGGCGCCGCCCGAGGCGCCCGTGGTGCTCGCGAAGACGCCGAACGCGGTCGTTGGGCCCGACGAGGCGATCGTGTTGCCCAAAATGGCGCCCGAGGAGGTGGACTACGAGGCGGAGCTGGTGATCGTGATCGGGCGCGAGGCGAAGAACGTGCCGGCCGACGAGGCGCTCGACTACGTGCTGGGCTACACGTGCGGCAACGACGTGAGCGCGCGCGACTGCCAGTTCAAGCTGGACAAGCAGTGGGCGCGGGCGAAGTCGTTCGACACGTTTGCGCCGATCGGGCCGTGGATCGAGACGGACCTCGACCCCGCTGACGTGGCCGTCAGGTGCGTGCTCAACGGCGAGGTGATGCAGGAGTCGCGGACGTCGGACATGGTGTTTTCGTGCCGGGAGCTGGTGAGCTACCTGTCGCGGTGCATGACGCTCTGGCCGGGGAGCGTGATTTTTACGGGCACGCCGCCGGGGGTGGGGTTCACGCGGGAGCCGCCGGTGTTTCTGCGCGAGGGCGACCGGGTGACGGTCGAGGTCGAGGGGATCGGGAGCCTGAGCAATCCGGTGGTGCGGGAATAGTGAGGACCGGATCGACGGGCGGTCGGTGATCGTCTCCCTTATTGCATGGACCGGGGGCGGGACGCCCCCGAGACAGCCGGCAAGATGCCGGCGCTACAGTGTTGCGGTGGTCGGGGAAAGGACGCCGCCGAGGCAGTTGGCAACTTTTGACCTGCCTCTGGTCAGGTCAGGGGATACCGGCGCTACGGGCACGGAGGGGTCTTGCGCCGGTGGGGGTGGGTCTGGTAGCGTGGGTGCGGTGAGAAGGGGTGAGGCACGGCATGGCACTTGACGCGGATGGGCTGGCCAGGCAGGTGGTCGGCGAGTTCGAGAGCGTGCTGGAGGCCGTCGCGGACTGGGAGAAGGCGGTGGTGGCGGCGCTGCGCGCGCTGCGGCGGGTGCGGCGTGCCTATCACTGGGCGGGGTTGTACCTGTTGCGGGGCAAGGAGCTCCAGCTTGGTCCGTTCGTGGGGGCGCCGACCGAGCATACGCGGATTCCCGTGGGCCGGGGCGTGTGCGGCACGGCGGCGGCCGAAGGGCAGAACATCAACGTGCCGGACGTGACGACGCTGGACAACTACCTGTCGTGCAGCCCGAAGGTGAAGTCGGAGCTGGTGGTGCTGATTCGTGACGCCCAGGACGGGCGGATCCTCGGGCAGATCGACGTGGACAGCCACCGGCCGGCGGCGTTCAGCGGCGACGACGAACGGCTGCTGATGCGCCTCGCCGAGCGGCTTGCCCGGGTGCCGGAGGTGCGCAGCGGGTGAGCCGGCCGACGGATAGAGCGCCGTTTCCCGATTCCCGTTCTTGATCTGAATGGTACCGGGGGAGCCGTCCTCACTTGTTGATCTGCAGGCGAGCGGCTACTGAAAGCGGGACGGCTCGTGAAACTGAGATAAGGGACCTATGGCGAGGACGTGTCCGATGAAGTTCATCAAGCGGATGATGGTATGCGTGGGGGTGCTTGGTTGCATGGCGACTGTGGCGTGGGCTGATGGGCCCGGTGGGGCGGCGGAGACGGCGGCGCGGGGGGTGCTGGAGCGTCTGATCGGCAAGCGGGCGGACGAGTTCGTCCTGCGCGTCATCCCGCAAGAGGATGGGCACGATGTGTTCGAGATCGAGGCGCACGGCGGGACGGTAACGGTGTCGGGTTCAGGCAGCGTCGCGATCGCGCGCGGCGCGTACGAGTATCTACGCAAGGCGTGCGGGTGCCACGTCTCGTGGGACGGTGACACGCTGCCGCTGCCTAAACGGATGCCGGACTTCCCGAAGACGCGGGTTGTGTGCCCGAACAAGTACCGTCATTGCCTCAGCGTCGTCACGTTCTCCTACACGATGCTCTGGTGGGACTGGGCGCGGTGGGAGCGCGAGATCGACTGGATGGCGCTTCACGGCTACAACATGCCCCTTGCGCTCAACGGCCAGGAAGCCGTCTGGTGGAAAGTCTGGAAAGGATACGGCTTTACCGACGAGGAATTAAACGAATTCTTTTCGGGGCCCGCTTATCTGCCGTGGTTCAGGATGGGGAATCTCAACGGCCACGCCGGTCCATTGCCGCAGGGCTGGATGGATTCGCAGCGTGAGCTTCAGAAAAGAATCCTCGCCCGCGAACGTGAACTCGGCATGATGCCGGTCACACCCGCATTCGCCGGTTTTGTTCCGCGTGCGTTCGCGAAGAAATTCCCGAAAGCTAATGTCATAAAGGGTTCGGGATGGTACGGGTTTGATCCCACGTACAGGCTCGATCCGCAGGACCCCTTATTTCTGGAAATCGGGAAAAGATTCGCCGCGGAATACAAAAAGGAATTCGGGGCAGATCACTTCTACCTCGCGGATACGTTTATGGAGATGACACCGCACTTCACGAGCGACGACACAAAGCTCGACGAGCTCTCGGCGCTGGGGGACACGATCTACACATCCATCACCTCTTCAGATCCGGAGGGGATCTGGCTGATGTCGGGCTGGGCGTTTCTCGACACATTCTGGGGAGAGAATGAGGTCAAGGCCCTTTTCAGCAAGGTTCCAAAAGACAAGGTGATCATTCTCGACCTCGCCGGTTTCGGGGGCGGCCACTGGAGCAAGTTCGGCATCCAGTTTATGTTCTGCGTGCTCCACAATTACGGGCAATTGACGACGCTGTTCGGACACCTGCCCTGGTTGATCTCTTTTCAGGGGTTCTATGATGACCCGAACTGCAGGGACATGGTCGGTATTGGAATGACGCCGGAAGGGACCGAGAATAACGCGGTGTTCTTTGAACTTCTTACCGACGTGATGTGGGATGCGAATCCGATTGATCTTAAGGCATGGGCAAGAGAATACGCTCGGTGCCGATACGGCGCTTGCCCGCCGAAGGTCGAAAAGGCATGGGAGATGATCACCTCAACTATTTACTCGACCGGTGGGTTTCCCGTGCCCGTCTATCTACGGCGTCCGACGCTCGGCGTCCGAGGACCTTTTCCGGACCCGAAAGAAATGCGACACATTCTCGATCTCTTCTTGGCGGACAGCGACACACTGGAAAAGAACACCGCCTACGGACGGGACGTCGTTGACCTCACAAAACACTATCTCGACGATGCCGCGTATTTCTTTTTCGATCGAGCGATCGTCGCGTGGCAGGAAGGAGACAAAAGCAATTTCGAGAAGTATAGTAGGGATTATATAAACCTCCTTAAGGATATCGAAAGGCTCGTCGGCACGAGGCCGGAATACCGGCTCTCGAGCTGGATACGCGACGCGCGGAAGATGGGGAAGAACTCTCGCGAGGCCGATTTCTACGAATGGAACGCTCGGATGCTTCTCACCGTCTGGGGAAGCACCCAGCTTTTCGACTACTCGGCACGAGAATGGGGCGGCCTGATCTCTAGTTTCTATATACCCCGTTACGAGCGGTTCTTCGCTCTCCTCAGGAGATCGCCTCCGGACACACCGCTCGACCCGACATGGATGAAAGCGCTTGCCGAATGGGAACTCGCGTGGTGCAGGAAAACCAACCTGCCGAAGCAGACATTCTCCACCGACAGCGTTGGCGTTGCCAAGACGTTGTTCCGCCGCTACCGCGACTGGCCGGACCAGTACGGGCCCGCTTCGCCCGAGGTGGTCGGGATTGCCGTCGGCAAACCCGTCACGATTTCGGGCGGAACGAACGAAGGCCACGGGCCGGAACGCGCGGTGGATGGAAATTCATCTGATCCTGACTCATGCTGGCGTGCGATCAATCTACCCCAGTGGATTCGCATTGACCTCGAGAAGGAGGAGAAGATAGACAGCGTTCGGGTCTATACGAGATGGACGAACGAAATCTACAAGTACACCGTCGAGGCGTCGGCGGACGGCGAAACGTGGACGATGATTGACGATAAGAGCGAGAACGAGGTTCCAGCGACAAGCTTCGGCATGGCTCAGAAGTTCAAACCGCTCAAGGCAAGATATGTCCGCCTGACAGCTCTGCCGAGCGGCACTTTGCCGGGGATACATCTCGTCGAGGTAAGGGTATTCAGGGCGAAATAGAAAAGCCATACGGCTTTCCGAACGAATAGGGAGACGTCAGGATGAAACACTCGAGGTTCTTTACAAAAGGTGCGGTCTGTTTTGTTGCGGCGATTTGTTTTGCGTCGTTTATGCAAGCAGCGCTTGCCGAAAAAGGAGCGGACGCAGGAGAAGAAGAGGAAGGTGCCCAAGCCTGGGTTCGACGCCGTCCTCGACGAGGACTGGGAG
>CAZJXV010000101.1:7523-13247 GCA_964550015.1 uncultured Verrucomicrobiota bacterium
CGAAAAAGGAGCGGAATCGTCGGCGAGAGGCGTTCTCGAGCGACTTATTGGCGAAAGGGCGAACGAGTTTGTGCTGAAGGAAATGCCGAAAGAAGACGGCGTTGACGTGTTCGAGGTCGAGGCCAGTGATGGGAAGGTCACCGTATCCGGGTCGAGCGGTGTCGCGATTTCCAGGGGCGCGTACGAGTATCTTCGCAAGGCGTGCGGGTGCCACGTCTCGTGGGAGGGCAATCGCCTGCCCTTGCCGGAGCGATTTCCGGATTATCCGAGGACCCGGGTTGTCTGCTGGAACAAGTACCGTCATTACTTCAACGTGTGCACGTTCGGCTACACGCTGGTGTGGTGGGACTGGGCGCGGTGGGAGCGCGAGATCGACTGGATGGCGCTGCACGGGATCAACCTGCCGCTGGCGATGAACGCGCAGGAGGCGGTCTGGCAGAAGGTTTGGAAGGAGTACGGCTTCACCGACGAGGACTTGAAGGAGTTTTTCGCCGGTCCGGCGTTTCTGCCGTGGTACAGAATGGGGAATATCATTGGTCATGGAGGCGGACTTCCGCAGGGCTGGCTGGATGCGCAGAGCGAGCTGCAGAAGAAGATCCTCAAGCGGGAGCGGGAGCTCGGGATGACGCCCATCGTACCGGCCTTCTCGGGTTTTATTCCCCCCGCGTTTGCCAGGAGATTTCCCGAGGCCAAGGTGATGAAGACCACCGGCTGGTACGGGTTCGGGCCAACGTTCATTCTGAATCCGACCGACCCGATGTTCCAAACAATCGGCAAGAGGTTTATTGAGGAATACCGAAAGGAGTTCGGCTCAGACCATTTCTATCTTGCCGACACCTTCAACGAGATGCGGCCCGATGTGAAAGACGAGGAGAAGCTCGAGCAGCTTGCCGCGTTTGGCGAATCGGTGCTGCAATCCATCCTCGCCGGTGATCCTGACGGGACGTGGCTGATGATGGGCTGGGTGTTTCTCGACGGGAGCTTTTGGCGCGAGAAAGAAATCAACGCGCTGTTCAGCAAGGTCCCGACGGAACGGATGATCATTCTCGATCTTGCCGGGTTCGGCGGCAACATGTGGAGCCGGTATAACCGACAATACATACACTGCCTCATGAGCAACTACGGCCATATAACCACGCTCTACGGCAACATGCCTCATTTCGCCGGCCTGGCGGGTCATTTCGAAAGCGACGCGTGCAGGCAGATGGTGGGTTATGGGCTCGTGCCCGAGGGCATCGAGAACAACACTGCGTTCTACGAGCTGCTGACGGACGCGATGTGGGACGAAAAGCCGCTCGACTACAAGAAATGGGTCAAAGAATACTGCATGAGCCGCTACGGCGGCTATCCGCCGAAGATGGGAAAGGCATGGGATGCTATTACGGACACGATTTACAGGAATTCGGGCTTCCCCACGCCCGTATACCTGCGACGCCCGACGTTCGGGGACCGAAGTGCCTATCCCGAGCCCAAGAAGATGAGGGAGACGGTCGAGCTGTTTCTGGAGTGCAGCGACGAGTTCGGCGCGAACGACCTGTACACGCGCGACCTCGTTGACCTGATGAAGCACTACCTGGGCGATGCGACCTTCTTCTCGCTGCAGCGGGTCGTCAACGCGTGGCAGAATGGTGACCGGGCCGAATTCAAGACGTGTCGCCGGGACTACCTCGAGCTGCTCGATGACCTTGACCGGCTCGTCGGGACGCGGCCGGAGTATCGGTTGTCGAAGTGGATCAATGATGCGCGGCGCTGGGGGACGGATTCGACTGAGGCGGACTTCTACGAGAAGAACGCGCGGCTCCAGCTCACCGTGTGGGGCAGTACGGTGCTGTTCGACTACGCGCGGAAGGAGTGGAGCGGTCTGATCTCGAACTTCTATGCGCCGCGGTTCGAGCGGTATTTCGATGTGCTGGCAAAGACGGACCCGGACGCGTTTTCCCAGGACGAATGGAGCAAGTCAATCGCCCAGTGGGAGCTTGACTGGTGCAGCAAGACGGGGTTGCCGAAGGCGCGTGCTTCCGGCGATGGGCTGGACGTGGCGAAGGAGCTGTTCCGTCGGTACAGGGACTGGCCCGAGGAATGGGGGCCGTACTCGCCGGCGATGGGGATCGCGGTTGGGAAGCCGGTGACGATCTCGGGCGGGACGGTTCATAACCATCAGCCTGAGCGTGCCGTGGACGGCGATTCCTGGAATACCGATTCGGCGTGGCACGCGGCGCCGGTGCCGCAGTGGATTCGTATCGATCTCGAGAAGCCGGCGAAGATAGATCGCGTTCAGGTGTTCAACCGATGGGCGCACGAAGTATATCAGTATACCGTGGAGGTTTCGGCTGACGGCGAGACCTGGACGACGGTCGCGGACATGAGCAAGAACGAAAGGCGGGCCACGAGTCTGGGCTTTCTTCACACGTTCAAGGCGGTGACGGCGCGATACGTCCGTGTGACGATCCTGCATAATTCGGCGAACCCGGGCATCCATCTCGTCGAGGTGCGGGTGTTCGAGAGCAAGTAGGATGGGGCGCTCGGCGCGGGGGTGTGAACAATCCGGCGGCCGGGGCGTCGCAGGGTATGGATGCGAGCCGGACAGGATGAGATGACCCTTTGGCGAATGAGACAGGGACGGCGGGCGGCTGGTCTTCGACGAGCTTGGGGGCACCCGCCCTACAACGCTGCCGTGTGCATGGGGGCGGTCCTGTGCGTTGCGGTGGCGCTTGCCGGCTGTGGGGGGCCGAAGGAGGAAGGCGCGATCGGCACGAAGGAGCGGCCGCTGGAGCTGGCGGTGCCGGTGGCGGAGCGCAAGGCGGCGCCCCTGGGCGACTTTGTGCGCAAGCGGACGGGGCTTGTGTGCGAGGAGGTCGCGGCGGGGTCGCTTGGGGAGGTACTCGACCTGCTCGACGAGGGCGCGGTGGACGTGCTGGTGCTGCCGGCGCCGGTGTATGCGCTGGCGTCGGAGCCGTACAACCTGCTGGCGGTGCTCAAGGCGCAGCGGGCGGGGACGCTCGAGACGCGGGGGCTGATCCTGGTGCGGGCCGACCACGGGCTGGTGACGGTGGCGGACGCGAAGGGGCTGGTGGTGGCGGCGGTCGAGCCGGCGTCCACGGCGGGCTGCTTGCTGCAGCGCGTGCTGGTGACCGAGGAGAAGGCGACGCCGTCGCGGGTGACGTACCTCCACGACGAGGCGGCGGTGGTGCGCGCGGTCTACGAGGGCGAGGCGGACGTCGGGTTCGTGACGTGGCGGGTCAACGCCGAGGGCAACCCCGACGATGCGCGCGCGGCGCTGTTTTACGACGTGCCCGGCATCTTTGAGGACGTCGTGCCGCTGGCGGTGACGCGCGCGGTGCCGTACGACGCGGTGGCGGTGCGGGCGCGGGTGCCCGACGTGGTGCGCGAGCAGCTTGCGGCGGCGCTGATCGAGTTCTCGGAGACGCGCGAGGGGGCGGCGTATCTGAAGGCGCACTACGGGATCGAGGGGCTCGTGGCGGCCGACGACGTGGAGTACCTCGAGCTGAGGCAGCGGCTGCAGCGGGCGAAGGTGCGGCTCGGCGAGCTGCTGCCGGCGGAAGAAGAGGGGGATTAACCGCCGATTTCCACAGATCAGCACCGCAGAGCTGCGTCAATCTGTGGCCGTTTTCTCCAAGACGAAGAAGCGGTGGTAGGTGTTGAGCACGGGCTCGACCTCTCGCGCGATGCGCCAGCCGGCGGCCCGGATGGCGCGGCGCACCTTCCGTAACGGGAAGCCCAGCCGACCGATCTCCCACTTGTGCTGCCGGAACAGCAGGCGGCAGAGGGCGTTCGGGAGCGGGAGGCGGAAGGCGAGCCGCGGCGCGGTGGCGGCGCCGAGTATTGTCGGGACGATGAAGAGGCCGGCGCGCGAGCACGGCAGCGAGATGACGGCGTGGCGGCGGCTCACCCGGCGGATCTCGTGCAACAGGGCCGGCAGCTCGTCGAAGGGGAGGTGCTCGAGGACCTGGGCACACAGGACGGCGTCGAATTCTCCTGGGGCGAACGGCAGGCGTCGGACGTCGCCGCAGACGTCGGGCCGGAGGCGGGCGTCGAAGTCGAGGGTGGTGACGGTGGTGACGGCGGCGCCGGCGCGGGCGAGCGCGGCGCTCACGGTGCCGTTGCCGACGCCGATCTCGAGGACGCGCGCGGGCCGCAGGCGGCGGAGCTCGCGGAGCTGGTACCAGTAGCTGACCCAGCGGTAGAGCGAGTCGTATCCGCCGGCGTAGTGGTCGGCGTCGACCTGCGGGCCGGGGGGTCGCGTGTCAGCTCTGCCGGTCAAGTGCTGTCTCCCCGTCGCGGGTGATGTTTTGGGGGATGAGTTGGCAGAAGGCGGCGGCGAAGTCGAGGAGCGGTGCGATCTCGTGCGGGCGCAGCAACCGATCTGCGTAGAACAGGGCCCGCCGCCCGACAATCTGCACGCCGATGTTCCAGTTCTTGAGGAGGAAAGTCTCCATCTCGGGGTGGAGGAGTTGACCGGCCGCGACGTCGTCCTCGGTCATGATAACGTAGCGGCGCTGGAAGTCGGATAGCTCCACTTCGCCGTCCACGGCCCCGTACCAGGTGATGAAGCTGCCCTCCCGTCGCGGGCTGTTCGTCTTGTTCGGTTCGATGATGATTCCCGGCAAGTCCTGGGCGAGCTGCACAAGTGCAATGGTGCGCCGGAGCGGTGCGGCTGTCTCGTCGGTGGGGGAGTCGTTCTGCTCGCAGTTGAATACTTCCATGGCGAGGCCCTGCCACGTGCCGGCCAAAATATTCCAGCGCTCGACGGGCTTGTGTCTTGTGAACAGTTCGAAGTCGGTGTGCCACGGCTCGTGCCACGTGTGACGTTGCGCGTCGAGAGACAACCCCCGGCGCCGTGCGAATGCCACGAATGCTCGCTGCCGGTCGCCCCAGAGGGACCTGCGCAGGGCGAAGACCACCAAGGCCAGAGCCGCGGTGGCAGCCACGGCGAAGCCGAACGCGCGCCATTGTTCCGTGGTTACCGGGATCAGGTTCCCCAGGCTCAGGCCGAGCATCACGGCGACCAACAACCCTCCAACCAGGATAACCCACTCAGCATTGCTGTGCCCGGTAGACATCGCCCTTCCTCACGAATCCGGGATACGTCTGGTGCTATTGTAGCGGCTACGCCTCGCTTGCCAAAGGGGGACATTCAGAAGAAGCGGTCGGCGGTGTCGGGGGTGGGGAAGGGGCAGGCGGGGCGCTTGCCGAAGAGGCGGTAGCGGGTGCGGGCGATGAGGTCGTACTTGAGGTCGCGGAGCGGGCGGGGGATGAGTCGCGCCAGCGCCGCCCAGCATCGCCAGAAGGGGGTGAGGCGGGCGGCGATGCGGATGACGGCGTCGGACCTGGTGCAGCAGCGGTCGCCCTCGATCAGGACGAGGTAGTCGGGGCGGTCGGCGGGGAGGTGGAACGTGTCGAGGAGGGCGCGGCCGGCGGCCGACTGCATCGAGGCAAACCGAAATTGTTTGGGTCGGTCCCGCTTGATGATGATGGCGACGGCGCGCGTGCACAGGTTGCAGACGCCGTCGAAGAGAACGATGGGGGATGTGGTCTTTGGGGCCACTCAGCTTCTCCGCCTAGGCGGCACGTGGATATCTGTTTGGCAACCGCGCCAGGCGTCCCCGAACTCTCGGGAGGCGTCCGGCTGCCGACTTATGGTCATGAGACATATAACTTGGAGTGTCCTGTGCCCGTGTAGCGCAGCAACGCTCGGGGGTCATT
>CAZJXV010000102.1:0-13177 GCA_964550015.1 uncultured Verrucomicrobiota bacterium
TTACGCCTACGGCTACTCACGTGGTGCCCCTACGGGGCGTCGAGGGCACAGGTTTCTCAGCAGCCCCGTAGGCCCCAGGTTCACGACGAGAAAACACACAATCCGAGCCCCGGAGGGGCGGCAGAAGCATCTGCAAAGCTGCGACGGCTTCCGGGGGCTGACGGCGTTTCTCAGCAACCTGTCAGCCGCCCGCGCCGCCGTGTGTCCCCCTACTCGACGGGCCCCAGGCCCATGTGCTCCTCGAAATAGGCGGCAAAGCGCTCGATGCAGTCCGGCAGCGACTCCCGCCGCAGCGCCAGCATGTGGTCGTCCTTCGGATAGATCATCAGGTCGAAATACTTGCCCGCCTCGACGAGCTTCTGCACCATCCACACCGCGTCCTGGAACAGCACGTTGTCGTCCTGCATCCCGTGCACCAGCAGCAGGTTGCCCTCGAGCCCCGCCGCATGGAACACCGGCGACGTTGCCTCGTACACCTCCGGCGCGTCCTCGGGTCGCGTGAGCCGCTCGGCCACATAGCCGTCCCAGTAGTTGCGCCAGTCGGTCACCGGCTTCCACGAGATCCCCGTGTGGAACACGCCCGGGTGCCTGCACATCACCATCAGCACGAGGAACCCGCCGTAGCTGCCGCCCCAGATGCCGAGCCGCTCGCCGTCCACGTACGGCAGCGTCCGCAGGTGCGTGGCGCACGAGACGCACTCCTCCGCGTCGATGATCCCCATCTTCTTGTGGTAGCCGTAGAAGAAGTCGCGGCCGTGGCCCGTGCTCGCGCGCAGGTCGATCGAAACGAGGATGTAGCCCATCTCGTTCGCCATGTACGTATCGAGCACCTGGTAGCGGCCGAAGCCCTCCTTCGCCCCGCCCGCGTACACGCACGTGAGCACGGCCGGGTACTTCTTCGACGGGTCGAAGTTCCGTGGAAACATCATCCTCGCGTGGATCGTCTCGCCGTCGCTCTCGTTCGTGAACGTGAACCGATCCACCTTCGGCTTCACGATCTTCTCGAACTCCGGCCGCGGCGACGTGGTAACCCGCACCACCTCCCCGCCATCCGAGGGCCGGTAGATCTCCGGCGGCACCATAATGCCCGAGGCGACGAACGCCAGCGCGCTCCCGTCGTCGGAGGGGAAAACCTGGCACGCCGGGAGATCGGGTGATACCTCGGTCGCCTTCCCGCCGGCAAGCGGCATGCTGAAAACGCGCTGCTCCGACGGGTGTGGTGCGTTGGCCGTGTAGAAAAGGCGGTCGCCCTTCTTCGGCACCGTGTAGCCCGTGACATCGAAGTCGCCCTTCGTGATCTGCTCCGCCTTGCCCCCGGCGGTCGGCACGCGGTAGAGGTGCTTCCATCCGCTTGTGTAGCTCGCGAAGTACGCGTACTTCGAGTCCGGGCTCGACTCCACCGCGCAGCGGCAGAACCACGGCTCCTGCACCTCCGTATAAAGCTCGACGGGCGCCCCCGCGTCGTCGGGCGAAACCGCAAAAAGATGGTAATCCTTATAGTCCTTGCCGACCGTCCCCACCAGCAGCTTCGAGCTGTCCCACGTCCACGAGGCGTCGTGGACGCGGATGCTGTTGCCCGTGTCGATCTCGTCGGCCTTGCCTTTCTTTGTCTTGTCTGCGTTCGTCTCCTCGCCGGGCGCCGGCAACGCGGCCCGCACCATCTTGCCGCCTGCCGCCGGCACGAAGCCGACCCGCACCTTTGACAGCGGCTTACCCACGTTGCCGCGGCGCAGCTCCTTGACCTTGACCTCCTTCTCGGGCGAGTAGTCGGGCATTTTCACCTTCTCAAACATGCTCCGGTCCTCCACGTACACCGCGAGCCACGTCGAGTCCGGCGACCACAAATAGCGCTGGACGGCAACCTCCTCCTTCTGGAAACACGTCAACTGCGTCAGCGAGCCCCGCTCGACGTCGTACGCCCACACGTTCGCGCCCATCTTGAAGCCGATCCGCCGCCCGTCGAGCGACACCTGCACGCCGCTTACGCCCTGGGTCATCTGCGTCAGCCGCACCGGCTCGCCGCCCGACGCCGCGATCCGGAACAGATCACCCCGGCACACGTACGCGATCCACGACCCGTCCGGCGCCCAGTCGTACTCGCTCACGCCCGAGTACATCAGTTCCGCGTACTCGACGTCCTCCCTGGGCCGCTCGTCGTCCTCGACCGGCAGCGGCCCGACCCTCGCCGAGTCCGTCAGCCGCACCGGCCGTGTGCCCGGACGCGACACGTAGATGTCGCGCCGCAGCTCGCCCGCCTCGTTCCACAGGAACGCCAACGTCTCGTTGCCCGACGACCATTTCAGCGAGCTGGGCGCCGCCCCGTAGATCTGCGGAAAAGAGTACATCTCCGCCAGCGTCAGCCCGCCCTTCGGCCTGCTCTTCAGGTACGACTTGATCGCCTTTGCCATCGCTCCCTCCCATTTCACGATTAAACTAATCGGCTTTCACAATTACCCTAGTTCCCGCCCGCTGCGAGCAGTTGAATCGAAAAGCGTCCCGACAGCGTGTAGCCCGTCCCGATGCTCCTGAAATGCCACAGGTGGTAACCGCCGCCCATGGGCCGTGCAGGCTTGAATCCGTTCAGCACGTGGAACTCGACGCCGTCCGCCGAGAGGTTCGCCCGCACGTCCGTCGTCGTGCCGTCGGAATCGACGCGGATACCCGAACCATCCGGCGCGAGAAGCGCCGCCTCGCAAATGTGGTGCTTCGTGCCTCGGAAGTCCCGCGTGCCGAACTCGTTCTCGTCGAGCGCCCACGACCACGGCGGTCTTTTCAGAAAAGGCGGATACTCGATCTCGCCCTTGCTGTCGGGCCGTTCGGCTGTCGCGATGCCGATCGCCCTGCCGATGTGGTCCTCAGGGTACACGTCCCATTCGGCATTACGCCGCCACCGGATCTCGCGGCACGTCTCATCAACCAGAAAACGCAACCCCATCTCGCCGGCCGTGAACCGTTCGCCCGTATATTCGTATTCATAAGTGACCATCGCGCGTCCGGCCGTATCGACGAGCAATACGCAGCTCCCCTTGAAATCCGTGTAGCTCTCATCAACAACGATCGCAACCGCCCTGTCTCTCTCCTCGATTGTCAGCGACCCGACCTTCCGCGTCTTCGGATCCGGATACTCGGCATACGGAAGGCCCTGCGGCTTATGCGGGCCCCGCATGTTGAGCGGCTCCGCCCTCGCAAAAAACGGAGACGGAAGCTCGATCAGCGGCACCTGCTTCCCGCCCTCGACATCCAAGAGCCTTCCGTTCAACTTATCCAACTTCAGCATAAACGAGTCACCGCGCACCCTAATGACCTTCCCGTCATCGCTCCAATCCGGCCGGCCGGCCGTCGGCGCCGGCATCGCGCGCTGCCCTTCGGAGTTCGGCGCCCAGTCGCCGCTGTCCGGGTACAGCCCGATGCTGCCGTCCTCGACTCGGAAGCGGAAGCGCGCGTCCGGCGCGTCCGCGATCCCAAGCGCTTTCCACGGGACTCGCAATTCGACACGATCGCTCTGCTCGCCCCGGCCTACGACATACGCGTCTGCAACGATCACCGCGTCGTGCCACGCGCTCCAGCCCTTGTGGTTCGCGTCGGCACGCCTGCGGTGAATCATCAGGTCGGTCCGGCCCTCCGAAAAAGGTTGAACGAGATAGTCTATGCCCAGCGGCTTCGAGGGATAACCCGTCGCCGCGTCGCTGTCGATGTCCACCACCACAAATGTCGGGCTCCACGTCGAGGGCTTCGTGATCGCCCGAGCGCATTGTATGCAGAAATACAAATTATCATCGTCGGCGGCCATCCACACGTTCTCGATGTCGTTCCCCTCTTTCGCATCGCCGGCCTTTTCGGCGAACTCATCCACGGTCAGCTCGGGCACGTCCTTCCATTCCGAGAACTCGCCGTCCATCTTGATCGTGCGCGTCTTCATCTTCGACGTGCCGCTGAACGTGAAGTACTGCTTCGACGGACCAACCAGCCGGACGCCGTGTGCCGACACCAGGACGCCGCGGGCATCCTCAAACCGCAGCGTGATCCTGTCGCCCACTTTCGTGCCACGCTGAATAGAAACAGGTATTGTACCGTTCGTCCTTGGCGGCACGTCGAGCTCGCAGGTTCCACTGACTCCGTTGACCTCCCACGTACATCTCAACTCGCCCAGGTCCGTGAAGGAATAGCGGTTCTCGACGGGGACCGTCACCGATCTCTGCCCGGGACTCCACTCGATTTCCCGCACGGGCACCCACGCCGGCGAGTGCATCAGCTTGCAGTCCCACCACGTGCTCTTCGGCCGGCGCCACGCATCAATCAGTCCCCAGCGTCCATACCCCTTGGTGCTCCGGTCGGCGAACACGAACTCGTCGTCGATAAGCCCCCACATCGCCCCGCCGATCACGTGCGGCGAGTGCTGCAACTGGCTCACGTACGAGCTGTTCGAGTTCTGCCCCTCGGACCACGTCACGTCGAGGCCGGGGTTCAACTCGTACTGCTCCGGAAAATGGTCAGACATGATCGGCATGTACTCGCCGTACAGCGTCGGTCGCGGAATGTCGCGCACGTCCGGGTGGTCGTCGAAAGGGAACGGCCCGTAGTGCCAACCCGAGATCTCGCAGTCCCCGGCCCGCTCCTGATTGGTGATCAGCCGCGACGGATCCTGTTTCCGCACGAACTTGAACGTCTCGACGAAACACTGGCCGAAAGGCGTTTCGTTGAGCAGCGACCAGATAATGATCGAAGGGTGGTCACGGTTGTATTCGACCATCGCCGCCGTGCCCGCCAGGAAGTACTCGACCATCTTCAGGTCGTTGTTGCCTGCCGACCAGCAGAATGGGGCTTCACACTCCACGTACAGGCCTTGCCTGTCGCACTCGTCGAGAAACTCGCGCGGATATGGATAGTGGCACGTGCGGGTGTAATTGAGGTTTGCCTCCTTCATCAGCCGCACGTCTTCCGCCGCGTACTTCGCCGTGTCAGCGCGCCCCGAAAGCGGATTCACCTGGTGCAGCCCCGTGCCCAGAATCTTCACTAACGTGCCGTTGATATAGAGCTGTTTGTTCTTTATCTCGATGCTGCGGAAGCCCACAGTCTGCTCCACCGTCTCGAGCGCCGTGTCCCCCTGCATGAGCCTGACGCTCAGATGATAAAGGTGCGGCTTCTCCGCATTCCATTTCAAAGGATTCGTCACGGGGATCCTGATGGCCATTGCATTCTCGCCGCGCTTGACTCCCTTCAGCGGGAATTCACTTTGCCGCAAACTGACTGCTTTCCCTTTCGGATCCTCGAGCTGCACCCCGAGTGATAACCCCGAAACGGCAGCGTCGCCTGGGTTGTCGATGACGGTGTTGAGCACAAGCGTCGCATCCCTGTAGGCCTCGTCGAGAATCGTCTCATAATGAAGCCGCGCAATGTGAATCGCCGGCAAGACAAAGAGCCGTACCGAACGGTCAATCCCGCCGAGATTGTGAAAGGCGTAATTGGAGGAAAAGGAAATGGTCTCGGACGGCGTGTCGACCTTCATGGCCAGAACGAGGCGGTTGTGTCGTCCCGGCAGCACGGCGTCCGTCACCTCGAACTCGACAGGCGTAAACAGGTTCTCACTGGTGCCAAGATGCTGGCCGTTTAGCCAGTAATCCGTGCCGCCGTGAATGGCGTCGAAGCGCAGGAATATCCGCTTGCGCGCCCATGATTCCGGGACCTCGAACGTCGTCGCGACGCCGGCGGTCTTGTCTCTGGGGATATCGAAGCCCTGCTGGAGCCACTGGCCGGGGACCGTGAAGTCCGACCACCCGGGCCCCTCCGCCGGCTGCGCGTGAAAGCCCTCGGGCGGCGACGGGTGAATGCGCCATGTCCCGTCGAGCTTAATCACGGTACAGTCAAGTCCCGAAACGTCTGTGGCCATCGGCCTGAACCTCGGCGCCGGGAAGGAAAGCCCGGGCGAATCAGCAGCACTCTTCTCGCTGCCTTCGGCCATGCTGCAGCAGAGCCACATACACGTGGCAAAGCACAACAGCATGCAAAGCTCGTTCCCCGATCTCTTCGAGTGAAGAAATGCCGCCCTCGCCATGTTCATGCTGATTCTCCCGTTTCCGCCGTAATGGCAAAAAGCAGCAGCGCCCTCTCGCCGGGCCCAAGCGGCGGAAGTTCCGCGTCTCCGTCAGTAGAAGCGCTCTCAGCCGCCGCATAGTTCCCTGGCATCGGCGTCTCCAACTCGCAGACGAGGCGGTCAATCTGCTTCGGCTTCACGTCAAGCGAAAGCAGTCGCGTCTGATACACCTCCCGGAACGGATGTTTCACATATACCACGACTCGCTCGCCCTGCGCCGCGGCCGGATCAATCCGGCTCGCCACCGCAATCATGTTCGCCCGCGCGATCTCGGTGCCCCACCGCAGCGGCACGTGCTGACGTTCGCCGTCGGCATAAACGATTTCATACGATGCCGCACGCTCACCCAGTCTATCCGTTACCGGGTATCCGTCCGGCAGCGTCACGTTACCGAGCACGTGCAGCCGGTCTGCCTCGATACCGAGCGGGACCTCGACCTTTCGATGCCCCGGCGTCACCACGACGGGCCGCGTCTGTCCGTCGTGGACCCCCGTCGTGAACGGCAACGCGCCGACGGAGACCTCGGGACAACTCCACAGCCAGAACGTGCGGCCGGTCTCGTCCCAGTGCTTCACCGTCATGCCGTGCGTCTTCCAGAACCGCGCCATCAAGGACTCGAGCTCCGCCCACACGTCCGACTGCTCCTGCACGTCGAGCAGCGGTTGAAGGTCGATCGGCAAAAACCGGCTCTCTGAGCTCAGCGGCCTCGTGCGAGGCGTCAGAATCTCCGGCGCTCGCGCTGGCCGAACCGGCGCCCTCGGCTCGTACCGAAACAACTCCACCAATGCTCCACGAACATCATCCCGTATCGTGCCCCGGTCCTCGGTCACGACGCCCGACCGCAGAATGCCGTCTTCCGGCTCGAGCCCGCCCCGGCTGAACTCCGGCATGTCGGCCCACCCCCAATACGAGTGCCCCGCCAACCGCCCTTCCTCGACGAGCCGGCCGATCTCCTCCACGCTCGCTTTCATCAATATAGGCGACTGCCCCAGCACGCGCCCGCCCCATTCGGTGAAAACCAGGGGCTTGCCTCCTTCAAGCGCGACGGCCCTGTCGCGATACAGGCTCATCTCATAATCAAGACCATACGGATGCACCGTATAGAAACCCAAACCGCCCTCGTCGAAGAACCGCTTCTCGCACTGTGCAAACGAGACGAACAGCCCGGGCGTCAAATCCCGCATGCGTCGCTTTCCTTCAAGGATCACTTCGACCGTCGGCTCGCTTTCATTTCCCAGTAAAATCGCGAACAGCGACGGGCTGTTCCAGTCCCGCCGCACCGTCCGCTCGAGATTCTGCAGGCCGATCTCGATGACCTCGCGATCGAGCTTCGCGAACTTCATCCACATCAGCCCCGATTCCTCAGTCACAAAAAGCCCCAACCGGTCGGCGGCCTCGACGATCCGCCGGTCGTGCGGGTAGTGGACCAGCCGGACGAAGTTCGCCCCCATCGTCTTCGCCATCCGCATGTCCTGCTCGACCTGCGTATCGCTCAACGTGTGCCCCTGATCTTTCCACATGTCGTGCCGGCCGACGCCCCGCAGCACCAGCGTCCGCCCGTTCAACACGAATCTGCGCCCGTCGATCCTCAAATCGCGAAAGCCCGTCTGTATCGCATAATCGTCCTTGCCGTGCGCTGATTCCAGATTAACGCGCATCGTGTAAAGGTTCGGTCCTTCGGGAGACCAAAGCACGGGCGATTTTAACTGCCAATCAAGTGTTACTTGCGAATCACCCGCCTCGATAGTGAATTCCTGGGCAGCGCGCGAAACCACGGCCGTGCCCCACAGCAATTCCGCGCGTAGCGTTGCACGTGTTCCCGCGGTGCTTTTCAGGTAAACGTCTAGGGCGCAGTCGGCCCGGTCCATGTCCGCGCTGAGCTCGTATTGCAGATGTGCATTTTCGATGTACGGGTCGGGCCGCAGCTCGAGAAACACGTCGCGGATGATCCCCCCGTACGCCTCCCAGCCCGCGCTCGGCCCCAGCGGCACTTGCCAATCGTTGACCTCGACTTCAATCCGGTTACGGCCCGGACGCAGCGCGCGCGTGACGTCGAACTCGTACCGCGTCCACGGCCCCATCGCGCCGACGTCCTCCCCGTTCACGCGCACGCGGGCATCATAGGCGATCCCCTCGAACCGCAGCACAGCGCGCCGGCCAGGACCGAGCGCGTCCAAATCGAAGCTGCGCCGAAGCCGCGCGGTCCCCACCGGCCGATACGACGACGGCACCTGCACGCAGTCGAGCAGCCCGTCGCCGATCCACCGCTCCCATTCCCCGCCGAGGTCAACGCGCACGCGGGCCTGCGCGTTGCCGGAAGAAGAAGCGTCCATCATCCAAGTCCCTCAAACCATTACCCCAGACCATTACCACAAGCCATTGCCTCCAGGTCACGATGTGCCGGGCTCGCCCGCACCAGGCCGGCTACCCTACCCTCCCGCCCGCCAACGCGCAACAACAACGAGCGTCCCTGAAAAACGCCGGCCGCCGGGAACCACGGAAGCACCTTGACCGTTGCCATCCCGAGGAAGACACCGTCAGGCAACACGTCACCCCGTCCCGAAAATCACAAAGGAAGACATCGCAATGGTCATGACGCCCTCCACCATGCTCGAGCTCGGCACCGCGGCGCCCGACTTCAGCCTGCCCGACACCAACGGCAACACGGTCGCGCTCGGCGACTTCGCCGACGCCCCCGCCCTGCTCGTCATGTTCATCTGCAACCACTGCCCGTTCGTCAAGCACGTGCGCGCCAGGCTCGCCGAGATCTGCCGCGAGTACCAGGCCAGAAACGTCGCCGTCGTCGCCATCAACTCCAACGACGTCGCCGCCTTCCCCGACGACAGCCCCGCCAACATGGCGCACCAGGCCAAGGCCGCCGCCTACACCTTCCCCTACCTCTTCGACGAAACCCAGGAAGTCGCCAAGGCCTACTCCGCCGCGTGCACGCCCGACTTCTTCCTCTTCGACAAGGCGCGCGCCCTCGTCTATCGCGGGCAGATGGACGCCGCCCGTCCCGGCAACGACGTCCCCGTCACCGGCGCCGACCTCACCGCCGCCGTGGACGCCGTCCTCGCCGGCACGCCCGTCAGCCCCGACCAGAAGCCCAGCATCGGCTGCAACATCAAGTGGAAACCCGGCAACGAACCCGCCTACGCAAAATAGCGACACCTACTCATTATTTCTCTTGACCCGCCTCGCCGACGGTGATACCCTGCTCTTAGGGCACAGCACACATAATCGTCGCTCAATTCGCTTCCGGGCGGCGCTGCCGTCCCGGGCGCAAGAATCGAGTAGGGTGTCCCCGGAATTTCCGGAATCTGGCATCATTGCCCTGGCGGCGCCAGTCAAGAAGTGACGGAGGTTGCAGGCATGGAAATGGCAGTCGTGGAAGGTTTCAGAGGTCAGACAGTTATCCTACGCCTGAGCAATGGCGAAGACATCGGCCCCGGTGTCTGGTCAAAAGAAGACGAAGGACAGCCCAAAGGGTCAAGGAATGGTCGCTGTATCCCATTCAAGGTTGGCGAGGATACGTGGTGGATAGACGTTAGTACGATCATCGCGTGCCGGGTTGAAGCCTAGCCGCGTTGGGGTGCGAGCGGAGCAAAGCAAAGACCCCGACGAGCATTCTCAGTCACGCTGTTCTTCTGAGGAGCTTACGATGAATCCGTACGCGCAGGGAGCACTTCGCAAGCGGCATCGGTCCCGTCAACCCATCGAGGCCCTGGCAGGATGCAAGATATCAGTCAATTATCTCCACGAGGAAATGCGTCAATGCGACCTGTCCGGTCTGCACCATGCCGCTGTCCTTGCCGCGAATGCGCTGTTGGAGGCAACGTTGCGTGCTGCGATTGAGTGGCACAAGAATCCCGTTTGGGGCAAGCCCGATGTCGAGCATGTTGAAAAGCTCGCAAAGAAGGCGATGGGTTGGCTTCTCAAGGAGGCGCACGACCTCGGTCTCCTGACAGACGAGGAATACCAGAAGCTCGATGTCGGCAGAGATGAGATCAGAAATGCCCATCAGCATGGTCGCGTCCCGAGCACGATCAAGGAGGCCGGGCCGCTTTCAGGCGTCTCTGCCGATCTACGCACCGGCGAACGGAACGCGGAGGCGCTTGATCCGAAGAAACGACCGGATGTCGCCTCCCTAAGTCTCCTTCTGTATGACTATCATTTCGGCCCGCTGTGGGTTCGGCAGATTGATTACGTGGTGCGGAAGCTCATGGCCCCAGTGATTAGGCTTGCTGCTGAGATGCGTGCTCGGGGCGAGCTGGGGGGCCTAGGCGTCTTGCCTTCCGAGTGATCCGGCGCGGGCGTTGAGCTTATACGAAGGGACTGGTCTGTGCGTCCTCCAACCAACTGCTTGTAACACGGGTGTCGAGTCGGCTCAACTCTGTCACGGCCTGCCAGACTGTGCTAATCGCGTCCTCGGCGTCCTTCTCCTCGACGTAACTGTAGTCCCTATCCCGGAGTTGGCTCATAGGTGTGATCTTGCCTTTGTAATGCACAAGTTCGTTCCGTGTCTTGAAGAGCCTTTGCAGCCCTTCGTAAGCTTGCCCGTTAGTATCGAGTTGCTTCCCGCAGACCAATCTCGGGATGATGAGCCACTTGCTTGCGGGGCCAAGCCTGTCTAGGTGGCGCTCCAAGAAACGCTTGGACAGATGCTCTATCGCGTAGAAGTTGATGAAGGCCTCCAGCGTCAACGCACTGAACACAACTACTATCATTGCATGCCGCTGGATCGCTGCGTTGACCGCGCAAGCAACGTCAACGTCATCATCCGTTTCCACCTTGATTCCGCTCAGTTCTCGCACCAACCGTCGGACTTCAACGTTGTTCCTGTACGCTACTGCGTAGTAGGTACTGTGATTCAGAAAGATTGCTGAGTCTATTGAATCCTTCATTGAGGGTTCTTTTAGGCCGTGTTGACCGCACGCAAGATCAGGGGGCTAGAGATGGCTCCGGCGGCTTGCCTACTTTCCCCAGCACCTTGGCTGCGGCGTGATGGGCCAGTCTCCTCGCGTGTGTGTATATCTGCGTCGTGGTGATGGAACTATGCCCGGCCATCTCTCTGACGTCGTGGATCGCCAGGTGGCGCGCCAGGCTACCTAAATCGATGACTTCCCTTTCATCTGTATGTAAGGTCGAGTGTAGTTCTCGACGGCATCGATCTTCGCCTGCAAATCCTTCGAGAACTTGTCGGGCTTGTCTTCTTCGCTCCTGTCGAAGATGACCGCTTCGGTTTTCTCATCACTCCCATGTCCCGTGCTGAGATCATGTAGATAGTGCCTGACTTTGCTGTGCAGATGCACCGAGAGCCGTCTGACGGGCTTCAAGAGGTTGATGATCTCCGGCCCCAAGACGGCCTCCGCTTCGAGTTCCGCGTCATCAAGTTCGGCGGCCGCGTCTTGGAGAACCTTGAATCGGCTCTGGTACACGTAGACTTCATCTCTGTAGTGCAGCTTGCGTTGATGCTCTTCGCCTGAATCAAGTCTTTCCGCATCCCTTCCGGGTCTCTCCACGAACTCCCAGTCTGCTTTCATGCGAAACCGAACATGGGCGATTGCTCTCCGGAAGCTGCAAAGGGCGCGGCGCACTTGTAGCGCCACATCGTGCCTCACCTTCGCCCGCACCTGCATGCGCCATGTTCGAATTCCAAGCGCGGCAACCACGATCCCACCGATGACTGCGGCAAGCAGGTTGACCACCGCCGACAGTACAACTTCCACGTTGACTGTGGCGCTCACTACAGATTCCATCCCGGAAACCTCCAATCTGGTGTAACCGTTTCCCAATGCACGGCACTCCGCAACCCCAGCTCGCATGTCCTTCCGGCGGCTCGCCTATGTCTCCCAGTAGCTCGGCGGCTTCGTCTGCCGCTTCGCGGGACTCACCTGCGCCTGGACTCATCCTTGTCGTAGCTTCTGGACGCCCAGCGCGATCACCCACACAGTTTCCGTGCGACGCGACACCAATACTTGGCATTGCGCAATATGGAGTCTACTTTGAACGAGACGGCCTCCAGTTGCCCGTCCTCCATCTCATTCGATTGTCTTACTCGAGCCAATTCTTCCGAGAGTGCTGCTAACTCGGTAGCCTTTGTGCCAAGCAGCAGATCATTAGCCAGGTTGAACAATGCCTTTCCACCTCGATGGGATCTCCTGTTTTGCTGCCCGTCGCGCGTCACGGCCCGAAGGGAACTGACGGCTTGATCATGCAGTCCTTTTGCTTGCTCAAGAGCTGCCTGCAACCACTGGAGCCTCCTCAACCTTGCCTTACGTTCCCTTCGAGCAGCCTTGAGGTTAAGGGATGCAGAAATTCGTCTTGGCCACGGGAGACTAGAAAGAAGCTCACGCAAGTCGCGAATTTCGGCTGATACCTCAATCGCACTCTTAATGGAGGGCCGATTCAAGTAGCCTATCTGAATTGTATGCATCGTGTATTCTGGCCAAAAGCCCTTCGTCTCGGTGGTCCAGACAATGGGCACATATCCCTCAAGAAGCAGGCCGCCCAGCCCCAAGTATGCCGCTGCGATGTCGGTTAGTATCTCATCTTCGGAGTCATCGGCTTCCTCCAATCCATGAGAGTACAGGTAATTGTGGGTACACTCATGTGCCAAGATGGCGGCGATGTGCTCTAGCTCAAATCTGAACTTCTTCGTCAGTTCTATTTCACGATAACCACCAGGTCTGACTTTGTAGAGCCCAACTTGATCCGCCTGTTCCGCGCTACCCACAGGGGCCGGCAAGTGCTCTGAACTCTCAATGCCAACCTTGACCCTCACACCGCTGCGTAAGCCCAAGAAGCGCCCAATGTCATTGGATAGTTCTTGGAGCGACTCTTCTGAAAAGCGCGAGGTGACGACCTGCTCTCTCAGATGACGCGGCAAGACGTATGCGCCTTGGATGGCGGTGACAGGTTGAGGCAGCCTAGCGTGCAGATAACGGACTTTCTGCCGGATTTGCCTGAGGCTCACTTCCTGCTGCATCGTCCTTCAATGATACCACACCTGCACAGAATCGAGAATCGAGAATCGGGTAGAGTCGAGACGTGGCGCGGTGGCGACAGGATCGGGGAGTAGCCGTT
>CAZJXV010000103.1:0-13115 GCA_964550015.1 uncultured Verrucomicrobiota bacterium
CATAGGCGGCGATCCAAAGGGCTGCATCATAGCGAACGGATTCACTGCGAGCGCCGTTTCGCGTCTGAGCGCTATCTCCGCCTCCAACGTGTATTTCGACGTCTCCGCCTTTGACAAAGGCCTATATGACATGGAGCGGCTCGTTGAGAGCCTCGGGTTCCGGGTGGTTGATATCCTGATCCGTTATCCGTACCCGGGTGCGGAGCATCCAAGCAAGCGCTCCTACTTCATCCTGAGGAAGGCTGGCTGAGTTCCCGGGTGTCCCCGTCGTCTGTGATGCCCGCTCTGCGGCCTTTGCGATCTCTGCGAGAGACAAGGCTCCTATTGCCTTTTCCCCAGCGGCGCCAGCGGGACGCCGACGGCGCGTTCGAGTTCGAACAGGGCGATGTTGTAGTCGGTTAACCCGCCGGCGATTGCATTTGGGCGGCGGATAGGGTAGCCTGTTGTTGGAGGTGACGTATGAAACTCAGGGTTGTATTGGAGCCCAGCGATGAGGGCGGCTACACGGTGACGGTGCCGGCGCTGCCGGGTTGTATCAGCGAAGGCGAGACGCGCGAAGAAGCCCTCCACAACATCCGCGAGGCGATCGAGCTGTACCTGGAGCCCGTGGAGGACGACGCGTCGTTCGGACCTAAAACCGAGCAACTGGAAATCGCGATATGACCAAGGTTCCCAGTTTGTCCTATGCGGAGGTCATACGCGCTCTGCAGCGGGACGGTTGGGTTGTCGTCCGCCGACGGGGGAGTCATGTACGCCTTCAAAAGCGTACATCTACAGAGACGTTGAAGATCGTCGTCCCCGCGCATCGGCCGATCAAGCGATCTACTCTCTCCCACGTTCTGAAGGACGCGCGCCTGACGGTGGAAGCCTTCAAGGAGCTGCTGTAGGCAAGCCAAGCAGTAGCTGAAGTTCCCAAGTTCCGTGTCATGTCGCCCGTGTGCCGCGCTGCGGCAAGAAGCCAGAACTCCTACTGCGGTTTGGTGATCGGCGCCAGGGGGACGCCGGCGGCGCGTTCGAGTTCGAAGAGGGCGATGTTGTAGTCGTGTTGGGCCTGTTTGAGGTTGGTGCGGGCTTCGCTGAGGCTGAGCTGGGTGTCGCGGACTTCGAACTGGGTGATTTCGCCGGCCTGCTCGCGTTCGGCGGCTTCGCGGACGGCCTGCTCGGCCTGGGTGACGTTTTCCTGCTGTGAGAGGACGGTCTGCTCGGCGTTCTGGAGCTTGAGCCAGACGCTTCGGACCTGGAGCTCGACGGCCTTGCGCTGGTCTTCGAGGGCGATGAGGGATTTGGCGTGCTCGGCGCGGCGCTGCTCGATGCGGCCGGCGACGCCCCAGCCTTTGAACAGAGGGATGCTCACGCGGAGGCCGACGTTCCAGCCCTCGATGAGGTCGGTGGCGTCGTCGCCGAAGGTGTTGGTCTGGCCGCCGTAGTTGGCGAAGGCGCGCAGGTCGGGGCGGCCGTCGGCGGCGGTGACGGTGATGTTGATGCGGCGCAGCTTGGCTTCGAGCTCGGCGGCTTTGATCTCGTGGCGGAAGCTGAGGGCGGTTTCGACGAGGGCGTCGAGCTCGAACTTGGCCGGGGCGTAGGCGAGGGCGCCCTCGATCGTGAGGTCGGTGTCGAACGGCAGGTTGAGGGTCTTTTTGAGCGCTTCCCTGGCGAGGCTGACGCGGTTGTTGGCGGCGATGAGGGGCGGCTGGCGGTTGGCGAGGGCGACGCGTGCGCGCGTGACCTCGAACTTGGCGACCTCGCCGGCGTCGAACTTGGCCTGGACGTTCGTGAGGTTCTCCTCGAAGAGGTTCACGGATTCCTGCTCGACGGCGACGAGGTCCTGCGCGAGCAGCAGCTCGTAGAAGTCGCGCCGGACCTGGAGCTCGACGTCCTGGACGGTGGCGGCGACGAGCTCGAGGGTGCGTGTCTTGTTGTTGCGCGCGGCGCGGATGCCGCCGAAGACGAGGCCGCCGGAATAGAGGCGCTGCTCGAGGCCGACGTTGTAGTCGTATGTCTCTTCGGTGCCGAAGGTGATCGAGCCGCCGTCCGGGCTCTCGAGGGTGGAGAGCGAGGAGTCGTCCACGCGGGTGTAGGTGCCGTTGAGGGTGAGCTCGGGGTAGGCGGAGGCGTAGCCCTCGCGCAGGATGCCGCGCGTGCTCCTGATGTCCTCGCGGGCCGAGCGGATGGTCAGGTTCTGCATTCGGGCGGTTTCGAGCGCCTGATCGAGGGTCAGGCTCATGGCGGTGGTTGCGGGGGTTTCTTCCTCGGCGGCCGGGGCGGGGCCGGCGGCGAGGGTGAGGGCAAGGCAGACAAGGAGCAGTCGAAGAGCGCGGGCCATCCTATCGGTCCTCCATTGGTGATGTCGCTTTTCGTCGTCAGATGGTCGGCGGGATAGTACACGAGACGGCGGGACATTCGTAGTGGTTTCGGCGGGCGGGCCGGCCCGGCCGGCGGGCGGGTGGGCTGGAGGGCGAATCGGCAAAAAAAAAGGAATAGTCAGGCTTGACACACACGGTGTGTGCGTCGGAGCCCGCTATTCCTTGTTCGTGTGAGACGTGTGTATATGTGATCCGTCCCGATCAACGTACCTGGGGGGCCCGCCGCCGGGACGGCTGACCACGGGGGCCGACCCCCAGCTCGGTTCCTGCTGATGAAGGGGGGGGCGGCCGGGGCGTTGAAGCTGGGAGCGGGAGAGACGCGCGCCCCGGCCGCTTTGAACCACATCAGAATGCTTCCAGAAAGGAGGTTCCCTGGTCGCACAGGATAGAGCTGAGGAGAGCTTCCTTGAAGAGACAAGGACGCGACAGCGGCCGTCGGTGAACGGCCCGCCGGTCCGGCGCGCCGCTGTCGGAGGTTCTCTGGTGAAGGACCCTCAGTTGCCGCATACCAACGTGCAGCGCGGCGGGCCAGCGACTCTCGATAAGTGCGTGGGCCGGGACGGCCACCGCCTCCTCCGACGATGACCGCCCGGTCCAGAGAGTTTGGTCCAGAGAGAGTGTCTGCTCCACGGGCGGAACGTGTCCGTCCGTCGAACCCTGGGTCCGCACCTCCAAGGTTCTCCATCTATGCAAGAGCGGCTCACAAGTCCGCTGATGCGTGCTGTAAAAGAACGTACCGGAGTTCGTTTCCCGGCTTTCAAGCGCCGCGCAGGGCCGCGTCGCTTCTGCTTCGGTGTGGGATTCAGCAACCGGCATACCACATGCCAAGTCGAGATTTCTTCGCAGTACAGCCGCGACACTCGTTCATGCAGCTCACCCCGTTTTCTTGTTGGCAAGAAGATGGGGTGATTCCGCTCTTGTGGATGAAATTGGGCGGGGTGTTTTTCTCACGAATGAGACACGTCGTGTGAGACACGTCGTGCTCGAGCGGCCTGGGAAATCGGTTTAAGGATGAAGCGCGAGTGCTATACTGGGAGGAGCCGGAACAACTGCGAGTCGTCGTGTTTCTATTCAACGGTAAGACGACACATAGTCCGTAAGGAACGCCTTTGACGAGGAGGTTTGCTATGAAATCGCTGAGTGCAAAGCTGGTGCTGGCGACGGCGATCGTTGCCGTGGGGGTCGCGGTGCCGCTGGCCGTGATCTTCAGCGCTGATGAGGGGTCGAAGACGACCGAAGGGCCGAAGACGACGCTCGAGCGGGCCGACGAGGAGTTCGGCAAGCATAACTACAAGAAGGCGCTCGAGCTGTACGAGGGCGTGCTCGTGCGTATGAGCTACGTCGGGCCGCTTGGCGAGCGGCCGCGGATCGAGCTGAAGGTGATCGTGTGCAAGAGCAAGCTGGGGGAGGCGGACGAGGCGGAGAAGCTGGCGCGCGCGTTCGCCGAAAAATACCCGAAGACGATCTGGGAGGCGCGTGGCACCCACTTCCTCGGCAACCTCCTTCGCATGCTGCCGCACTGGGGTTACCGGCTAGGCGATGTGATCGTGCGCGGCAAGTCGGTCGAGGGCGGGATCTACGTGCCGCTCCACGAGGAGGATTTCAAGGAGGCGATCGAGTCGCTCGAGAAGGCCAAGGCGATCTACTACACGCTCGAGAAGGAGGGCGACCTGACGCCCGAGGACAAGGCGTCGCTGCCGGGCGAGGTGATCGCGTTGAATTTCGATCTGGCCGAGGCGCTCTCGGGCCAGGGTCGGCGCTACTACCCGCCGCAGCCGCTGCGGGCCGAGGGGGAGGGGGCCGAGGCCGAGGGCGAGGGGGCCGAAGAGGAGGGGGAAACGCCGGAGGTGCCGACTTACGACAAGTGGGAGGCGTACCGCACGGACGGCGACGTGGTTGACAAGGTGCTCTTTCTTTACGAGGAGATTTCGGCCTACGACACGACGGAGAACAAGCACCCGTCGGCGCTGGCGCTCTATCGAGAGGGGATGTACCTCGTTCAGGTCAACGGCCTGACCTACGAACGCGGCCAGCGGTTCCAGGAGGACGTGGCGGCGGGCACGTTCAAGTACGTGTACAAGGACCCTAAAAAGATCTTCGCCGGGCTCCTGGAGACGTATCCCAAGGATGAGCTGGCCGATGAGGCGCACTACGCGCTCGCGCGGACGACGCAGAACGAGGGGGATTACGTCGGGGCGATCGAGCAGTACAGGGCGCTCATCAAGGCCTTGCCGAAGAGCAAGTGGGCGAGCGACAGCAAGGCGGCGGTCCAGGACATCGAGTGGCAGCGGCTCACCGTGACGCCTGAGCGCCAGCACGTGCCGCCGGGCAAGCGGGTGACGCTGAGCGTGTCGGCGCGGAACGCCGAGACGGTGCGTTTCACGGCCTACCGGGTGAAGCTCGAGGACGTGCTCTTGCGCGACTCGGTGCTCAAGGCGCACAACACGACGTTCAACCAGTTCCAGCGCGCGTTTACGGGCAACTATGAGCGGGAGAAGGCGGCCGAGTGGGAGCTCGACACGAAGGACGACGGCAAGCACTACTGGTACAACGGCTCGACCGAGCTGCCGGTGACCGAGCGCGGCGCCTACGTGATCGAGGCCGAGAGCGACCGGGTGACCTACAGTGCGGCCGTGATCGTCTCGGACCTGGCGCTGGTGCAGAAGTCCGACCGGCGCCGGACGGTGATCTTCGCCGCGGACGCGCTGACGGGCACGCCGGTGGCGGGCGCGAAGGTGGTGGTCAAGGAGCGGTGGTGGGACAACACGCGGCGCGGCCAGGACCGCCGGCGCGTTACCATCCACGAGGGCACGACGGACGAGGCGGGGGTCTTCGAGGCGAAGTACGAGCGGCTTATCGAGGAAGGGGGCTCGAACAGCCAGGTGGAGGTTTTTGCGCGGGCGGGCGAGGACCGCTACGCGGTGAACCCGCAGAGCTACTCGCCGTGGTGGTCGCGGACGCAGAAAGAGTACCGCGTGTATGCGTACACGGACCGGCCCGTGTACCGCCCGAACCAGCAGGTGCACTTCAAGGCGCTGGTGCGCACGTACGAGGACGGCGCCTACGAGACGCCCAAGGCGGGCACGTCGGTGCGCGTGCGGATCAACAACCCGAAGGGCGAGGAGATCTACGACCGCGAGCACCTGACGGATCCGTTCGGTTCGGTCTCCGGCGATATCCAACTGACCGAGGAGCCGCCGCTGGGCGAGTATTACATCAGCGTGCAGATCAAGGACGCGCGGTACGGCACGCGTTACGCCCAAGGCAACCGGTTCCGCGTCGAGGAGTACAAGAAGCCGGAGTTCGAGGTGGCGGTGAACCCCGCGAGCGACCAGGTAAAGCTCGGCGGCAAGGTCAAGGCGACGGTGAGCGCGCAGTACTACTTCGGCGCGCCCGTCGTCGAGGGTTCGGTGAAGTATAAGGTCTTTCGCAAGAACTGGAGGTATTACTACTCGCCGTACGACCCGTACGAGTGGCTCTACGGGCGCGGCTACTACTGGTACGACTGGCACCCGTGGTACGACCGGGGCCAGGGCGAGCTCATCGCCGAGGGCGAGGGTGAGACGGACGCGAACGGCGAGTACGTCATCGAGGTGGACACGGCCACGCTGCTCGAGGCCGAGCACATGAAAGAGACCGACCACCTCTACACCTTCGAGGTGGACGTGGTGGACCAGAGCCGGCGCCATATCCAGGGCACGGGCGAGGTCAAGGTCACCCGCAACCAGTTTTACGCGTTCCTCACGACGCGGCACGGTTTCTACCAGCCGGGCGAGCGGGTGGAGATCGAGGTGAACACACTCACGCCGAGCAACGCGCCGAAGGCGGCCAAGGGCACGATGAAGGTGTACAAGCTCGAGTGGGACGAGGAGAAGAAGGCGCAGGTGCGCGAGGACGCCTACGACGAGGCGTTCGAGACGGACAAGAAAGGCCGCGGCTTCTTCAAGTGGATGCCCGACGAGGAGGGCCGCTTCCTGTTCGAGTTCACGACGACGGACGACTGGGAGAAGCCGGTGGTGGGCAGCCTGCAGGTGTGGGTCGCGGGCAAGGACTTCCACGGGCGGCGCTACACGTTCAGCAACCTGGAGATCATCACGGACAAGCGCAACTACCGCGAGGGGGACACGGCGCACCTGATGATCAACACGAACTTCGAGGGCAGCGCGGTATTTCTCTCGACGGAACTGGAGAACGAGATCCGCGACTACGCGGTACACCGGCTCGTGGGCAAGACCCGGGTGCTCGACGTGAAGATCACGCGGGAGCACGTGCCGAACTTCTTCATCTCGGCCTACCTGGTGCACGACGGCGAGGTGTACGGCCAGACGCGCGAGCTGTTCGTGCCGCCGGAAAAGGAGTTTATCACGGTGGCGGTCACGCCCGACAAGGACCGCTACAAGCCGGGCGAGACGGGCACGTTCACGATCGCGACGACCGACCACCTGGGCCATCCGGTGGTGGCCGAGGCGAGCTTCGGGGTGACCGACGAGTCGGTCTACTACATCCAGAGCGAGTACGCACCGGAGATCCGCAAGTACTTCTACGGCCACCGGCGTGGGGTGAACATCCCGTACACGACGTCGCGCTACTTCAATATCGGCGGCCGCGAGGACCACGCCGGCATCCGGGTGCGGTTCCCGACGCACGGGATGCCGCCGGGCTGGCACGGCCGGTACGACCCCCGGGACCTCACGACGTCGTACCGCTACCTGGGCGACTACGGTCTCGATCTCGGCGAGGGGGCAATGATCGTGCAGCTCGACGGTTTCGGCGCCCCCGGCGGCCGCGGCGCGATGGCGAGAGACATGGTGATGCCGGAGGAGGCCGAAGGAGGAGTCGTCAACGGCGAGATGATGGCCACGACGGGGAAGATGATGGCGCCGGCGCCGGGAGAAGCGAAGGGGGTGGCCAAGCAGAACGGCGGCGCGCCGCCGCTCGTGGAGCCGAAGGTGCGCCAGTACTTCCCGGACACCGCGTTCTGGAACCCGACGGTGGTGACCGGGCCGGACGGCACGGCCACGGTCGAGGTGACCTTCCCGGACTCGCTCACGACGTGGCGGCTCACGGCGCGGGCGATCACGGAGAAGTCGCAGGTGGGCCAGACCACGGGCAAGGCGATTACCACGAAGGACTTGCTGGTGCGGATGCAGGCGCCCCGGTTCTTCGTCGAGCGCGACGAGGTGGTGCTGAGCGCCAACGTGCACAACTACCTGCCGAAAGACAAGCGCGTCGAGGTGCGCCTGAAGATTGACGGCTACCAGCTCGAGCCGCGCGCGAAGGAGACGCAGACCGTGCTCGTCCCCAGCAACGGCGAGCGGCGCGTGGACTGGCGCGTGCGCGCGGTGGGCGAGGGGTTCGTGACGGTGACGATGCTCGCGCTCACCGACGAGGAAAGCGACGCGATGAAGATGACGTTCCCGGTGCTCATCCACGGCATGCAGAAGACCGTGGCGCTGAACGGGGACGTCAATGACCGGACGAAGCTCACGTACAGCGTGACGGTCCCGAAGCAGATCAAGGAGGGCAGCGGCGAGGTGCGGATCGCGCTGTCGCCGTCGATGGCGGTGGCGATGATGGATGCGCTGCCGTACCTGATTGACTACCCGTACGGGTGCGTCGAGCAGACGATGAGCCGGTTCCTGCCCGCGGTGATGGTGTCGAAGACGCTCAACGACCTGGGCATTGACCTCGAGGACCTCGCCATGCGGCAGGAGAAGCTCGACGTCAAGACACGCACCGAGCGGCTGTACCGCAAGAAGGAGAACCCGGTGTTCAGCCGCGCGGAGCTCGACCAGATCGTCGAGCAGGGCCTGAACCGGCTCTACGGCTTCCAGAACGGCGACGGCGGCTGGGGCTGGTTCCACGAGGGCAAGAGCGACCCGTACATGAGCGCCTACGTGGCGATGGGCCTGCAGCTCGCGACGGAGGCCGACGTGAAGGTGGACGGCAATCGGCTCGAGCGCGCCTACCGCTTCCTCAGCGGGACGTACGGCGACGAGGACCTGATCCACCGCAAGGCGTACATCGGCTACGTGCTGTCGCTGCGCAAGGCGATTGACGTCAAGAAGCTCGACGAGCTCTACGAGGTGCGCGACGACCTGAACAGCTACTCGATGGCGCTGTTGGCGCTCGCCTACCACAACCTGGGTGAGGCGGAGAAGGCGACGGTCATCTGCGAGAACCTGGAGAACTGGGTCCGCGTGGACAGGAAGTACCAGACGGCGTCGTGGGGTCCGCGGGGCCGGCACGGCCGCTGGTGGTGGTACTGGTACAACGACGACATCGAGACGAACGCCTACATCCTCAAGGCGTACGTGGCCATCCGGCCCGAGCACAAGTACAACGCGATGATCGCCCGGTGGCTGATCCGCAACCGCGAGGGCAACCGGTGGTACTCGACGAAGAACACGGCGACGGCGATCTACGGGCTGACCGACTACATCGTGGAGAGCGGCGAGTTCGAGCCGGACTACACGGTGAACGTCACGTTCGACGGAAAGCTCCACAAGAGCGTCAAGGTGACCAAGGACAACATGTTCACGTTCGACAATGAGCTCGTGGTGGCCGGCGACGCGCTGGGCTACGGTGCCAAGACGATCACGATCGAGCGTGAGGGCGAGGGCAAGCTCTACCACACGACCGAGGTGAGCTACTTCTCGCTCGAGGAGAACATCAAAGGCTCGGGCCAGGAGATCCACGTCGAGCGCACGTACTACAAGCTCACGCCGAAGAAGGTGCTCAAGAAGGACCGCAAGGGGCGCGAGTACACCGAGCTCACGTATGAGCGCGCCGAGCTCAGGCCGCACGAGACGGTCGAGAGCGGCCAGGAGATCGAGGTCGAGCTTACGATCACGGCGGACAACAACTACGAGTACCTCGTGTTCGAGGACATGAAGGCGGCGGGCTGCGAGCCCGTCGAGCTCACAAGCGGGCGGACGTACGCCGGCGGCCTGGTGGCGAACATGGAGCTCCGGGACGAGAAGGTGGTGTTCTTCGTCGGGTGGCTGCGCCAGGGCGAGCACACGATCAAGTACAAGGTCCGCGCGGAGATCCCCGGCGACTTCCACGTGCTGCCGACGAAGTCGTACGCGATGTACGCGCCGAAGGTGCGCGCCATCAGCGACGAGCTCCGGATGGGGATCAAGGACGCGACGGAATAGGCCACAGATCGCACAGAACGCGCAGATCGGCGGGCAGGCGTCGGGGCGGGGCGCCTGCCCGGTCCTTGGGGTCAGACTTCGCGGTCGGCTGTCTTTTTGCTCTTGGGGCGCAGAAAGTTCTTGACAGGGCACTTGCGTTTATGGTGAAATAGCAGCGGTCGGCAAAAGGAACGGTCTGCATTTTTGAACCGTGAATTGTCCGTTCTTTGCCGTGGCGCACAGCCGTTTTCGGGAACGGGAGACGTGTGACAACGTGCCACATCTCGCCATGGTCTCCCGGCAGCCGTCCTGGCTGTCTTCCGGCTTCTCTTGCCACGAAGGACAAGCAGGTTCATCCGGGCCGCTCATCTTGGACAACGGAGGGTGGCCCCTCGCGAGGAAACTTGAGACTTCAAAATGGGAGGGACGACGATGAAAAGAACGGTCTTGTGTTCAGTTGTGCTGATGGTTGCGGTTCTCGCGGCGGCCTTCAGTGCGGGCGCCGCGGACTATGAGTTCGACCTCAAGTGGGGTGTGAGCAAGCCGTGGGATGTCGCGGTGGACGCCTCGGGGAATGTGTATGTGACTGACCAGCTCAACCACCGAGTCCAGAAGTTCTCGAGCGCTGGCACGTTACTCCTGCAATGGGGAAGTCTGGGCAGTGCCGACGGGCAGTTCAACACACCGTGGGGCATCGCCGTGGACGCATCGGGAAACGTGTATGTCGCTGACGGCTACAACTACCGGGTGCAGAAGTTCGCGAGCGACGGAACGTTTGTCGCCACATGGGGCATCAATGACGTTCCAGTCGGGATCGCTGTGGATGCATCGGGATACGTCTATGTCGGTGTTCCGTACCAGTACTGCATCCAGAAATTCAACAGCGCCGGGGTCTTTCAGTTCCAATGGGGCAGCAGGGGCACCGGCGACGGACAGTTCTGGTACTACCTCGAAGGCGTTGCGGTTGGTCCGTCGGGCGACGTCTACGCTGTCGACAGAGGCAATAACCGCATCCAGAAGTTCGACAGCGACGGAGCGTTTCTTGGCAAGTGGGGCAGCGCGGGCACCGGCGACGGGCAGTTCAATGACGCGTACGGGATAGCGACGGACTCGTCGGGATACGTCTATGTCACTGATGGTCACTACCCCGCGAACGATCGCGTTCAGAAGTTTACGGGCGCCGGCGCGTTTGTCACCAAGTGGGGTGGCCGCGGCAATGGCGACGGGCAGTTCAACTGGCCAACGGGTATTGCGGTCAGTTCGGTCGGTTCGGTCTATGTTGCCGATTACCTCAACAACCGCGTTCAGAAGTTCAGTCCGCCCAATCTGCCTCCCGAGGCCGACGCGGGCGGGCCGTACATAGCCCCGGCGACGTCGTGGGATGGCGCGGAAGTCACGCTGGACGGCACGGGCTCAACCGATCCGGACGGCGATGATCTGTTCTATAGCTGGGTCATCGACGGGATCGAGGTCGGCATTGAGCCGACGCTGACAGGCCAGTTCCCGATCGGGTTGACGGACGTGACGCTGACGGTGACGGACCCGAGTGGTGCGAGTGACACGTCCGGAACGACGGTGACGGTGACAGTCATCGAGGTGGCGATTGACATCAAGCCGGGCGACGACGAGAACAACATCAACCTCGGGTCTCACGGCGTCGTGTCTGTGGCATTCCTGACAGGCGACGGATTCGATGCCTCGACGATTGAGCCGGCGACGGTGACGTTGGCCGGAGAGAACTTCGAGGGCCTGGTGAAAATGCGCGGGAAGAAGAACCCGACGCCCATGGCGAGTCTCGAAGACATTGACGGGGACGGCGACATCGACCTTCTCGTGCACGTGGAGGTCGAGAACCTGACGCTGGATCCGTGGGCGACCGTGTGCGCCCTCGGGGCTCTCACTGGCGACGGTCTCGTGGTGCTCGGCGAGGACTCCGTCAATATCGTGCCGCCGCAGTAAGACGGGGCCGGTTTCGAGAACAGAGCGCTTGAGAGAGCGCTTGACAGAGCGCTTGAGAGAGCGCTTGCTTGATTGTGGAAGGCGGGCCTTGCGGGGTGCGCCTTCCTTTTGCCCTTGACAGGCGGGGTGGCGGGTGGTAGATTTCAGGTGAGTCATTTTCGGAACACACCGATAGTATTTCCCGTCACACATGTGGGGGCGACACGGTTTCGACTCGGACCGGGACCCCCAGGCTGCATGTCGCGGCAGTCGGGTGGCCGCGTTACCAACCCGGCACCTAAACACAAACGCAGACGCTGAGTTTGCGCTCGCTGCCTAATTAAGGCAGTGCGTCACCCGGCCTTTCGCCTGCGGGGGTCGGAGTGGCGTCGATCAGCAGGCTGGCCGGTGACCTCGGCCTCGGGGGCCGCCGGTAAGATTGAACAGGGGCTAGCCCACGCGGGATCCCGTTCGCCGGAGCCCGCGCGGGCGAAAGTTAAGTAGGCGAAACACACATGTAGATGCCTGGGCAGAAGGGCCCGAGGACGGGGGTTCGACTCCCCCCGCCTCCATTCTGCGTCGCTCGTTTCCAGCGGGCGGGGCCGCTGGAAACGAGCTATGCAGAATGCCCTCCATAGCCCCGCGGAGCCTTGGCGCAGCGAGGGCGAAGGAGGGCCGGTCGTTCACTTGGGGGCGAGGGGCTGGAAGTGAAGTATGTTTACCTTCTCCAAAGCACCTCCCGCCCCGACAAGCGATACGTAGGCTTCACGTCCGATTTCCAGGCTCGCCTGAAGGAACACAACGCGGGTAAGTCGCCCCATACTGCGAAGCACTGCCCGTGGAAGCCCGTCGTTGTCATCCGCTTTGATGACGATCGGCGCGCGAATGCGTTCGAGCGGTATCTCAAGGGCGGGTCGGGCCACGCGTTCGCGCGGCGGCACTTCTGGTGAGCTTGCATCGACCCGGTCGGTTTGGGTGGAGGTGTCTTGCAGGAGATTCTTCTTGACTTCGCCGCGCTGCATGGTATGTTTACGTTCAGGTTAACGGAATTAGGGACGCCAAACCGGAAAGGGGGCGTGCAGGATGATGGTAGCCAGCGCACATATTATTGCATCGTCGCGCCCCGGGTGGGTCCCGGCCTGAGCCGTCCGTTCTGACGACGGAAGGCGTCCAGGCGGCCTCTCGACGCGCTCGGGACGGCCGTTTTCTTTTTCCCAAAAAATCTCGGCCGCGGGCGTGACGCATGCGTCCGCGGCTTTCTTGTCTTTACGACTACGCCGCGGGATACCCGAACCACGGACCACGACGTCGACTAGGGGAGAAGACCAGCGTCTGCAAACGAAAACGATCTCCGGAGGATGCTTGAGAACGAGCGCTTTCCGCTTCCAGCCCATTCTCCGAGTAACGAATGAGGTAACAATGAATCTGTCAGATATAGGGTGGGACAGCTTTTTCGAGAAGGCTTTCGAGGGATTCAGGGATCACGGGTTTGTTCCCGCGAGAGTTGCCCGTGAAGACAAGGACGCGTATCTCGTCTTCAGCGAGCATGGCGAGCTGACGGGCCGAGTCTCGGGGAGAATTCGCCATGAGGCACAATCGAGGAGCGAGTTCCCGGCCGTCGGCGACTGGGTGGCGATAGAGCCTCGCCCGGAACAGGGCGAGGCGACAATCCATG
>CAZJXV010000104.1:0-13041 GCA_964550015.1 uncultured Verrucomicrobiota bacterium
CGGGCGTCGGGCCCTTGTCGCAGTTGAGCGCCTTGGCGAACACCCGCGCGATCGTCGTCTTGCCCACCCCGCGCGGGCCCGTGAACAGGTACGCGTGGTGGATGCGCCCCGCCTTGATCGCGTTCTGCAGCGTCCGCGTCGTCCCCTCCTGCCCGACGACCTCCTCGAAACGCTGCGGCCGCCACTTGCGCGCGAACGCCTGGTATGTGCTGTTCGGCTCAGCCGTCACTCAGCAACCCATCCTGTGCGCCTTCGCACCTTCGCGTCTTCGCGTCTTTGCGCCTTCCTCGTCCTACGTAGCTCACGGGAGCGAAGTAGGATGCGTGAGACATCCTAATATGAAAACAAGTCGCGCACCCTCGATCGATCCCCGCAGAAGCCGCTTTCCAGGAGCGGTCGGCTCCACCCAGGCGCCCCCACGGCACATGGCAACGGTCCTTAGGGCTGCTACCTCCCGGTCCTGACCCGGTTCGGAGGCCACCATTGCATGGGACCCGGGCTTCAATGCGTCCCGCCCAAGGTCCACGACGACCTCGGAAAGACCTCTCTCGGGAATTCCGCCCCGCATAAGCGGATTTCGGGTTACAGGGCACCGCTGACGCCCCGCCTAGCGCGACACAACTCTCCAAAAAACCTCAGATCGGCCCGCAGACCCCGCAGGCCGCTCCGTCCTCGGACTATAATCCCGACACCATCCCAACGGCAAGCCATTTCACTCATCCTGAGCTTGCCCAAGGGCAGCGTTGAGCCCGCCGAAGGGATAATCGGAGCGCCGCCGTCTCCTGACCTGGCCAACGCCGAAGGTCGCCGGCTGTCTCGGGGACGTCTCGCCCCCGCTGGGGCAACATCCTGTTCCGGAGGCCAGGATGCACCCCTGCCCATCCCTGGAAACCGCCCGTGAATTCCCCTCCAGGCAAGAAAAATGGCAGCCCCTAGGGGAATCGAACCCCTGTTTGATGGCTGAGAACCATCCGTCCTAGTCCACTAGACGAAGGGGCCGCCGAGTGTGGGCCGCTATATGCCACACCCGCCGCCCCGTGTCAACCGGCTTTTTGCCACGAACGCCGTCGGAATCAACGCCGAAAGTCCGCCGTCACCTCAGTCCGGCTTCTCTGCGGCCTTTCGAGACTCCCGCTGAGCGTGGAGCGTGTACGTTTTCCCTTCCTCCGTCTTCAACACGACCTCCCCTGGCCGAATCCGCTCAACCCGGTACCGCGCTGAGTTTGCCTCAACACTCTCCCCCGCTTCCAGCTTGCGAAGCATCTTCCCCGCGTCCTTCCCCCGAGTCACCGAAAGGTCAGCACGCGATTCCGTAATCTTCGTCCACCTCCCTCTCTCGAGAACAACGGGCTCGAATCCGGCCTTCGTCAGCGTCAGGAAATAAACGTCCTCGTCGTACGCGGGTATGCCGTGACGAGACTCGCGCCGCACCTTCCTCTTCACAACAGATTCGACCTTCCAGCCGTGTAAACTGTCACCCAACTCCGCGATTTCAGTCTGGCTGTCTTTCCCCCAGGTGATCTTCACAACCCAGTACTTGGGGTCCACTACGTCTACGTCTCCCCCGGCCTTGACGATGTAGCCCCGGAACATGACGTCGGTCGTCTCCGTCAAGATGCGCACCACTCGAAAAGGCACTGGCAGAGACGCCGGGTCGGCCGGAGACGACCCGCCCAGGTACTCGTCGAGGTTCGAGAAGCCGTCGCCATCAGGATCCCCGTCTGCGTCCGCCACCGAACCGTCGACAACGTCCCAGCGGTCCTCCCACTCGTTCGGCATCCCGTCCCCGTCATCGTCCGGAGCTTCAGGCACCCTGTCCTGATCACCTCCGGAGCATGCGGCGCCGACGAGCGCCAGGCCGAACGCCGTGACCCCAACGAAAATGATAGCCCGAGTCATGCCCATGAGGACCCTCCATCCTTTGCTCACGCCGTCCATCGGCCCGAAGGCCGTAGCGCCGCAAAGGTCCCGCGTCTCTCGTGTGCTCCGACTGACCCGTTTGTCAGTATACCTCGATGGGCCGGCCTTGTCAAGCGAAGCCCGCAGAAGCCAGACGCGTCCTCGTTCGTGTCGAATCCACTTGATCCGCCCCGACTTGCACGTGTATCCTGAGTCCTAGCAGGCTGCTGAAAAGGGGCCTCACCTGGGTCGTGCTGCCATGAGGGCCGTAGGCCCGACAGCGGCTAGCCTGGGGCGTAAGCCCCAGGTGCACGACGAGAAAACACACACAATCCGAGCCCCGGAGGGGCGGCAGAAGCATCTGCAAAGCTGCGACGGCTTCTGGGGGCTGACGGCGTTTCTCAGCAACCTGCTAGACGGCTGTCGAGAAAACCGAGAACTTCCGGGCCGTCTAAGGCGTCAAACTCTAGGACGGGATACGAGTTACGCGCCGACCCGCGCGCACGCGGGAGGACACATGCCATTCCCACAGTACCGGTATCTCACCACGCTGATCCTGGTGACCCTTCTGGCGGCAACCCCGTTCGGCACGCCCGCCCAGGACGACGAAGGCGGCGAGGCCGATGACGAGGCGCCCGACATCAGCGAGCGCGTGATCGAGCGCTACAAGCAGATCCTCCGCCAGAGGCCGCGCGAGCTCGGCGCCTTCGACCGCCTCTACAGCCTCTACAGCGAGCGCTCCTCCATCGAAACGCTTCTGCAAGAGTACCAGGCCCTTGCCGAGGCCGAACCCCGCGAGCCCAGCCACCGCATCGTCCTCGGCCACATCCACAAGCGCCGGGGCGAAAAGGAGCAGGCCACCGCCGCCTACCTCAAGGCCGTCGAGCTCGCGCCCGACGACGCCTACGCCCAGCAGATGCTCGGCGACGTCTACGTCCTGCAGCACCTCTGGGACAAGGCCGTGCCCGTCTACAACAAGGCCATCGAGCGCGACCCGCCGCTGGACGACCGGATCGCCATCTTCAAGGCCCTTGGCCGGTGCCACAACGAGCTCGGCAACACCCAGCGCGCGATCGAGACGTGGAACAGGATCGTCGAGCTCGACCCCAAAAGCCTCTTCACCCGCCTCGACCTCGCCGAGCTCTACCGCGACCAGGGCATGCTCGACGAAGCCGTTAAACACTACGAGGGCATCATCGAGGTCCGCGCCGACGACCCGTACTGGGTCTGCAAGGCGCGCATCGAAATCGGCAAAATCTACGAACGGCTCGACAAAAACACAGAGGCGCTCGCCGCCTTCGAGCAGGCCATGGCCCTCACCGCGCAGGACAACTGGCTCCGAGAGGAGATCATCCTGCTCATCGGCGAGCACTTCCGCTCCCGCAACGACCTCGCCGGCCTCGCCGACTACTACCGCGCCAAGCTCGACACAGACCCCAAGGACGTCGAGTCAATCGCCTTGCTCGCCGGCGTCTTTGGGGAAATGGGCCGCAACGAGGAGGCGATTGCCAGGTATCTGAAGGGGCTCGAGTATGCGCCGACCTCGGTCCCCCTGCGCACCAGCCTGATCGAGCTGCTCAGTGACATCGGCCGCTACGACGACGCCATCCCCCACGCCGAGCGCCTCGTCAAGGACCACCCGGCCGCCATCGAGCACCATCGCACCCTCGGCGAGCTCTACTTCTACGCCGGCGACGACAAGAAAGCCAAGGCCGCCATGCGCGCCATCCTGCAGGACCGCACCGACGACCCGAAGCGCCGCCTGCGGCTCGCCGAGCTGCTCAGGCAGTTCGATTACATCACCGAGGCCGTCGCCGAGTACCGTGCCGCCATCGAGCTCGCCCCCGGCAACAACGATTACCTCGAAGCCCTCGGCGAGTACTTCGCCGCACTGGCCCGTCCCGACGACGCGCTCGCCACCTTCCGCCGGATGGTCGAGGGCGACGGCCGCGCCACCGCCGCCAACTACAGCCGGCTCGCCGAAGTGCTCGATTACTACACCTTCCCCGACGAGGCGATCGAGGCCGCCAAGAAAGCAAGCGCCCTCGCGCCGGACAACTTCAAGCTCGGCGAACGCTATGCAAACCTCCTGCTGCGCTACGACCGGCCCGACGACGCACTCGCCGTGTTCAAGGCGATGAAGGCCAAGGCGCCGAACGACTTCTTCCGTGCCCAGGTCGAGGACCAAATCTTCGGTATCCTCAAACACCAGGGCAAGCTCGACGAGGAGATCACCAAAGCGGTCAAAGCCCTCGGCAGTGACCCCGGCCGCGACCGGCTGCTGACCCTCGCGCGCATGTACGCCAGGGCCGGCAATCCGTCCAAGCAGATGGAATACCTCCGCAAAGCCCAGGCCAAATCCCCCGACGACGTGGAGGTCCTGCGCCGCCTCGCGCGCCTCCAACAGATGCAGGGCAAGACCCAGGACGCCGTCACCACGCTCGAACGCCTCGCCGAGATCGACGACCGAAGCGCCCGCGACTCCCTCGAGACGATCACCTACCTCTACATCCGCCAGGGCAAACAGAACGAAGCGCGTGCAGCCGCGCAGCGCATCATCGCCCGGTGGCCGAAGTATCCGGAGGGCTACGCACTGCTCTCCCGGGTCGAATTCGTCTTCGGCAAAAGCGACGAGGCGATCGAGGCGCTCAGGCGCGCCGTCGTGCTGCGGCCCAAGTCGCCCGATCTCCATTTCGAGCTCTCCAAGCTCCACCAGCTCGACGGCCGCATGAAGGAAGCGACCGAGGAGCTCTGGAAGTGCTGGCAACTCGAGCAGTCCGGCTACGCCCGGCTCGCCTACATGCGCACGCTCGCCGAGCTCTACGACGAGCAGGGACGCCTCGCCGAGCTCAAGGAGCGCCTGCGCGCCATGAGCCGCCACGAGCGGCGCGACCCCATCATCCGCTTCGCCCTCTCCGAGATCGAGCGCTTCAGCGGCGACCTCCACGCCGCCAAGCGCGAGCTGCTCCGCCTGCATACGCGCCGGCCCAGGGACCCCGAGACGCTGCTGCAGCTCATCGCCGTCTGCCGCGATCTCGAAGAACTCAACGAGGCGATCCGCTACCAGCGCCGCCTCACCGAACTCGAGCCGAGTCCCTACAACCGGCGCGCCCTCGGCGAGCTCCTCTTCGAAGCGGGCCGCCAGATCGAAGCCGTCGAGGTCTGGACCGCTCTCGCCGAAGAGGACTCACGCGACCCGAGAACCTACCTCCGTCTCGCCGAGCTCTTCATCAAACACGAGCTCCGCGAGCACGCCCTCGACGCCCTCGAAAAAGCCGAGCGACTCGACATCAACCGCTGGGACACCCTCTTCGACCTCGCAAGCACGTACGAAGCGCTCGAAAAGTGGGACAAGGCGATCAAGACGTACCGCCGCGTCCTCGACCTGCCCGACGACGCCGTCGGCGGGCCCGCCACCCGGCCCGGCGCCGCCGTCCCCCGCCGCTCCTCCAGGTACTCGCCCAACACGGGCTCCGAGCTCTACGACCGTCTCATGCTCATGCAGCAGATCGGCAACCAGGTGTTCCAGTACTCGTCCCGCGGGGGCACCACCTGGATGCCGGCCACCATCGTCGAGGCGAAGATCGCCGCGCTCCTCAAGCTCGCCTACGCCCACCAGCAGGCCGACACGCTCGACGAGCTCGAGCAACGCCACCTCGACCGCCTCGCCCGCGACCCACAGGACTTCCAGGAGCTCAAGGCCCTCGTCGAGCTCTACTTCCTCTTCGGCGAGATCGACCGCTGCCTGCAGACCCTCGACACCATCATCGCCGTCGCACCCGAGGACATCGAGTACCGCATCGCCAGCTACGAACTCGCCAAGCGCGTCGGCGACCTCGAACGCCTCGAGCGCGACTACGGCTTCTTCGCCGAGAAGAAAGACAGCCGCGCCACACAGTGCCTGCACGCCCTGGTGCGCGTGCTCAACGACGGCCGCGACCCCGACACGCTCGAGACCTACCTCACCAAAGCCGTCACGAACAAGGACGGCAAGAGGAAGGAGGGCGCCGACCTCGTCAGCACCCTCGCCTCGCTCGGCATGATCGAACGCGCCGAGCCCGACATCAAAGCATTCATGGCCAGGGAGGACTTCGACCTCAACGAGGCCTACAGCATCGCGAGCACCCTGATCCAGGGCCATCGCCCCGACCTCGCTCTTCCCCTGATCGAGAAAATCCAGGTGCGGGCCGCCGACGAGAAGGAGGAGACCCGCAAGGGCCGGTCGTCCTTCTACCGGCAGGTCGCCCAGGCCTATCACGGCGCCGGCCGCCTCGAGGAGGCGCTCCGCTACTACCTCGTCTACCTCGATTTCTCGACGCCGGAGGTGAAGAAGACACCCCCGCCCAAGGCGTCCGGCAGCAAGCGCACCTCCGGCCATCGGCGCCTCATGCGGTTCGCTCAAGGCGGGTCGAACCAACCCTACCAGACGCCCACCGCACTGTTTGACCACACCCGCATGCAAGTGCTGGCGCAGGTCATCGAACTGAGCCACCGGCTCGACGCCGAAGCGGCGCTCAGGGAACACTACCAAGCCCAACTCGCGCAGGCCGAGGACATCAACACACTCGTGCCCCTTGTCGCGCTTCACTACATCGCCTTCCTGCAGGGCGACCCCGAAACCGCGACCCGGCACCTCAACGAGGCCATCGCCACCGACCCCGCCAACGAGGAACTGCTCGCGCTCAAGGTGCACCTGCTCTGGCTCCGCGGCGACTATCTCGCGGCGATCCAACAGCTCGACGAGCACGCGAAACAAGCCACCGGCCAGTCCAAGGAACTGCTCATGGCAACTTTCCGGCTCGCGTCGAGCGCCGGGCTGACGGAGCGCACGAGCGCGATCATCGAGACCCTCGTGAAGCAGAAGCTCACGTACGACGAGCTCTTCAGCCTCGCCGGCGCGTGCCGCGCCTCGGGCGACACCGACAACGCCGCCGCCCTGCTCGACAAGGCCGCCGAGGCCGCGGGCCAGGACCTCGGCCAGCTCGTCCGCGTGGCCCGCGAGTTCTCCCAGCTCGGACACGACGACCAGGCCGTCGCACTCGCCGAGCGCATCCTCCAGCACGCCCACGGCAAGCCTGGGCGACGCCGGCCCGGCCGCAGTCCGCGCCCGGCTCCGTCGCCCTGGGGCGGGCAGCAACACTGGGCCGTCGAGAACGCACTCTCCCTGCTGCAGAGCAGCGGCTCGCCCGACCACCTCGAGCGCTACATCGAAGAAGTCGCGCGCAACGCACACTCGGCAAGCGCCCTGCTCCACCTCGCAGCCCTGTGCCGCGCCGCAGGCCGCACGGCCGACGAACTCGAGGCGCTCGAAAAAATCTCCTCGCTGGGCCACGCCGACGTCCAGGACGTCGCGACCGCCGCCCAGCGCCTGCGCCAGCGCGGCCACAACGCGCAGGCCGCCGACCTCTACCTCAAGGCAATGCAACGCTCCCCCTCCATCGTGCAGAACTACGGCTGGGACATCGCCCAGTGCTTCTTCGACGCCGGACGCGGCGAGGAACTCGTGGCCTGGGTCCTCAAGACCCGCCGCCACGCCCTCAGCTTCGGAGGCCCGTACGGCACGTATAACCTGCTCAACCCGATCGCCGAAACCTGCCTCCGCCGCAACATGCTCGAGGAAGCGATCAAGCTCGACGAACGAATCGTCCGCGACATGCCCTACTACCACACCAACGTCTACGCCCGCCTCGCACGCTCCTACCACCGGCTTGGCAAACCCGACAAAGCGATCGCCCTGCTCGAGGAACACCTCCTCCCGACGGTCGGCGACGGCACCCGCCGGCTCGCCATCGGCCCCTACTCCCAACGCCAGCCCAACGCGTACAGCGTCCGCGAGCTCGTCCGTGTCCACCGGCGCGCCGGCACGCTGAGCCAACTCATCACACGTGTCGAAGACGCCGCCGCCAACCGCCCGCCGACCGACCCGCTGCGACTCGCCCTCGCCCTGCTCTACCTCCACGACGGCCGGCCCGACGAGGCGATGGCCGCGGCCACGACCATGGTCCGCCCCCCCACGGGCCGAGTCAACACCAGCGCCGCCCAGCAACTGGCCCAGGAGTTCGCCAATTCCGGCCGCTACGAACAGGCGATCGCTATCTACGAAGACATCATCACCTACTACAAGACGCGCCACTCGAGCGCCGAGTGGCTCATGGTGCAGATGGCCAACGCATGCTCGCGCATGGGCGATCCCGAACGCGTGCGCACCGTCTGCCTCGATCTCGCCGGCCAGGTGGACATCAACCGCAACTCCAGCGTGAAGCTTCAGGCGGCATCGCTCCTCGAAAAACACGGCTACTTCGACGACGCCCTCGCCGTGTACGAGCAACTCGGCCGCTTCGTCGGCACCGGCTACGAGGCCCAGGAAGCCCAGAGGCGCATCGTCAGGCTCTACATGCGCGCCAACCGCCTCGACGAGCTGCTCGAGGCGCTGCCCGACACCATCCTCCCCCTCGACGCCCAGCGCTGCGCGCACATCGCCGGGGAGCTGCAAAACCAGCGCCGCTACGCGAAGGCCATCGAGCTCTACACACGCGTCGTGGCCTCACACCCGCAGCGGCGCCACGCGCGCGAGGCCCTCGCCCACTGCTACAACGCCACCGGCGACTACGCGCGCGAGGCCGAGCAGTGGGCCATTCTCGCCGACGAAGCCCCGGGCAAGAGCAACTACGTCTCGGGGCTCGCGAACGCCTGGCAGCAAGCCGAACAACACGACAAGGTCGTCGAAGCCCTCACGAGGCTCATCGAACGCTGGCCCACGCCCCAGCACTGCGAGCGCCTTGCCGCCTACTACGTATCCCAGGAGCAGTACGACAAGGCGATCGAGGTCTATACGAAGCTCCTCGAACGGCACCCGAACAATGGACGCGCCCTCCTCGCCCTCGGCAACGCCCACCTCGCCGCCGGCGACAAGACGAGCGCCCTCGCCGCCTGGCGCAAGATCCCGACCGTGCAGCCCAACGTCAACGGATGGATGATGCTCGCCGACGCCTTGGCCGGCGCCGAGATGAAACAGGACGCGCTCGCCGCGTGCGATGCCGCCGCCGCCCTCGGCACGACCGATTACGACTCGCTCAACGCCATCGCAACGCGCTACACCTCGAACGACGCGTTCGACAAAGCGTATGCCGCGCTCCTGAAAGCGCTCGAGTCCGGCCAGGAGCCCTGGCAGTACCAGAACATCGCCAACCAGATGATGCGCCTCGCCGGCCGGCTCGCGTCCGGCGAGGACATGGCCAAAGCCGCCGCCTTCCGCGAGAAGATCCTGGCCGACATCAAGGCGATCGGCTCCCTGCCCGAACCCACCCGCGCCTCGATCCTCCTGAACCTGGCGGCCTCGTGGCCGAACGACGATAAAGACCGCAAACTCGCGCTGCTCAAGGAAACCGTCGAGCTCGACAAATCCAATCCCGACCTCGTGCACGCGGTGGCCGCCCTGTTCGCGGGCCTCGACGCCCACGATGACGCCATCGCCCTCTACCGCCGGCTGGCAACCGACGACCCCTCCAACCCCTCGACCCGCGCGCAGCTTGCCTCCTCGCTCGCCGCGGCCGGCCGCATCGAGGACGCCCGTCGCGAACTCGACGGCCTCGTGCTCGAGGCGACCAACTGGCACACACTGGAGCAGGCCGCAGGCGTCTACCTCGACGCCCTCGACGACCCGAAGCGCGCCGCCGAGGTGCTCGAGCGCGCGGCCAGGCTCGAGCCCACGGCCTCCACGATCGCCGCGATGCGCGCCAAAGCGCTCGTCAAGCAGGACAAGAAAACCGAAGCCCTCGCCGTGCTCGAACAGGTCGCCCGCTGCCTGCCCAACGCCGACACTTACTCCTCGTTCGCCTCGACCCTGCGCGAACTCGACCTCGACGAGCAGGCGGAGACGTATCTCCAGCGCGCCATGAAGGACGCGCCCGGCCAAAGCCAGTACCTGCACGCCTATGCCGACTTCCTCGTCGAGGCCGAGCGCTTCGAGGACGCCCTCGCCCTCTACGACCGCGCGAAAGAAACCTTCTCCTCCAAGGCCGAGCTCGACCGCGTCGCCCAACGCATCGACCGCGTCGGCAAGATCATGCGGGGAGAAGAAGTCGAAGACGAGGAACCCCGACCCGGCGAGAACGGACCACGCCAACAGCAGGTCGAGACTCGCGGCGGCTTCGGCACCACCAAGAGCAGGGTCAGATTCGGAATCGGCCCCTGAGTCGCAGCGCCCGCCGCCTCAGGGAAACACCATCGCCGCGAACGAAACCATTGACTGGATCTCCGGCGTGAACGACTGCTCGTAGTGCAGCAGCCGGCCCCCCGCCCCGCCCACCGCGCACAGCGTCGTGTAGAGTGCCGGCACGCCGCAGATCTTCCGGTACCCGTTGTCCTTCTCCACCGACGCCAGAAACGCCTCCGCGTCACCGCGCGCCGCCGCCGCGAGCGTGGCCCGATCTTCCGTCTCGACCGCCTCCCGCGCAGCCGCAGGCAGCGCCCCCGGATCGCCGAACTGATTGCCCACGTGCGCCAGGTCCACGGCCGCAATCAGGCACACGCGCCCACGGTCGCCCGCCAACGCCCCCCTCAGCGCACGCACCATCCCCTCGACCTCCGGCAGCCCGGCCGGCGTACCGCCATCGGCAACAAACGGCTCGAACGATGCCGCAAGCAAGGGCACGATCCTGAACGGCCGGTCCTCAAAGAGCGCCTGGAGCATCACGACCTGGAACTCGACCGAGTGCTCCGCAGCATGCGCGAGCTCATCAGCGTACAGATCACCCGGATACTCCGACTCAATGAGCTCGAGCACGCCGCCGTCCACCTCGACCGTGCCGAGCGGCGTCGCAAACGCGTTGCGCGTCGCCACGTACGGCGTGCTCGTTGGCCGGTGGGCAATGCCGAGAATCACGTACGTCTCCGCGGGTGCGCTCTCCGCGAGCGCCCTGTAAGCGTGCGCGTACCCGCGCGCACCCCGCTCGAAATCAATATGCGGCGCCACGAGCGCCGCAATCGGCGTCGGCTGTTTCGGCGGCTCGGGCAGGCCCGGCCCGCCCTCCATCGCGAAAAAGGAGCGCACGTAGCTGCGGAGCTCGTCGGCCTCCCGCGGGTATCCGCCCTCCGTGTGCACCGGCTGCCGCACGCCGCTCCGCCGGTACGCATCGAGCTGCTCGGCCAGGTGGCGCTCGAGACGCTCGCCCTCGAGCAGCAGCGCCTCGTCGAGCTGCCCGACGATCCGGGCGATTCGATCGCCCAGCAGCAGCTCCCCGTAGCGCCTCGTGTACGCGAGCTTGATCTCGTCGAGCGTATGCGCCCCGTCGAACCGGCTCAGGATGAACAGCGTCTGCGCGTTCACCAGCACCTGCTTGTCCGACACCCCCGTCGCGTCGTACAGGCAGATGAGCTCCTGCCCGTCGTGCTTGACGGGAACCGTGTTGAGCGGCCGCAGCTTCGGCCTGTCCATCTGGTCCCCCTTGCGAATTCCGGCGTGGGCGGTCGGTCAGAGGATGAACTTGGTGAGGGTCTCGTCCTTGACCACGTCCGCGAGCTTGCTGTGCACCAGCTCCCGCGTCACCACAATCTGCGCGCCCTGCCGCTCGGGCGCCTCGAACGAGATGTCCTCGAGCACCTTTTCCATGATCGTGTGGAGGCGTCGCGCGCCGATGTTTTGGTCCTTCATGTTGACGCGCTCCGCCACCTCCGCGATCTCGTCAATCGCCTCGTCGTCGAACGTGATCGTCACGTCCTCCGTCGCCAGCAGCGCCTCGTACTGGCGCGTCAAGGAGTTCTTCGGCAAGCGCAGGATCCGCACGAAGTCCTCCTTGCCGAGTGAGCCCAGCTCGACCCGGATCGGGAACCGGCCCTGCAGCTCCGGGATCAGGTCCGACGGCTTGGTCACGTGGAACGCGCCCGCCGCGATGAACAGGACGTGGTTGGTCCGGACCATGCCCAGCGGCGTGTTGACGGTCGTGCCCTCGACGATGGGCAAGAGATCGCGCTGCACCCCCTCGCGCGACACGTCCGGCCCGCTGCTCGAGGCGGCATACGAGCCGCAGACCTTGTCAATCTCGTCAATGAAGATGATCCCCATGTCCTGCGCGCGGTACAGCGCCTCGCGGCCGATCGCCTCGCGGTCGATCAGCTTCTCGGTCTCCTCCCTGATGAGCATCTCGCGCGCCGCGCGCACCGTCATCTTCTTCGTCGTCCGCCGCCCCGGTGCCTCGCCGCCCAGCCGCTGCTGCATCCCCGCGCTGACGTTCGAGATCACCTCGCTCAGGTCAATGCCCAGGTCGTCGAGGTTCGCGTTCGAAATCACGCCGATCGGCGGCACGAGCGGCTCGTTCACCTCGATCTCAACCGTCTGCTCGTCGAGTTTGCCCTCGCGCAGCCGGCGGCGGATCCGCTGCTTGGCCGATCGGTAACTCTCCTCGCCCTGCGCGGTCACCTCGACCGCGCCCGACTCGCCCACCGCGTGCGACTTCATGTACGCGCGGAAGAGCGCCTTCTCCGCGTTGAGCGCCGCCACGTCCTCGACCTGTGCAAAAAACTCCTTCTCCACGATGCTCACCGCCGTCTTCGCCAGGTCGCGCACCATCGTCTCCACGCTCCGGCCCACGTAGCCGACCTCGGTGTACTTCGACGCCTCGACCTTCAAGAACGGCGCACCCGCCAGCGCCGCCATCCGGCGCGCGATCTCCGTCTTGCCCACGCCCGTCGGGCCGATCATGATGATGTTCTTCGGGATCACCTCGTCGCGCAGCTCGCCCTCGAGCCGCAGCCGCCGCCACCGGTTGCGCACCGCCAGCGCCACCGCCTTCTTCGCCTCGTCCTGGCCGATGATGTACGTGTCCAGCTCGGCCACGACCTCGCGCGGCGTCATCGAGTCCATCGCCACCGGCCCGCCGACGGTGACGGCACGCTGCTCGTCCATCGCCGCTGACTCGTCTCGAGCCGGGCCATCCGTTGCCCCGTTACCCATCAGCTACTCAATCACCTCAACCTTGATCTGATCGTTCGTATACACGCACAGCTTCGCCGCAATCTTGAGGCTCTCCTCGACAATCCCCTTCGCGTCGAGCTTCGTGTGCCCCATCAGCGCCCGGGCCGCTGCGACCGCATACGTGCCGCCCGAGCCGATCCCCACGACGCCCTCGTCCGGCTCGATCACCT
>CAZJXV010000105.1:0-13030 GCA_964550015.1 uncultured Verrucomicrobiota bacterium
CGTAGAAGAATCCGTCGATCCCCGCCTCGGACAGGCAGCACCCCGCGAAGGCCGCCGAGTTGCTGCCGATCACCTCCAGGCCCTGGAGCACCGCAGCAGGGTCCTGTTTCCAGTCCTCCAGGATCCTGCGCCCGGCCAGGCGGGCGGCGATGTGGAAGGGCGAGAACTCGGTCTGGACCACCGGTACCTCCGGCCCGACCGCCTCCTTGATGCGCGCGACGCCTCGGAGGAAGTGGAGAGGCTGAAAAGGTCACACCTCGAATTCCCAGAGGATCAGGACCCTGTGCCCGACGAAGGGGCGTGGCCCGGGACCTGGGGTCGAAGTGGCAAGAAGGAGGAACCCTCTCCTGCCGAGGTCTCGAAACCCTATCACTATGCTTCTCTGAAGGGCCTCTCCAACGAGGAGATTGTCCGCTACATGGTCGCGTGGGGAAGGAACGTATCGGATCTGGAGGAAGAAGCCGTCATCAAGTCCCACGTTCCCCCGGACTTCTGGAGACTCCCCCCTCAAGCCGCCGCGCTTGCGTTGGCTGAGGCGAACCGCCATCCTGGCCATCGAGCCCGCTTTCGCCTCGCCGTGGACGCGCGTGACGACCGGAAGCCGCCCGGCACATGTTCCGTTTCTTTCTCCTATGCCTCCTCCCGCAGCTACGTGGCCATTGATGATCACTACTTCCTCCGGGCCGACCCGAAGGGCTCGTATCTCGCCCAGGCCAAGTCCAGTTCGAGCGGGAGAGTCTCCTACAATATCCTCCACAACCGGCCCGCCTATGACTTCCGTTACTGCGAATTGGATTACAGCGAGGCCCGGCATATCGCCCACACCATATGGTGGCTGAACTGGCTCAGAAGCTGGCCAAACAGCGGCGACGCTCATGGCATGTTTTCGACGGCTGATGGCAGGGGAACGCTCGTGTTGCGTTCAGGTGACGGCCAGGAGCACATCCACGTGGCCAAGTCGATATGGGCCGATCACATCTCCGTGCGATGGATCGGGCATTACACGAGGGACGTCCTTCTGAATCTTGCGGAATTCCTCGTAACGATCGCGCTCCCCGAACACTTGGGCGAACGCTGGTCGCAGTTCGAGCCCGCCTACTTCTACGATCTCCGTGCTCCTGAGACGGGCACCCCTCGGTACACAGATGAGGAACTGACTCGCCTGCACTTGCTCACCAAGCAGTTCCTCGAGCTGTTCACGCCCGACCAGCGGCTTCTTTCCCACACGATCGTTCGAGAGGCCGCGAGGGCGGCCGGCGACTTCGCGTACGCTGACCTCGCTCGGGCCCTGCGCGACATTCATGAGCGCCTGCCGGAGCCCGAGGAGCCTCCGACAACGCGTGAACGGGTCAGTATGACGGACGCACTTGATGAAACTGGCACCGAGACGTGGGATGCGCGACTGGCCGAGCGTCGCCGCGAGCGAGCTCTCCTCTTCGATCTCTTCCTCGACAGCGACGAAAAGCTCAAAGAGGCCGCGACTCTTGCTCTGAAAAAGCTCGAAGCTGCGAACGACGCTCAGCGCCTCGAAGCATGGGCGTGTTCGGACGCGCCCGGATGGCAATGGGCGCTCCAGGGCCTCAAGGGGCAGGAGCGGGAGCGATATGTTGCGGCGCTGCAATGGCGACTCAGCCGAACTGAAGGGGAATGGGCTCGCCAGGTGTTCGACGAAATCGCCCGGACCGACACCCAGAGAGCGGCCGAATTGGCGAAGGAGATAGCTCCGGAAAAGAAGGGCGATCTGAGTGTGTCCGCGTTCGCTCACCTCGACGCCATAAACGGCATACCGGATGAGGCAAAGAGAGTAGAATCGTTGATCCAGGTCGTCCTCGATCCCGAAAGCGGCTGGAAGGAACGCGGCCGGGCGATCGAGCTCCTCGTCCCGATGGAACAGCCGCTTCGTTATCCGGGGCAAGAGATTGACGACGCCTTGCTGGCGTTGCTCGATCCGGAACTCGCCGACGACCTTATCAATATCTCACTCGGTGCCGCCTGCCGCGCCCTCGCCCGTCGCGGCGGCACAGACCACTTCGATGAGATGTACACGACGCTGACACGGATCGAGGACGGGTACGTATATGATCAGGTGCTTGGTGCCCTCACACAGATCGCACAGCGTGATCCGCAGAGATTCAACCAAAAGCTTCTTTCTCTGCTCAGGCCGCACCTCGAACGCACCAACAGGATGATCTCCGGCATCCTCTGGGCGATCTGGGCCGCGGACCTCAGAGAACTCAAGCCGGATCTCGAAAGAATCGCGACCTCCTCGCCCGAGGACTACGAAGACCCGCACGCCCATAGCTTTGGCGGCGGGGTCACCCCGATCGAAGGGCGCCTCCATCTTGCCCGCCAGATTGTGGCCGTCTGGAATGAAGAGGATCCGGCAACCCGGACCAAGCTGCTTCTCGCCATGGGATTCGAGTCTCTTGGACCCGGTGCGGCGCCTGAGCGCCTTGCACAATGGGACAGGCAACTCTCGGACGCAGCCAAGTCTTTGTCTGCCGAGCAGGCCAAGGACGTCGATGACTTCATCAAGTGGTACGAAAAGGAGCACATAGCCAAGGACGAGAATCCGGGATACCGTAAGCGTCGAATGGAATTCTCTGAGCGCGCGAGACGCCGCCTCGGCCTGTGAATACGCCCTCCGACAACGAGCCGAGCCAAAGGTTCTGTCAAGAAGTCCGTGAATAGGCCCAGGCAGGGGCTTCCCCTCGGCCCGATGGACGCGGTGGCTTATTCGTGCGGGCGTTCTGCGAGCAAACCACTACGCACCACCCGACGTACGATCCCCCTGCCCGGTCGGCGCCATCGCCCCAAGAAACTCATCCGCCTCGGCCGGCGGGCGCGTCAAGAGACTGACCACGACCAGCAGCAGCGTCGAGAGCGCAAACGCCGGCAGGATCTCGTTGATATCGGTGCGGGCCTTAAGACCCGATGCGACCCAGAGGATGCACCCCGCCGTCCCGGAGATCAGCGACGCCAGCGCGCCGCCCCAGGTCACCCGCCGCCAGTAGAGCGACGCCAGCAGCGGCGGCCCGAACGACGCCCCCAGCCCCGACCACGCGAGCAGCACGTAGCTGAACACCGTGCTGAACACACCGCCCTTGGCCGCGCCGGCCGAGACCCAGCTCAGCAGGGCCGCCGCCACGACCACCGCCCCCACGCTGACCCGGCCCCAGGTCACGGCGACCGTGTCGCGCATCGCCCGTCCGCGGCCGAACACCCCCTGGCGCAAGTCCCGCGTGATGCTCGACGAGATCACCAGCAGTTGTGAGTCCGCCGTGGACATGATCGCCGCCAGAAGCGCCGCCATCAGCAGCCCCGCCGCGAACGGCGGAAACAGCTCCGTGGACATATGAAGGAAGGCCCGGTTCTGCGCATCCCCGATCACCGCCGGGTCGTACAGCGCCCGCGCCGCCAGGCCCGTGAACACCGCCCCCCACCCCAGCAGGACGTTCCACACCGTCCCCACCAGCGCCGCCATCCGCAGCCGCTCCGGCCGGTCAATGGACATATACCGCACCACGATATGCGGATTGCCCGGCGAGGCCAGCCCGATGCCCAGCCCGCTGACCACCCCCGCCAGGCTGCCGAAACCTATCAGCTCAAAAACGCTTCCCGGGGCCGAAACCGCCTCCTGCAGCGTGCTCCAGGCCGTGACCGGCCCGCCCGCCACCGCGAAGCCCACGATCGGCAGCACCACGAGCCCCAGAATCATGAACAGCGCCTGCACCACGTCGGTCAGCGACACCGCCCGAAAGCCGCCCAGGATCGTGTACGCCCCGACGACGGCCGCCACCAGGACGATCCCCTTCAGCACGGACTCCCAGCCCAGCAGGTCGTTGAACATGATCTGGCCCGCCTTGAGCTGCGCGCCCACGTAGGCCGTGAAGAAGATGATCACGATCACCACGGCCACGACCCGCAGCACGCCCCGCCGGTCACCGAAGCGCGTCGCCAGGTAATCAATGAACGTCACGTTCCCGTACCGGCCCGTGAACCGCCGCAGCCGCCGGCCCGCGTACAGGAACATGAACAACTCCATCGTCACGTAGCCGGGGATGAACCAGGCGATGCGGACGCCGTAGACGAACGTCAGGCCCACCACTCCCATCATCAGCCACGCGCTGCGCCCGGACACGACCGCGCTGAGCGCCACCACGAAGTCCCGCATCCGACGCCCGCCCAGGTAGAACTCGCCCAGGTTCCTCCCCGACCGCCGCGCGGCCCACAGGCCGATGGCCACCATGCCGGCCAGGTACAGCACGAGCGCCCACAGCGTGCCGTTCACGACCGGTCCCTCCGCCCGAAGAAGAACCCGATCACCGCCGCCGCCACGATGGCCGCCGGCACCACGAACAGAATAACGACTGCGCCAATGTCCATGGGATCCCTCCCTTGGCCACCAGGAAGAAGTTACCCGCCGTCCAGGTCACAACGCAAGCCATTGTCGCCACAGTCGGCAGGTCCGGCCCGGCGGGCGCTGCCCCCTCACGCCTTCCTCAGCCGCATTCTCTACTTGACCTTCCGCACGCTTTCCGGAATAATTGCATTGTTGGACCGCGGCCAAGCGTGGCCCGCCGGAACCAACGTTATATGACCTATCACAGAGGAGGCCTGCCATGTGCCATTCCACGAACGCGCGAAGCGGCCAAACGTCGTCCTTGCCGCCCGACTGCCAAGCCCAGACCCTCGGCGTCGCCTTCTTCGACCTGAGCCGTATGGCCGAGTGGATGTCGTCCGAGGAAGACGCCCGCGTCGCCGGCTTCCTCCAGAACGTCTACGAGCTCGCTGCCGAACACCTCGGGCCCGCCGGCGCGCGGATCGTCAAGTTCATGGGCGACGCCGGACTCGCCGTCTTCCCGAAGGAGTCGGCCGAAGCCGCCATCGTCGCGCTCTGCGCCTTTGCCGCCGAGGCACGCCGGACCGCGCGCGGCTACGGCCTCGACACGCACCTGAACGTCAACGTCCACGTCGGCCCCGTCCTCGCGGGCAGCTTCGGACCCAGGGGTGCCGAGCGCTTCGACGTCATCGGCAAGACGGTCAACATCGCCGCCCGGCTCGGGCGCCGCGGCATCACCCTCTCGCCCCAGGCGTTCCGGTGCCTGAGCGCCGAGGCCCGGCAACGCTTCGAGAAGGTCACCCGGCCCGTCACGTATCACCTGCGTTCCTAGGCGGCTCGGCGACGGAGGTCCGGGATCATGATCGTCTATCACGGCACGACACGGCGACGCGCGGGCCGAATATGCCTCGAAGGCTTTCTGCCCAGGAAGCCATCGAAACGCGTCTGGTTCGCCAAGGGCCACGGCTACGCCCTGGGCCGCGCCAGGACCCAGGCCCGCCGCTCGCACGACCGGCCCGTCGTCCTCACCTGCGACATCGACCTCGGCCGGATGCGCGACCGATACGGCAAGAAACGCGTGATCTATCGCAGCGGCATCCTCGCCATTGACGCCCCCGTCCCGGTCAGCGTCCTGCGCTCGCACCCCGGCGCCGCCGACCAACCCACCACCCCGCGCGAGCTCGCCGCCTGGGTCAACCGGCTCCTGCGGCTCAAGGACTACAAGGGCGTCAGCCCCCGCCACCCCGGCGTCAACCGCCTCTCACGCTGGGTCGTCAACCGCCTCGCCGCCCGGACCCGGAGCATCATCCCAAAAACGCAACTCGTCGAGATGGCCCGTCGGTGGCTGCCCGAGTTCTTCGAAGGCGTCGTCGTAGACCCCAAGCGCCTCCACGCCTCGCACACGGTCCGCACGATCGAGGTCGGCGTGGACCCCGGGACAACGGCCGACGAAGCCCGCGACCGCGAGGACCAGGCCGTCGAGTACCTCATGGACGCAAACCCCAAGACACGCGTGCGCGGCCTCTCTCTCCTGGCCAAGACGAACGACCCCGACCTGTTCGACTGGTGCGTCATGCACCTCGACGACGAGGCCCCCGACGTGCGCATCGCCGCCCTCCACGCCATGCGCCGCTGCGAGGATGGCGCCCCCGAGCCCATCGCACCCCTGGCAGAGTCCGACGACAAGCGCGTCCGCGGCGCCGCCATCGCCGCGCTCGCCAGGCACGCCGGCAAGGACGCCGCCGGCTGGGTCGAGCGCGGCCTCAAGGACCCCGATCCCTGCGTGCGACTCGAGGCCGTGGCCCTGCTCCCGGAATTCGACCCCGCCAAGCACCCCCTGATCTTCGACCTCGCCCTCCACGACCTCAATCCCAGCATCGTCCGCCGCGCCGAGAAGCTCACCGGCAAAAAGGGCCACTACCGCCAGAGGCCCCGTCCGGCACAAGGGCCCACAGCGTGCCGCTAACGACCGGTCCCCCTCCCGGAGAAGAACGCCACCCCCGGCACGCCCTGGGCACCTGCCCCCGTATCTCCGCCCGTACGACGCTCGATCCGCCGCTCCGTGGTATCCTCGCGGCCCGAAGCTGGGTCTTGTACGCGAAGACATCGTGGAGGCTGCGTGACACAGCTTGAATCACTCATTGAACGGTCGCGCTCGGGTGACCTCGAGGCCTTCGGCCGGATCGTTCGCCGGTTCCAGGACATGGCCTACGGATACGCCTACTCGATCCTGGGCGACTTCCACCTCGCCCAGGATGTGGCGCAGGAGGCCTTCATCAACGGCTACCGCCGGCTGGCCGATCTGCGCACGCCCGACGCGTTCCCGGGATGGTTGAGGCGCATCGTGTTCAAGCACTGCGACCGGATCACGCGACGCAAGAGGCCGCCGACGCTGCCCATCGAGCACGCGGCCGAGGCGGCCGCCCACGGCGAGGGGCCGGACCGGCTCGCTCAGGGGCGCGAGATTCAAGAAAAAGTGCTCGAGGCGATCCGCACGCTGCCCGAGCACCAGCGCACGGCGACGACCCTGTTTTACATCAACGGCTACTCGCAAACCGAAATCGCCGAGTTCCTCGAAGTGCCCCTCACGACCGTGAAAAAGCGCCTCCACGACTCGCGAACGAAACTCAAACAGAGGATGATGGACATGGTTGACACAACCCTCAAGAGCCACGCCCTGCCCGATACGTTCACCGACGTCGTCGTCCGCCGGGTCACCTCCCGGAAGGACCTCAAGGTCGCCACACGGATCCTCGGCGACTCGTATCATGGCAAACGGGCACCGGAGATGTTCGAGACCGTCGAAACGGCGCGCGAGGCGAGCATCTATGTCGTCGACGAGAAAGGCAAGACGGTGAGCGCCGGATTCTACGACGAGACACGGCTCGGCATCGGCGCAACCGTCCTCAAGGCGGCCCGGCCGCGCGAGCTGGCCAGGGAAGGCGACGGGGCCCCCGATCCGGTGTTTGTTCGGAGCGTCCAGGGCTGCTTCGCGATGGCGAAGGAACAAGGGGTCGCGATCTCCGTCGTGCACGGCTCGATGTACGACCACGCCTTCTGCGGCTACGTGCCGTGTGTCTACTACCCGCTCGCCACGCTGCCCGTCAAGACGGCGCTGGCGATCAGCACGACCGCCACCATCGTCGAGGCGCGCGACGACGAGATCGTCCGGGCGCGCGAGGCGTACCGACGCGACCCGTACGCGCCTAAGCTCTCGGCCTACATCGAAGGTGGTGCGCCGCACGTGGTCAAACAGGACGGCCGTGCGGTGGGCACATTGCTCGTGAACGCCGACTTCCGTCGCGCCGACCAGTGCGACATGCCGATCGGCTACGTGGCCGACGTCACCGTGCAGACGCGCGAGGCCGCCCTCGCCGTGATTCGGCTGGCGGCCGAGCTCGCGCAAAACGACGGATGCGACGAAGTCTGCCTCATGTACTCGCACATGACACCGATCGCGCAGGCAATCCTCGCCCTCGGTGGCACCTACGTGCTGCGACCGTCCTGTCCGGCCGTCGGACTCGACGCCGAGATGATCGCCATCATCGACTTCCCGGCGCTCACCGAGCAGCTCCGCGACGAGTACCAGGCGCGCATAGCGGCCTCACCGGTGACCGACGCCGCCCTCTCGATCGAGATGGCGGGCGAGACCGTCGGCTTCGTCGCGAAGGCCGGCAAGCTCGACGTGGCCACGCGCAAGCGCAAGATCCACCGCGTCCTGCCGCGCTGGCTCGTGACGCGCCTCGTCATCGGCTACCACTCCGGCCGCGACGCGCTCGCCATGGGCCCAATCCCGCGCGACCGCAGCGATGGCCGGACCCCCGACGACGCGAAGCTCGACATGAAACCGCTCGAACTGCCGGAGGCCGAGGCCGCCCTCTTCGAAGCCCTCTTCCCGAAGATGTGGCCCACGTCGCTGCCTGACCCCGACGTCTGGCCGTGGGTCCTCGGCCACGAGTATCCCCGCTACCGCAACGTGCCCCTGTCCGACGAAACGAAAGCGAGGATCGACGCGCTCCGTTTCCCCTGGCTCGAGCACTAGAAGCGGATCTCACGCAAAGGCGCAAAGGCGCAAAGGCGCGAAGGCGCGAAGGCCCGAAGGCACGAAGAGCAACCGCGGCTTCGCCGCGGATCGGAACAAGCACCACGCAATCACGCCGATGCCTCGAACCACGCCCACGCGCCTTCCGGCCGTGGCCCTTTCTCGCCGGAGCGACAGCGGAGGCGAGTCCCCTTCGCGTCTTTGCGCCTTTGCGTGAGGTTCACGACGAGAAAACACACAATCCGAGCCCCGGAGGGGCGGCAGAAGCATCTGCAAAGCTGTGACGGCTTCTCGGGGTGGACGGCGTTTTTCAGCAACCTGCTAGAAGCGGATCTCACGCAAAGGCGCAAGAGCACAAAGAGCAACCGCGGCTTCGCCACGGGTCGGAACAAGGACCGCACAATCAAGCCGATGCCTCGAGCCACGCCCGGGCGCCTTCCGGCCACGGCCCTTTCTCGCCGGAGCGACAGCGGAGGCGAGTCCCCTTCGCGTCTTTGCGCCTTTGCGTGAGGCAATCCTCGCGTTACACTGTGCTGACGCCGGGGTGGCGGAACGGCAGACGCTGGGGACTTAAAATCCCCTGGGCCACAGCCCGTGTGGGTTCGACTCCCACCCCCGGCATTCTTCATTCCCAACCACTTACGACTCAGTCGCGATGTCGCATCGGCGCCGCGAAAACCGCTTGGTGCCGTCCTGGTGCCGTAAACAAACCAAAATCACCCCGCGGCGCCGAAGCTCACCTTCCGCATCTCGTCCTTCATGAAGTCGGGCGCGAGGTGGGCGTACCGCAGCGTCATCGCCAGCGTGGAGTGGCCGAGAACGCGCTGCAGCGTCAGGATGTTGCCGCCCTTCATTATGAAATGCGATGCGAAGGTGTGCCTCAGCTCGTGGATCCTAATGCTTCGCACACCCGCCTTCTTGATCGCCGCGTTGAACGCCCCTCTTACGTCTTTGCGGATCTTCCCGTCCCGACCTGGGAAGACATATTCTCCAACCGCCTTCTTCTGGAGCTTTCGCAGCGCGCCGTACAGCACGTCGTTGATGTAGACGCGACGCACCCTCTTCGTCTTGGTGGTGCCGAGCCGGCTCCGCTCGACGGTGATCACCCTGTGCCGGAGGTTCACGCTCGCCCATCGCAGGCCGAGGACCTCGCCGATGCGCATGCCGGTGTTGAGCGCGCAGCAGAAGATCGGATACACGCTGGGCGCACACGCGGCGAGGAACGCATCCGCCTCCTCTTCCGACCAGAACTCGAACCCCGTCTCCTCCTCGTGGAGGAGCGAGACGCCACGCGCCGGGTTCTTCGCCATGAACCCCCACCGCACCGCGTCATTGAAGATCTTCTTCAGCAGCGCCAGCGTCCGGTTGATCGTCGCTGGGCTCAGCTTGCCCAGCTTGGACGCCTTGTACTCGTCGATCATCTTCGCGTTGACGTCCTGGGCTCTTGTTCTTCCGAAGAAGGGGCGAAGGTGTTTGTCCAGTCTCTCCTCGTTCTTGCGGTATTGGGAGGGTGAGTTGTTCACCTTTGAGTAGTTCTTGAGCCAGTAGTCGGCCAGTTCGTTGAACCTTGTTTGTTCCTCCTCGAGCGCGAGCTCGTACTTGTCGTTGAGCATGTCGGCTTCGATCCTTTGCAGGGCTTTTTCGGCTAACTTCTTCGAGCGTCCGATCTTTCGTCTGATTCTCCTCCCCTTGACGGTGTAGTCTATGTAATAGGCGTTTCTGTTCGCCCTCCAGAATACGGTCCCCATCGGTCCTATCCTCTTCACGGTGCCTCTGCTCGAGCCACTCGGTGATCTCTGATTTCCTGAACCGGAGCTGCCGGCCGACCTTGAAATGAGGGATCTCCCCCAGGTGGGTCAGGTTGTAGATGAAGCTCTTCTTCACCTTCAGCAGGCGGCTCAGCTCCTCGACAGTCAGCAGCTCCATTTCGCGCGCCTCCCGGGCTACTCGTTCTCCTCATCCGACTCTTCCGCCGCCTGGCGTGCCTGCCAGTCGTGCCAGCACTCGCGCGGCTCCTCGTCGGTGCCGTCCGGCCAGTGCCGGAACTTGTCGCACGACTCGCAGATCTCCCAGTCAACGAGGTCTCGCGCCTCATGGCACCAGCGCTGCATGCTGCCGCCAGGGCGATTGACCGGTTTCCGTCCACGCCGGCGATCGATAGCACGATTTCGCCGTCGGCCGGACCCGCCTCCACCTCGCCGTGGCAGCAGCGCCGGGGAAAGGCCATGTCCTCCTTCTTCTGGTGAGCGATCGGGCGGCAGCGGCGGATGCTGCTCGTAGCCTCGCGTGGGCCAGTCCTCATCACGCGGGGCGGTCTCAGGCGCTGTCATCGGTTCAGTCTTCTTGACTTCGTCTTCACTGATCTCGCCGGGGCGCTGCGGTGTCGTTGGGGCCATCCCCGCCGCCGGCGGGATCGTGACCATGCCTTCGAGACCGCCGAGCAACCGTCCGAGGTCGTCTATATGTCCCACGTCATCACCCAACAAAGGATCACCGAGGTCAGGCGGGCGCTCGACACTCCGTTCGATCTCGTCCAGCAGCGGATCCTCGAAGGGATCCGTCGGGGGTTGCCCCTCGCGGGGATTGAGTGGATCCGCAGCCATGAATCGACTCCCTGCCGCTGGAGTATTGCGCTCTGCACACGTCTCTTGAGGTCAGCGTCTACACAAGAGGCTTCGAGAGCCTGCCGGCCCAGTCGAAGTCCTTGCGAAGACACTCTCCGCTGTCGAAAACTTCGATAGGCGCACGTTGTCTTGCACCCTCGAATGCAGCGTGCTTCTGCAGTGCCTTCTTGACGGCATCTCTTGTCCCCTTATCAGGCGTGACCACGATCAGCTTGTCGACGCCGGCGATCGCGGCTTCGGCAATCACGTTCTCCGCGTCGTAGCCGACGCTGCTGCAGCAAACCTCGACGACGAACCGCTCCCCGTCGGGAGCGAGCACGAGCATGTCCGGCTGGAGACCTTGATCCCGTGCAATCGACGTGTTGCGCCGCAGTCGCCACCTCGAACCCAGGCGGCCGATCGCCTTGCCCACCTCGCAGAACAGGTACTCGTGAACGATGCCGGATTTGAACTTCTTCACGCGGACCCTGCGTCCCTCAGCCCAGGCGAGACCCTTGTCCGTCGGCCTGAAGAACTTGACCTTCCCTCCCAGCGTCTGCTCGTCCTCGACGATGTGGCCGCGCCCGTCCAGCTCACGCCGCGCCCGGAACTCGCGTGCCGCGCTCCGATCTGCCGACGCTGTATCGGATGGCCGCCGCCGTGGTGTGCGTGGCGCATCACGAGGGGTTCGGCTTGCCGGCCCTGGAGGCAATGGCCTGCGGCGCGCCGGTCGTCTCGTCTCTAACCGGCGCGATGCGCGAGACGCTCGGCGACGCGGCGATGGCGGCCGATGCGGAGAGCGCGCACTCGATCGCCGAGGCCGTTGCCGCCGTCGTGAGCGACGCGGCCCTCGGCGATCGCCTCCGGCGGCAGGGCCTCCGCCGGGCGGCGGGTTTCCGGTGGGGGAGGTTGTCGGCCGAGCTGCGCCATATCTATATAATAGCGTGCCGGAAGCCCGGCGATCGCGGCGCAACTGCCGCCACTCGTTGAGGCGCTTGGGCACGCCCATCGCCGCCTCGACTGGAACTTCAACCGCGACAGCACGTTACGCTCCGGCGGCCGCTGCCGCTTCGCGGCTTACTGCTCGACGTAGGGGGGAAATCTCTTCAACTTGTCATGTGCATCAGTGTAACGGTTTGGGGCTTGCTGCTCGCAGCCTAATTTTGGGGAAAAAATATCTTGACATTGCTATGTAAGCCACCGTAATAGATGCGGCGCGTAGCTGGACGTTCGATTCGACGTCTTGGGTGTACCGATAGTCCTTCTGAAGTACGTTCGCCTGGTCCCACTGGGAGGCATGGGACTCAGAGGGACGAAGTCTGGGCCCGCACGATGAGCTTTCGTCTCTTGCTCAAGCGTCTCGTGCGTGCCACGTGCGCCGAACGGCCGGACTGACCGCGCGTGCCAACATAGGGACAACACGTTAAGCATGAGCAACTTACACGTCGGTCGTGGCATGGATGCCTTCGCTAACAACCGCGGCCTCACCTATGCCGTAGATCCCCCCGCGGCCACGGCGGTCGCGCCGGTTGAACTCTGCCCAGAGCCCTGCTGGTACGCCGTCTCCACCCGCAGCCGCCACGAGAAGGTGGTGGCGCAGGAGTTTTGCGTCAAACAGATCGAGCACTTCCTGCCGCTGGTTCCGCAGCGCAGGAGATGGTCGGATCGCTACGTCACCATCCACGAGCCGCTGTTCCCCGGATACGTCCTGGTGCGCATGGTCCAGGCCGAGTATGTGCAGCGCGTCGCCGTGCTGGAGTGCCGAAACGTCGTGCGCTTTATCGGCGACGACAAGGGCGCCTGGCCGATCCCGGAGGCAGAGGTGTCATCGGTAAAAGCCGTCATCGAGTCGCGCCTGGAGTGCTCGCCGTATCCGTACCTTAGGAAAGGCACTTTGGTCGAGGTGATCCACGGTCCCCTGGCGGGGGCGACGGGCATCCTGATCCGCGAGCCCAGGAGACATCGGCTCGTCGTCTCGATCTCGCTGTTTGCCCGGTCGGTGTCCGTCGAGGTGGACGTGGCCGACGTGCGCCGGCGCAACGC
>CAZJXV010000106.1:0-12994 GCA_964550015.1 uncultured Verrucomicrobiota bacterium
GGCGTCGGACCACCGCGCCGATGAGCGGATCGAGCGTGGCGGTAGGTGACCCGGCGGCGCTCGCGGCGGAGACCGTGGCCGACCCCGGACCCTCGCCGGCGGAGTGGGCCAACCGCCGGGAGTTAGAGCACCGGGTGCGACGCGCGGTCGTGGAGCTGCCCGAGAAGCTGCGCATGGTGTTCGTGCTGAGCTTTTACGAGGGGCTTGCCTACAAGGCGATCTCCGACGTGCTGGGCTGCTCGATCGGGACCGTGGCCTCGCGCAAGCACTTGGCAATGCGGCACCTGCGGAAGCGCCTCGGGGCAGTCGCCGGAGAGCTCCTCGGGCGGGGGGCATAGGGCGATGAAGTGTAAGGCAGTCAGGAAACAGCTCACAGCCTATGTGGACGGTGAACTCGACGAGCAGACCCGGGAGGTGCTCAAGACGCACCTGAATCTCTGCTCGGAGTGCAGCCTGGACTACGACGCCATGAGGAAAACGCTGGCGGCGGCGCGGGCGTGGGAGCCCTCGCGGCTTCCTGGCGGGTTCACGGAGGCCGTTTGCGAGCGGGCCGCGCGTGGTGACAGACCGCGGTCACTGCGCGTGCCGCCCAGCCTGGTGCCGGTACCGCGTCTTGCCTGGCAGGTGGGCGCGGCGTGTCTGATTCTGGTGGTGGGTCTCGTGTTGGGGGCCCTCATCCGGCCGCGCGCGGTCGAGCCGGAGGCGGGGCCGGAAGCGGTTGCCGCGCAGGAGGGGCACCGGGAGGCGCTCGAGATCCTGGCAGAGCTGCAGAGGCTCAAGCTGGTTCTGGGGCTGCGTGAACGCACCGAGCATATCGTGGCCGCGCACAGCGATATGCAGCGCCGGCTCGCTGCGAGCATCTCGCCCGAGCTGGCCGAGCAAGTGGCGGCCTATCACGAGGCGGAAGCGCTGATCGCCGCCGGCTGGCTCGATGAGGCGGACGCAATCCTGGACGATCTCGAGTCGGCGCAGCCGCCGTTCGTGCTGGCGCCCTATGTTCGGCTCACGCGGCTGGCGGCGCGCTGCGTGCGTGACGAGAGACCTTTCGGCCTGTCGGATTACACCGCCGTGGTGCTTCGTTCGCCCGAGCGCGTCTACGAGGCCATCGCGAAGCAGTCGCAGGCGCTGGCCTCGGCCTACATTGAGGCGCTGGAGACATTCGACCCGGCGAAGCTCCCCCCGCTCCGGCTGCGGGAGCTCTGGTCGCCCGAGTGAGAGAGGACGTGGGGCGGCACCGGCGCACCGGCGTTGGCCGCACCGAGGAGGGACGAGACCATGATGACGTGTGTGGCCATGCTGTGCATGGCGCTGGCCCTTGGGCCGGCACCGGAGACCGGGCCGGGGCCCGGGCTGGTGGTGGACACGGCGAGCTTCGCGACGATCTTGCCGGAGCGGACCGTTGTGTATGTGTCGGTGCGCGATCTGCCCGCGTGTCTCAGGAAGGCGAAAGCGCTCCCCTTGTGCAAGGTGTTCGAGGAGGAGGCAATCCTCGAGAAGGTCGTTCCGCCGGAAGCGCTCAAGGAGTTTCAGGCCTTCCGCGCCAAGTACGTCGAGCCGCTTGGCAAAATCCTGCGCGGTGAGGTGGCGGTCGCGCTGACCGACCTCGACGGGGGCGGTAACGGCCCCTCGCTTGTGCTTCTGGCCGATGTCTCCGGCGCCGAGGTCGCGCTGAGGGACTACCTTGAGAGGACCATCTACCCCGTGCTCAAGGAACGGGGTATGGAGCCGGAGGCTCTGACGCTGGGGGACACTTCGGTCACGCAGCTTGCGAACCCTAACGGGTTTGGGCCCGCGGTTCTGTTCGGTGTCAAGCAGGGCGTGCTCGTGGCTTCCCCGCGGCGGGACACGCTCGAAGCGGTCCTCAAGTCGTTCGCGGGCGGCAAGAAGGGCTCGTTGGCGGCGGCACAGCACTTCGTCAAGGTGCAGGCGGCGATCGGTGCGGCGGACGTTGTCGGGTATCTGAACGCCGCGGCGCTGATCGAGAGGTCGCGCCAGCAGGCCGTCGAGCACGGATGGGGGGAGTACTTCAAGCAGAACTGGGCGATCGTCGAGGCGATCACAGGCCTGGATAGCAGTGCCTTTCTGGCCGTCGGCATGGGCATGACGTTCGCGCCGGAGGGCGGCACGACGGCGGTTCATCTTGCCGTAGACGGTGGCAAGGGCGGCATCTTTGGGGTGCTGGCGCGCAAGGCGCCGCCGCTCAAGAGCGTGCGGTACGTTGCCGACGATGCGGCGTTCTACGCTGCCTGCTCTCTGGGTGCCCTTGAGAAGGTCTACGCAGAGTTTCTCTCAGCCCTGCAGAAGTGGGACGAGGCCATGGGCCAAGGCGACGTACACCACGCGCACGTTGGGGCGCGTCCTGATTTCGAGAGGTCTATCAAGCAGATCGAGGAGGTGCTCGACCTGCGGCTCGACGAGAAGTTCTTGGCCGCGTTCGGGGGCGAGGTCGCAGTGGCGGCCTGGGTGCCCGAGGCGCTCACCATCCCGCCGGCGGCCGTCATGATCGAGGTCAAGGACAAGGCCGCGGTGGCGAAGATGGTGGCTCGCGTGTTTGAGATGGTCAAAGAAGCGACGGCAGGCACGATCACGCCGGAGACGAAGATGGTCGGGGGCGTCAAGGTCCAGACCGTGCCCGGCGTGCCGCAGGTGACGCCGGCCGTGGCAATCGTGGGCGATTTCCTGGTTGTTGCCACGCACCCGGACGTCGTCGAGAACATGATTGACACCGCCGCCGGGGGCAAGGACCTCGGCCAGAGCGCCGACTACCGGCGCTACGTCTCGAGCCTGGCGGGCGACGCGACGGTCACGGTGTACGTGGCCCTCAAGCGCCTCTTCGACTTCGGCTACCCGCTCCTGGTGAACCACGTGGCCGCGATCGAGGGGCAGGGTCCCGATGAAGCTGAGCCCGGGAGCTCCATGAGCGCGGTCAAGGCGCTCGGCGCGTTCGGCGAGTGCCTCTCAGGCCTGGGCATCAAGGTTTCGGGCGACGAGAAGGGAGTCACCGTAAGCTCGCGCTCGAGGAACGGCGGGCTCGGGTCAACGAGTTTGCTGAGCGCGGTGTTTGGAGCCTTCTGGGTGTTTCGCACCAGTCAGATGGTGATCGAGCTTCATGAGGGGATGGAGATTGAGGACTTCGAGGAGGATATGATCGAGGAGGAAGACCTCGGCGTGGACGATGAAGACCTGCGGCTGGACGATGAGGCGCTCAAAGAAGGGCTGGGCGACGAACGCGACTAGCCCGGCGCCCCTGATTGCTCGTTGGTGCTGGGGATGAAGAAAACTTCAGGCGATTCGATAAGGAGAGAGACCATGAGAGCGATGTGCTTGGTTGTGTGTGCGGCTGTTATGCTGGCGGTAGCCCCGGCACGGGGGGCGGTGTCGTTCGACACGCTCCTGCCGGAGGGGACGGTGTTCTACGTGTCGGTGCGCGACGTGCCGGACCTTCTCAAGAAGCTCAAGGAGACGGAGGGCTATAAGGCGTTCAAGGAGCTAGGGCTCTTCGAGCGGGTCGCTGGCCCGGACGAGTTCAAGAAGATGCAGGACTTTTACGGGCGGTTTATCGACCCGCTCGGGGAGATCTTCTCGGGGGAGGTCGCGTTCGCGATCACGAGCACCGAGGAGATAGACGACGCGCCTCGGATCGTGCTGCTTGCGGACGTGAGCGAGGGCGAGGCGGCCCTGAAGAAGTACCTCGAGGGGACGATTTACCCGCTGCTCAAGGAAGAGGGGGCGGAGCCCGAGAAGCTGACGCGCGGCGGGGTGACGTACACGAAGCTGCTGCCCGACCCGGAGGACCCGGACGAGCCGCTCATTTTCGCGGTGCGTGACGGCGTGCTGATGGCGGCGATCCGCCCCGAGGTGCTCGAGGGGGTCATCAAGCCGGGGCCCAAGACGTTGCGAGCCAGCGCGGGCTACGCCGACGTGCGCCGGGCGCTGCGCGGCGCCGACGTGCAGATCTACTTCGACGCTGGCGTGTTCATCCGCAAGGCGCTCAAGGAAGGCGACGAGGAGGCCGCGGCGTGGATGGAAGTGTTTGGCGTCGACAAGCTGCGTGCGGTGGGCCTTGGTCTCGGCGTCGGCCCGACCGGCGGCACGATGACGCTGCGGGTGGGGACCGAGGGTGCGCCGGCGGGTTTTCTCGGCGCGTTCGTGCGTGGCGGCGGGCCGATCAAGAGCATCAAGTACGTGCCGGAGGACGCGGGCCTGTACTACGTGCTCAACTTTGACAGCCTGCTGGGGCTCTACAAGGAGTTCGCGGCCGGGCTCAAGGCGGTCAGCGACGAGCTTGACCTTTTCGCGTACGAGGAGTTTACCGACGGGGTGGAGAACCTCGAGGCGCTGCTGGGGATGGAGCTCGAGAAGGACGTACTGGCTGGCTTCGGCGGCGAGATCGCGCTCAGCGCGAAGATCCCCGAAGCGCTCGGCATCCCGCCGGCGGCGCTGATGATCGAGGTCAAGGACAAGGCGACGGTCGAGAAACTCGTCGCGCGCGTCATGGAGCTTCTCGAGGCGTTTGCCGAGGAGCTGGAGACGACGACGGCCACGCACAAGGGCGTGGAGATCACGACCGTGCTGGCGTCGCCGCAGCTCACGCCGGGCGTGGCTGTTCTGGACGACTTTCTCGTCGTGGCGACGCACCCGGGCGTGATCCGCGACATGCTCGATACGGCGGCCGAGGGCACGAACATCGGCACGAGCAAGGACTACCTCGCGGCGATGGCGGGGCTGCCGACCGAGGGGGCGGCGATGATGTACCTCGACGTGAAGGCCCTGTTCGAGTTCCTCTTCCCGCTCGTGGCGGTCAAGGCGCCGCGGCACGGCCCGGCGGCGGGTGGGCTGATCAAGGAGCTCGGGTCACTTGGCGAGCACCTGAGCGGCTTCGGCGTCGTGCTCACAGGCGACGAGTCCGGGCTGACCTATCGGACGCACTCGCCGAAGGCGGTGCTCCAGCCCGGGCTGGCGCTTGGCGCCGGGATGATGTTGCCGGCGCTTCAGCGGGCCCGGGAAGCGGCGAGGAGCGCGGCTTCGATAAGCAACGTGCACCAGCTCACGGTGGCCATCCACATGTATGCGAACGAGAACGACGACGAGCTGCCGGCGAAGCTGAGCGACCTCGTAGCGCCCGTGGTGTACGTTGACAACGTCGGCGTGTTCGTTCATCCGAAGAACAAGGCGAAGGCCAAGCTCATGGACCGGGACAAGCCGGAGACCGTAGATGCGCATGCTGACTACGAGCTTGTGCTCAAGGGGAGCCTCGCGGACGTCAAGGACCCGGCCACGACCGTGATGATCCGCGAGAAGCGCGTGTTCACGAAGGGACGCCGCGTCGCCGGGTACGCCGATGGGCACGTGAAAGCGGAGATCGCGGACGGGGCGTCCGAGGATGAAGACGACGGCGACAAGGAGGGCGCCGGCGAAGGGGAGTAAAACGTAATCTCAGCCAGGTAGTTCATCTGGGACGGCGTCTGCGGGGTCCGAGGGGCTTCGCTGGCGCCGTTGTTCTTGGGGCGGTCAATTGACGGCGGCGGCGCGCTGGCGGCGGTACCACTCGATGGTCTTGGCAAGGCCCTCCTCGAAGAGGGTGGTCGCCTTGAAGCCGAGGAGGCGCTGGGCCCTCGAGGTGTCGAGGCAGCGGCGGGGCTGGCCGTCGGGCTTGGTGGTGTCCCAGACGAGGGTCCCCTGAAAACCGGTGAGCCGGACGATGAGCTCGGCAAGGTCCTTGATGGCGATCTCGAAACCTGCGCCGAGGTTGACGGGCTCGGGGGAGTCGAGCTTTTCGGCGGCGAGGACGATGCCCTCGGCGGCGTCCTCGACGTAGAGGAACTCGCGGGTGGCCGTGCCGGTGCCCCAGACGACGATCTCGGCCTGGTTCGCTTCGGTGGCGTCAATGCACTTCTTGATGAGGGCGGGGATAACGTGGGAGGAGGCGGGGTCGAAGTTGTCGCCGGGGCCGTAGAGGTTGACGGGCAGGACGTTGAGGGCGTTGAAGCCGTACTGGTCACGGTAGGCGGCGGACTGCACGAGGGCCATCTTCTTGGCGAGGCCGTAGGGGGCGTTGGTCTCCTCGGGGTAGCCGTTCCAGAGGTCGTCCTCCTTGAATGGGACGGGGGTGAACTTGGGGTAGGCGCAAATGGTGCCCACGGTAAGGTAGCGCGAAACCGAGTGTTGCCGGGCCGCTTCCATGAGCTGGGCGCACATCATCAGGTTGTCGTAGAAGAACTCGCCGGGCCGCTCGCGGTTGGCGCCGATGCCCCCGACAATGGCGGCAAGGTGGATGACCACGTCGGGCCGGGCCTCGTCGAGTGCGCGCGTGATGCCGTCCCAGGTGCGCAGGTCGTAGTCAGCGCTGCGGGGCACGAAGACGCGCTTGGCGCCGGCCCGGGTGAGGCGTGCGACAACATGGCGGCCGAGGAAGCCGTCGCCGCCGGTGACCATGACGTTCTGCTCGTTCCAGAAGCCCACGAGATCGCGCCCTCCACGGGTGGCGGCTTTGCCTGCGGCCCATTATAGGGAATGCCGGCCGTGCGCGCGAGGAAAGACGCCGCCGTGGCTGCACGCGCTTTGGGGAGAGTTTCGCGCGGGCGCGTGAAAAAAGGCTTGCCGTGGGGCGCCGTGTTTGGTAGGGAACCTCGTGATGCGGCACAGCCCGTGGCACGTGGCGGGGGCTGCCTGCGCGGCCCGCCCGCCGCCAGAGGGCGGCACGAGGAAAGGGATTTTTCACGAGACACGAGACTCGAAAGGAGAGACTGATGAAGCGGAGCGCCGTGGGACTTTTCGTCGCCTTGGCTTGCATGCTGTTGGCGTCGGCGCCTTCCGAGGGCGCCGTGACGAGCGAGGTGTACCTTGGCGACCAGGCGCCACGGTTCGCCGTCGGGTTCCGGGGGACCTGGCACAGCATAGAGGGTATTGACGCCGGCGCCGGCAGCTACTTCGGCGAGGACATCGGTTTCGATACCGACTTCGGCTACGGGTTCTCGGCCGAGTACTGGTTCACGCCGACGATCTCGATCGAGCTGGCGTTCGATCACGTCAAGATCGAGGACACCTACGGGGCGGCGCAGACGGTGGACCTGGGCATTGACCAGTGGGGGCTCTCGGCCAAGTACACGTTCATGCCCGACGCGCGGCTGCGCCCGTACGTGCTGGCTGGTGTGGATGTGTTTTTCACGGACATTGACTTCGGTGACACCGGCACGCTGCTGGTCACGGGTGACGTGGACGGCGCGTGGGGCTGGCACATCGGTGGCGGCGCGGAGTACCTGTTCACGCACAACCTCGGGGTCTTTGCCGAGGTGCGGTATCGCTCGGGCGACACGGACGTGGACGTCACGCAGTGGTTCTCGGCGACGCCGGCGGTCAGCACGAGGGACCCGATCGAGTACGACGGGCTCGCCGGGACGATCGGCTTGAAGGTGTACTGGTAAGTCCGCAGGGCGCGCACGCCGCGCCTCGCACGCGAGCCCGTGGTGAGGCGCGCACAGACTTGAGGGCCGTGAGGATGGCAGAGAGCCTTTCACGGCCCCTTTTTTCGAGTGCTCGGGGATGACGATGCGGGAGATGGCACAGTGAGGGCAAGGCTCGTGTTGGCGGCGGTGGCGGCCGTGGTGCTGGTGGTGCTCGCCGCGTGTGCCCGGAGCGGCGCGGCGGAGCTGTCGCGGGCGCGCGTCGGGGGATTCTACGTCGGGGCGGGCCTGATGGAGGCCTGGGGCGACGGCGGCTTCACGATCAGCGGCATTGACACCGACCTGGGCCCCTTCACGTCGGTGTTGGAGTTTCCGATGGACGGCACGTACTTCGTGCTCGAAGCCGGCGTTGACGAGATCGGCGCGGGCTTCGGCGCGCACCTGCGTTACGGCTCGAGCGCCAGCCTCGACGGCACCACGGTCGACACGGATTTCGCGTGGCAGATCTCGTCGGACGAGTACATCAAGAGCTTCAGCAGCACGGAGGGGGAGAACGTGTTTCTGACGCTCGACGTGAGCTACCGGCTCTCCGAGCGCGCCGGGACGCGGCTCGACGTCTTCGCCGGTTACTACATGCAGGACGCCTCCTTCCAGGTCTCCGACGTGAACACGGTGATTCAGAACGGCGTGCCCGTGGACTTCTTTGCCGGGGGTCTCGCGGCCACCTACGATCTCGAGTTCCGGGGCGTGCGCGCCGGGGTGCGGGGCGAGATGGCGCTGGGCGGGTCGAGCTTCATCAGCGCCACCGCGGCCGTGCTGCCGTACGTGAAGGCCGACGGCTTCGGCCAGTGGATCCTGCGGCACAAAGGCCTCGATCACGACGCCGTGGGGTGGGGGCTGGACCTCGCGGTGCGCTACGAGTACGCGATCTCGTCGAGCGTGCGGCTCTGGGGCGGCGTCGGCTACACGCACCTCGAGGGCAACGACGGGACCGACCGGCAGTTCGTGTTCGGAGGCAGGCCGATCGGCACCGGCCGGCTCGACACGATCGAGAGCGAGCACGGCTTTATCATGATCGGGGGCGAGCTCAGGTTTTAGGTCGCGTTTCTCACAGAGAGCCGACGCGGAGCGGTGAGCGATGCGCACTGGGGAAAATAGGGACAGGCACCTATTTTTCTGCGGCAGGGCGCATCAAATGTGTTCAGCACCCACAGAAAAATAGGTGCCTGTCCCTATTTTTCTGCAACACGATGGCGGGCGGCGACCCGCGCCATGCCCATGAGTCAACGTTCGACAGTCGCCATTGTCCGCTGCGCCGACTACGGGCGCGAGGCCGTGCTCGGCGCGGTCCGCCGGGGCGTGGAGATGCTGGGCGGCGCGGGGCGGTTCGCCCGGGCGGGCGAGCGCATCCTGCTCAAGCCGAATATGCTGGCCCCCGACCGGCCGGAGCGGTGCGTGACCACCCACCCGAGCGTGCTTCGGGCCGTGGGGCAGGTGTTGCAGGAGGCGGGCGCCCGTGTTTGCTTCGGCGACTCGCCGGGGATAAGGAGCCAGGAGTTCGTGGCGCGCCGGACGGGGCTCGCGGAGGCGGCGTCGGCGCAGGGGATCCCCATGGCGGATTTCTCGGCGGCGCGGACGGTGTCGCACCCGGCCGGGGTGCAGAACAAGCAGTTCCGGGTGGCCGGGGCGGCGCTGGATGCCGACGGCGTGGTGAGCCTGCCGAAGCTCAAGCCTCACGGCCTGACGCGGATGACGGGCGCGGTGAAGAACCTGTTCGGGTGCGTGCCCGGGCTGCTGAAGGCGGAGTTCCACGTGCGGCTGCCGGAGCCGGAACGCTTCGGGGCCATGCTTGCCGACCTGGCGGGGCTGATCGGGCCCCGTCTGCACGTGATGGACGCGGTGATGGCGATGGAGGGCAACGGCCCCCGCGGCGGTACACCGAGACAGGTGGGCCTGCTGCTCCTGTCGGCCGACCCCGTGGCGCTCGACGCCACGGCATCGAGGATCATCGGCCTGCGGCCCGACTACGTGCCCACGACGACGCGCGGCGAGGCGGCCGGCCTCGGCACGGCACAGGCCGAGCGGATCGAGATCGTGGGCGAGGCGGTCGCGTCGGTCGCCGTCGCGGGCTTCGAGGTGGTAAACACACCGCCCAGGCCGCTGCCGCAGCGGGGCCTGATGCGGCTCGCGCGTGACCGGATCGTGCCCCGGCCCGTGATCGTCGAGGCCGCATGCACGCGCTGCGGCGAGTGCGTCAACGTCTGCCCGACGCAGCCGAAGTCCGTGGACTGGGTCAACGCCGACCGGGACCGCCCGCCGAAACACCGCTACAAGACGTGCATCCGCTGCTACTGCTGCCAGGAGCTCTGCCCCGAAAGCGCCATCGTCATCAAGACCCCGTGGCTGGGGAAGCTCCTGCCGCGGTAGGGGAGGAGGGGGTCTGAATCCCCGTCTGAATTACCCACCGATTTCCACAGATCGCACACCTTAGCCGCCTCGGGGCGATGCAACGTTGGGTGGCGCAGGCCTAGAGCCACCAGAGCGCGGCGACGAGGAGGCCCTGGAGGATAAGGGTCAGCGCGACGAAGATGACGCTGAAGAGCAGCCAGAACTTGGGGGCCGTGCCGCGTTCGATCGAGTTGTGGGCGCCGACGGCGACGGCGATGATGGTGAGGATGTTGAGCAGGCCGAGCCAGGCCGTGCGGCGCCAGCGCAACCGCAGGAGGAGACCCGCCAGGCCGGCGCTGACGTAGGACAGCAGGAAGAATACGCCAAAGGCGATGATAATCATTGTGTGTGATTCGGCGAGCCAGATGAGCGCGTCGGCCAGGTCGAAGCCCCACAGGTACGTTTCGTAGAACGTGAAGTCGCTCGTGTACCTGAAGGCGGGGGCATTCATGCGCACCACGGTGTAGTCGAGCGGATCGGCGGCTTCGATCCCGAAGAGCGGGGAGAGCGATGTCCGGGGGTCGGAGTCACGGAAATACTCTGTCCTCACCTGTTGGAGTGTGCCGGTGTCGGCGTCGGCGAAGACGTGGCCGATTACATAGAGCGTGACGGGGATGGGGACGTTGCCGTACGTAGCCGTCGGGCGCATGGGGTAATACCCGTCCTCCGTGGGGAACTCGACGAAGAGGCACGGCCTGCGCCAGATGGACTCCCGGCCGGCGCGGTCGGCCTCGGTTCCGAAGGTCTCGGCCAGCTCCTGGCGCGAGGCGATCCGCACCACGACGAGGACGTATTCGGCGGTGAGGTATTCCTCAAAGGCTGTGAGTTCGGCCGTCGGCACGTCGAGGCCGGCCTGCTTGAGATGGTTCGCGAGGGCCGCGACCGAGGGCGCCGTGAGCGCTTCGGCGCGCAGGCCGTACTTCTCGACAGCCGCGTGGACTTCGGCTTCTTCGGTGCCCTCCTCTTCCGCCTTTTTCACGCCCCTGGCCGCGAAGTCGAACACGAAAGGATAAAGCTGCGAGGCGCGCATGAAGGCGGCGCCGGCGTGAATGATGCCCTCGGCCACGGGCCGGCGGTCCCATCCGTGGAAGCGTGGGAACTGGTCGGTGAGGTCAATGCGGACCTCGCCGGGCGCGCCGGGTACGGGAAAGATCCAAAGCCCCTGATCATCCGGCAGCGCGTTGTAGTTGATGGCGATGAGCATCTTCTCGACGCCGTCACCGAAAGCGATGACGGCCCGCTGCTCGTTCTGGATGACGGGCGCGTACTGCGACCAATCCTCGCGCGCAACGAAGACCTTGCCGTCGGCGAGGACCGGCTGCGGGGTGAGCAACACGGCGAGAATCAAAAGGAGGGGCGGGAGTGGCATGTGCTTGGGCATGGTTGGCCTCCTTTGAGGCAGGGTCCACGAGGGCCACAGTGTTGAGTACACCGAAAACGCCGCCGGCGCAAGCGCGGCGTGGGGGCGGTGCTGGCAATTACGAGAACATTGAGGAGCGGGGCGGGTCTAAGACAAGGGGCCACTGAAGGAGAGATATGCTCTCGCGGAGGTGTCGGTCGTGGTGCAGGGCGTTCTTCGATGTTTCTGGTTCGGTGCGGCTGTCGTCGCGCTGGCGGCGCTGTTTGGGCCGAGCGGCGCGCGGGGGGAGTTGATGCCGTCGAGCGGGACGTTCGAGGGGACGTATCACCGCGACCGGTGGGGGGTAGGGCGCTTCCAGTACTTCGTGGTGGATCCCGATCTGCACGAGGCGTTGGAGAGATTCGAGGGGTGGCCGATCCGGCTCGTCGTGAACCGGGCGGTGCAGATCGGCCGGAGCGCCTCGGCCATCCTGGAGATCGGCGAGGTCACAGCGCTGGACCAGTCGCCGCTGGAAGTCACGGTCCGCACGGTACCCGAGGTCGTCACCGACGCAGGGCCGTTCCAGTTCGTCATCGAGTTGGTCAACCATTCGCAGCAGGCGATCGCGGTGCGGAACGAGAGCGTGATGCTGAAGGTGCGCCGCCAGCCTGACGTCGAGGACGGCGACGAGCCGTCGGCACTGTTCAAGAAATATATGCGCGCCCAGCTTTCGGTCAAGCTGCTCTACCAGGTCCAGATGTACCAGGCCTTCGTCACGACCGGCGCGGGCCGGTACGCGAACCTCTCGCGCGGCGACAACATTGACATCCCGGCGGGCGGGTCGTTTCCGCTGGCCGTTCTGTTCGAGGAGGGTCTGCCCGAGGGCGAGTACGAGATCGAGGTCAGCGGACGATGCAGGCAAGACAAGACGTGGCATCGCCCCAGCATGGTCTGGATGAACCTGGACGTCGGGCCGCGACGGAAAAAGGAAGCCGAGAGGCCGGAGCAGCTTCGCCTGGTGCGGAAAGCCATCGAGGTCGTCGGGGCGGATTATCCGTTCGAGCTCGTCGTCGCGCCGCCCGAGGGCGAGGTGCGGCAGCTCGTCGGATTCGACAGCGTCGAGGCGGAGGGCTGGACGGGGGGCGTGAGCGCGTTTGACCGCGAGGGGGCGGTGATTCCTCTCGAGGCCCACGCGGTGTACGCCACGCGTCGTTCCCCGCATGCGTGGCAGCTTTTCGAGATACCCGAGGACGGATTGCGGCTGCGCGGCACGTTCCGCAAGGCCTCGTACTTCTCGGAGCAGTCCGTGGCGCGCGTCGTCGTTGACGTGCTCACGGACCGGGGCGTCGAGACGTTCGTGCTCGCCGAACAGTTCGAGGACGCGGCCGTACCGGAGCTCCCGCCGTTCGGGCCGGAGCTGGACGGCGTGAAGCTGCGCGCCGGCGCGGCCAAACGCGCGTTCGGCCCCGACGAGCCGCTTCGCTTCTATCTTCAGGCGGTCAACGTGTCGGGCGAGCCGGTGTGCTGGTGGAAGCCGGTCAATCGCATCTCGAACTCCGTAGCCGAGGGCGTGGGCGAGAACATCGGCGTTGCGATTGACGGGGAGCCGATCGAACTGCCCGAGCGCAAGGCGGAATACATCGGCGGCTGGGCGGGGAAGCATACCGTGGCGGAACCCAGAGAATGGCGCGTGACGTTGCCGGGACTCGGGCTGGGAGCAGGCCGGCACACGTTCCGCTACAGCATTACCTCGGGCGAAGGCACGTACAAGAGCGCACGCAGCACGCTCGTCCCGCTGCTCAAC
>CAZJXV010000107.1:0-3100 GCA_964550015.1 uncultured Verrucomicrobiota bacterium
CTCCTTCGCTAAGGCTACGGAGGGCCGGCGCCCCAGGCTACCCGCTGTCGGGCCTCCGGCCCTCGGGCTGACAACGATCTCGTCGCTGACCTGGGGCTTACCCTCCTTCGCTAAGGCTACGGAGGGCCGGCGCCCCAGGCTACCCGCTGTCGGGCCTATGGCCCTCATGACGGTACGATGCGGGTGAGGCCTCTTTTTTAGCAGCCTGCTAACGCCACTATAGCGCGAGACGGGCGGGGGGTGAAGCGCTTTTGGCTTGGCCGTCGGCGGCGTGCGCTGCTAGAGTGGCGGCGCGAAGCGAGCATGAGGCGGAACAGATGGGCAGCAGGCGACGCGCGCGCGAGCTCGCGATGCAGTTCCTTTACAGTTTGGAGCTCAACCCGGGCGGTCTCGACGAGCGCCTCGAGCGGTTCTGGGCCATGAACCTGCTGGAGGACGACGGGGGCGAGGAGAGACCCGCCGATGAAGGGGTGCGCGAGTTTGCCACGGCGCTGGCGCGCGGCACGGTCGAGCACCTCGAGGAGATCGATGCGCTCATCCAACGCTACACGCTCAACTGGGACCTCGAGCGAATCACCTTGATTGACCGTGCGTGCCTCAGGCTGGCGCTTTACGAGATGCTTCATTGCGACGATATCCCGCCGGTGGTTTCGATCAACGAGGCGGTGGACATTGCGAAGCGGTTCTCGACGGCGGAGTCGGGCAAGTTCGTCAACGGCATCCTGGACAAGGTAAAGATCGAGGAGCTGGCGCCGTGAGGGGCGGGTCCACGGAGCTGCAGGCCGAGGCGAGGGCGGTGTTCGGCGAGGCCGCTCGCTTCGGCGAGCCGATGGCGCGCTACACGCTGTACCGGATCGGCGGGCCGGCGGCGCTCTTCGTGCACGCCACGAGCCGGGCGCTGCTTCAGGCGGCGCCGGTGTTCGCGGCGAAACACGAGCTTCCCCTGTTCGTGATCGGGCTGGGTTCGAACCTGCTCGTGCCGGACGGCGGGCTGGACGGGGTGGTGGTCAGGGTGGAGATCGAGACGCTGCGCGTCGAGGGCGCGGCGCTTGCGGCGGGCGCGGGGGTGCCGCTGGGGCAGGCGGCGCGGGCGGCGCTGGAGCACACGCTGAGCGGGCTGGAGTTCTGCGTGGGCATTCCGGGCTCGATGGGCGGCGCGCTGGTGATGAACGCGGGCTGCCGGGGGTGCGAGATCGGCACGCTCGTCGAGCAGGTCGAGGTGGTTGGGTGGGACGGGACGCTGCGGACGGTTGGGCGGGAGGCGTGCGCGTTTTCGTATCGCTCGAGCGACCTGCACGCGTTGGGGGCGGCGGTGGCGGGGGCGACGCTGCGGCTCGAGCCGGACGACGCGGCCGCGATCGAGCGGCGGATGGACGAGCACCGGATGTGGCGGATGAGCACGCAGCCGCTGGGGCTGCCGAACGCGGGCAGCGTGTTCAAGAACCCGCCGGGCGACGCGGCGGGGCGCCTGATTGACGCGGCGGGCTGCAAGGGCCTGCGTGTGGGCGGGGCGGAGGTCTCGGACGCGCACGCCAACTTCATCGTCAACCGCGGGGGCGCGACGTGCGCCGACGTGAGCGCGCTGATCGAGACGATGCGCGCGCGCGTCGAGCAACAGTTCGGCGTCCCGCTCGAGCTCGAGCTGGTTGATCTCGGCGCCGGCGGCAAGGGAGCGACCCGGTGAGAGTGCACGTGACAGTGCCGGCCCGGATCAACATCCTGGGCAATCCGACCGACGGTAACGAGGGGGACTTCTACACGATCAGCGCGGCGGTGAACATCTACGGCGGCGCGGTGGTGGAGCCGTCGGAGCGGCTGACGTTCCGGTACGTGGCGGGCCCGGCGTCGAGGAACGTGCTGACGTGGACTGCGGTCGAGGATTCCGCCGCGCTGCAGGTGGGCAAGGACGATCAGTTCGGCCTGTTCGCGGCGACGCTGCGGGGCCTGACGAAGTTTCACAAGCCGGTGCGGGCATGTGTTGGGGAGAAGCCGGTGTGCACGTCGCTCTGGACGAAGGTGCCGCGCCAGAGCGGGCTGGGGGGCTCGTCGGTGCTGGTGCTGGCGTTGCTCAACGGGCTGCGGGCGTACTACGGGCTCGACCCGCGGGTGCTGCACGACTACGCGCTCGCGGAGCTGACGCAGCGGATCGAGGAGCTCGAGATGGGGGTGACGTGCGGGTACGCGGACCGGTACGTGCCGCAGCTCGGGGGGCTAGCCTACATTGATTACCGCGACAAGCTGCACCACCGGCCGATCGGCGAGGAGCCGCTGGCGACCTACGAGCGGCTCGACGCGCTGGTGGCGCCGCCGGCGTTCATCGTCGGGTTCAGCGGAGTGAGCCGGGAATCGGGCGACGTGCACTCGGTGATGCGGGGCCGCTACCTGGAGGACTGGACGCGGCGGCAGCGCGAGCCGGGGTTCGCCTCGACGGTGCTGGACCGGTTCCGGGACGTGGCCGAGACGGCGCGCGCGGGCAAGGTGTGCCTGCTGCGGGGGGACCTCGAGGGCTTTGGCCGGCTGATGAACGAGAACCATGCGCTCGTGGACGCCATCATGCACGATTGCGGGTTCGCCGGGGGCGCGGGTGAGGAAAACAACCGGCTCATCGAGGCGGCGCGCGCGGCGGGGGCGCTCGGCGCGAAGCTCAGCGGCGCGGGCGGCGGCGGCTCGGTCCTGATTCTGCCGGAGCCGGGCGGTGCGCGGCGGATGCTGGGGGCCTTGCGCGCGGAGGCGCGGCGCTCGGGGATGCGGCGCGCGAAGTTTTTTGCGGTGCGGGTCGTCAAGCGCGGCGTGCGGGTCAAGGTGGAGGAGTAGTGTCTGGTTGCGAAAGCGGTGGCATGCTCAGACGGGCTTTCTGTCGCAGCTACCCGGCCCTGGCGCGCCTTCGGCGCTCGACAAGTTCTATGTAAGCCCTTCAGGCTAGAATTTGTTTTTTTGGCGTTCCGGCACCCAGGGTGGCGCTTTGCCCCTCGACGGGCTCGGGGCAAAGCTGACCCTGGGCTGCTACTATATAGCCCCTTTGGGGCAAGGTCCTTAGGGCGACGCCTTCAGGGCAAGGCCTTCAGGGCAAGGGCTTCAGGGCAAGGGCTTCAGGGCAAGG
>CAZJXV010000107.1:3200-12949 GCA_964550015.1 uncultured Verrucomicrobiota bacterium
CTTCAGGGCAAGGCCTTCAGGGCAAGGGCTTCAGGGCAAGGGCTTCAGGGCAAGGGCTTCAGGGCAAGGGCTTCAGGGCAAGGGGCAAGAAGGTGTGGACGTGGCCTTTTCAACATGGGCTTACGCCCCAGGCTAGGTTCTGTGGCCGCTTCGCGGCTAGGCCGAAGGCCACGCAAACTGACTCAAGCAGGGAGTAGGCGGTGATCGGGATCGTTCTGGCTGCCGGGCTGGGGACGCGGCTGCGGCCATACACGACTTTCGTGAGCAAGGCGGCGCTGCCGGTGGCGGGGGTGGCGATCGCGGTGCGGGTGATCGAGCAGTTGCGCGCGGCGGGCGGGGCGGAGCGCGTGATCGTGATCGCGCAGTCGCCCGAGCACGACGTGGTGCCGCTCATCGAGGCGCACGCGCGGCGGCACGGCTACGAGGTGGCCTTCGGCACTCAGCGGCGGCCGCGAGGCTCGGCACACGCGCTGATGCACGTGCCGGGGCGGGAGGGGCTCGACGAGGACGTGGTGATCGGCGCGTGCGACAATCTGTATGAGCCTGATGAGCTCGGGCGGTTCGTGGCGCAGCATCGGGCGAGCGGGGCCGACGGGACGATGGCCGTGCTGCGCGCGGCGCCGGAGGGGATGGGCGCGTCGTCGAACGTGGTGGTCGAGGGCGCGCGCGTGGTGCGGGTGATCGAGAAGCCGGCGCCGGAGGCGGTGGCCTCGCCGTTCGCGGGGCCGCAGTTGTATGCGTTCTCGCCGAAGGTGCTGTCTTTTCTCGGTGCCGTGTCAGAATCGCCGCGCGGGGAGTTCGAGTTCCAGGACGCGATCCAGGCGTTCATCGCCGACGGGGCGCGCGTGGGGTGGTTCGAGTTCTCGGGCCGCGCGACGCTGACGACGCCGGCGGACCTGCTGGCGCTGAACGAGCGTTTTTTTAAGTCTGCGGGTGAAACGCGTCAGGTGAGTGGAGCCACGGTCGTTGAGCCAGTGGTGATTGATCCGGGCGTGGAGATCGGGCCGGGGAGCACGGTGGGGCCGAATGCGCACCTGATGCGGGGGTGCCGCGTGGGGCGTGGGGCGACGGTGCGGCATGCGCTGGTCTTTCCCGGTGCCGTTGTCGAGGACGGGGCGAGTGTTGAGCACGCGCTCGTCGTGCCAGCGTAAGAATCCTCTCGCAGAGACGCAGAGAACGCAGAGAAGGGACTACTTTTCGGCGACGACGATGGCGGAGGCGTTCGCGCGGGTGTTGGAGAGGGAGAGGTGGATGCGGGTGATGCCGAGGCGGTGGCAGACGTCGGCGGCGCGGCCGGAGAGGGCGAGGCGGGGCGCGCCCGAGGCGTCGCACTCGACCTCGAAGTCGTGCCAGCTGAGCGCGTGGGCAAGGTCGTCGCGGGGCGCGGGGTCGTCGCGGGGCGCGGGGTCGTCGCGGCGCACGAGGTCGTTGCGGGGCACGGGGTCGTCGCGGGGCGCGGGGTCGTCGCGGGGCGCGGGGTCGTCGCGGGGCGCGAGGTCGTCGCGGGGCGCGGGGTCGTAGCGGAAGGCTTTGAAGGCGGCTTCCTTGGTGGCGAAGCGGGCGGCGTAGCACTCGATGCGGTTCTGGGGGTCGGCTTCGCAGTATTGGATCTCGGCGGGGGAGTAGATGCGGTCGAGGAAGCGTTCGCCGTAGGTGTCGAGGGCGCGGGCGATGCGGGAGAGCTGAACGATGTCGACGCCGATACCGTGGATCATAGGCAGCTGCTCCAGTACACGCGCTGAGCGGGGCGGCCCCCTGGGGCGCAGACGCGGAACATGCAGGAAGGGGGACTTGAACCCCCACGGGGTTTTCACCCCACTAGGCCCTCAACCTAGCGCGTATGCCAATTCCGCCATTCCTGCGTAGTGACCTGGTTTAGTTCGCCGGGATGTCCTCGACCCGGAGGATGTACACGGCGCTGGTGCCTTCGGGCGTGACGAGGCCGTAGCCGCCGACCGCCTTGAGCACACTCAGACACTCTAGCAGCGGGGTGACAAGTTCGTCAACCTGCTCTTGCATGTCCTCGCCGGCGCCCTGCATCTCGGCCATTTCGACGAACCAGTCAACGACCTCGCGGCCGGCTTTCATCGCCTCGGTCATGTTGATGAAGAAGACGCTGTTGGTCTTCTCGGGGATGCCCAGCGAGCGGTACAGGGGCGAGTTGAGAATACTGGTACCGGCCTTGGCGGCGTCGAGGGTGGCCTTGGCGTAGTCGCGGCCGCTGCTGATGAGGAGGAAGTTTTCCGTGATGCCGATCGTGGGGGTGAGTTCGATGCCGGGCCCCATGGAGACGGCGACGGTCTTGAGCTTGGCGCCCTGGTGTGCGAGGTCGGTCACGGTGATCGGCACCTGGGGCGGGGCGGCCTCCTCGAGGAGAGCGATGACTTTATCTATGAGCGTCTGGGCCTTGGCCGTGTCCTTGACCTGGAGGAGGAGGGTCATTCTGGGCAAGGGGAACGGCCTGTCTTCCACGTCGAGGCCCTCGAGGGTGAAGGCGAACTCCGTGCCGATGTTATCGAGGAGATCGGCCTTGAAATCGAGGTCGAGTGCGAGCTCGATCTGTTCGGTCACGTCGCGGACGATTTCGTCGAAGCCGAACTTGGCCCACTGCTTCATCGTGTGGGGCCAGAGCTCGCCGAGCGGCGGCATGCTGTTGGCGCCGAAGTACATGAGCGCGTCGGGCGGGACGTACTTGGCGTGGGTGCCTGCCGAGGGCGCGGCCTTGCTCGTGAGCTTCATCAGTTCGGCGCCCTCGGCGCCCGGTTTCATGGCGAGCTTGATGCGCAGGCCGCGGTCGAGGCGGGTGGTCAGGGTGAAGGCCTCGGCGGAGGCGCTCATGATGTCGAGCATGTTGATGAGGGGGGCGAGCTCGGGCTCGTCGCCGCCGTACTCGGTGAGCACGCGCCGGCACTCGCCGAGGTCGAAGTACATCTCGCTGAAGAAGGTGCCGTGGTCCTGGCGGGCCATGCCGAGGAGCTTGTTGACGTCCTTGTTGGCGGCCAGGGGCGCGCCTTCGCCCGCCATGCAGTCGAGGCAGCCCTCGATGTTGGGCGGGCCGTTGCCGATGCCGGCGATGAGGACGCCCTTGCTCATCGTCCAGCGGAGCTGGATCGGGGGGATGCCGCTTTTCGTCCTGATCGTGCGGATTTTGGCGTCGCGGTGCTCGACGGCGGAGATGACGACGTCGTCGCCCTGGCCCTTGGCGCGCTCGACGAGCTTGTCCACCATCGTCTCGACGGCGTCGGCGGGGTTCATGCGGCACACGACGATGAGCTCGACCTTGGCGCCGGTCTCGTGCTCTTCGCCTGCGTCGAGGTAGAGGGCGACGGCGAACTCTTTGCCGAAGACGGCCATGACGTTCTCGGTGCTGAACTCGAAGCCGAGGGAGTCGGCAAAGCCGTCCCGGAAGTCGTCGTACCAGTCGAAGTCCACGTCGTCCCAGAGCTCGAGGCGGGTGAGCCTGGTCCAGAAGTTGGAGCGTTCGATGCCGCGCCAGACGCTTTCGAAGTTCTGGGTGGTGGCGTAGAGGACGGCGCCCTCGGGCAGGACGCGGGCGAAGGTTTCGGGCTGCTGGGCGGTCGCCGGGGTCAGAATGGCGACGGCGAGAATGAGGTACACGAGATAAAGCGGCGTGCGTTTCATGGCCTTCTCCTTTCAAGACACGCGTTCGGGTACAGCAGTCGGTCAAGTGATCGGGAAAATGATAGCGCGGCTTGAGCGTGGGGCGTCAAGGCAAATCGGGGGCGGGCGGGAAAGCAAGATGAAGAGAGACTCACCGCAGAGGTCGCGGAGAGCGCAGAGACGGGACAATGACCACGGAGGGCACGGAGGGCACGGAGCAAGAATTCGCTGCGTTCTGCGCGACCTCTGCGGTTGACACTCTCCTCGGCGAGGGGGGTTAGTGCGGTGGGGCCTCCGGCGGGGGCGGTTCGGGTTCGGGCGGCTTGGGTTCGGGCTGCTCGGCGGGGGGGGTCTTGTCCTCGGCGTTGTCCTTGTGGCTCGAGGGGATGAAGCGCTTGACGTCGTGGAAGGTGACGTAGAGGAAGAAGGCGATGATGAGCACGGCGAAGACGTTGGTGACGATGGCCATGGTTTTTTCGCGCACGGGCTTGCGGCGGATTTTCTCGATGATGCTGAACATGATGTGTCCGCCGTCCACGACGGGGATGGGCAAGAGGTTGATGACGGCGAGGCTGAGGCTGATGAAGGCGGCCCACCACAGGAACGAGGTGAACGAGACGCGTAGCGAGTAGGTGATGACGCCGACGATGCCGACGGGCCCGGACAGGCCTTTGGCCTTGACGCGCCGGGTCAGCAGCCCCTTGAGTGTCCGCCCCATTATGTTGAAGCAGTAGGCCGAGGCTTCGACCGGGTCCTCCCAGATCCACACGTACACGCGCGCCATAACGAAGCCGAGGACGGGCGGTTCGTCGCCCTTGGCCCGGGGCATGGTCCCGGTGAGGGTGAGGGGCTTGCCGGCGCGCTCCACCGTGATGGTGAATTCGCTCCCCGCCCGTTCGCGCAGCTCTTTCTGCCACTCGGCGGCGCCGCTGTAGATGGGCTGGTGGTCGAGCTGCAGCAGCAGGTCGCCCTTCTGGAGCCCCATCCGCTCGGCCTCGGTGCCCGGTTGCACCCTGTAGACGATGATGGGTTGTTCCGCGGCGACGCCCATGACGCGGGCGCCGGCTTTCGGGTGCTCCTTCGGCCTGACCTGCTTATGGAGGATGAAGCGCTTGTGCTTGACCTGAACACGGAGCGGCTTGCCGCTCGCCAAGGCGCGTACGATTTCTTGCCACCTGCTTACCGTCCGGCCCGAACTGCTGACGACGATGACGCGGCGAGCGCGCTCGATCTCGACGTCGAGCGTCCTGGGCCCGAGGGCGACGCCCATCATCACGTCGTACCACTTGCTCACCGGGCGGCCATCGATGCTCAGGATGCGATCGCCGGGCTGGAGGCCGGCCTCCTCAGCGGCCGAGCCCTCTTCCGTGCCGCCGATAACGGTGGTAGCTTCGCCTTGGGGCACCTTGCGCCCGGTGCCCCACAGGATGAAGAAGAGGGCGAAGGCGAGGACGGCGTTCATGAAGGGTCCGGCGAAGGTGGTGAAGATGCGGCGCTCGGGCGTGGCGGCGTAGAAGCCGCGCTCGATCTCTTGGGGTGTTTTGTCGGGGGTGCCTTCCATGCCGGCGAACTTGACGTAGCCGCCGAAGAGGATGGCGCTGAGCCGGTACTCGGTTTCGCCGATCGTCTTGCGCCACAGGATGGGTCCGAAGCCGATGCTGAAGGCTTCGGCGCGGATGCCGGCGCGTCGGCCGGCCATGAAGTGGCCCCATTCGTGGGCGAAGACGACGACGCCCAAAGCGACGATGGCGACGACGATGAGGCCGATCAGCTCAAGGGTCCCGAGGAGGGAGGCGGCAACCAGGACGATCATGCGACGGACTGAAGCTCCTTGCGTACCGCGGCGTCCACGCGGAGGACGTCGTGGATGTCCGGGGCGGTGTTGACGGTGTGGGCGCGCATGCTGCGGCGTATGCGCCGGGGGATATCGGTCAAGGCGATCTCGCCGTTGAGGAACTTCTCGACGGCGACTTCGTTGGCGGCGTTGAGCACGGTGGGCATGGTGCCGCCGGCGCGTGCGGCCTCGTAGGCGAGGGCGAGGCAGGGGAATTTCTCGAGGTCGGGCGGCTCGAACGTGAGGGTCGGGTGGGCGGTGAAGTCGAAGGGCTCGACGGGGCGCTCGACGCGCTCGGGCCAGGTGAGCGCGTACTGGATGGGGCCTTTCATGTCGGGCTCGGCGATCTGGGCGAGGATGGAGCCGTCGGTGAACTCGACCATGGAGTGGACGAGGCTCTGGCGGTGCACGACGACGTCAATCTGGTCGGGCCGGAGGCCGAAGAGCCACATGGCCTCGATGACTTCGAGGCCCTTGTTCATCATGGTGGCGGAGTCAATGGTGACCTTGGCGCCCATGGCCCAGTTGGGGTGGTTGAGGGCCTGCTCGACGGTGACGCCGGCGAGCTCGCCGGGCGCGGAGTCCACGAACGGCCCGCCGGAGGCGGTGAGCACGATGCGGCGCACGGTGCGGCGCACGGCGCGGGCGGGCTCGCCTCGGAGGCACTGGAAGACGGCGCTGTGCTCGCTGTCGACGGGGATGAGCGACACGCCGGTGGAGCGGACGAGGTCCATGACCACGGAGCCGGCGGCGACCAGCGTCTCCTTGTTGGCGAGGGCGATGTGCTTGCCGGCGCGGATGGCCTCGAGGGTCGGGAGCACGCCGGCGGCGCCGACGATGGCCGAGACGACCATGTCGGCTTCGTCGAAGGCGGCGACGCGGTTGAGGCCCTCGGGGCCGGCGGCGACCTCGATGCCGTCGAGGGCGCCCGCGAGTTCGGTGGAGGCCGAGAGTCCGGCGGCGCGCGATTCGTCGGCGACGGCGACGAGCTTGGGGTGGAACTCCCTGGCCTGGGCGGCGAGGCGCTCGACGTTGGCGCCGGCGGCGAGTGCGACGACGCGCACGCGGTCGCCGAGTTCGCGGGCGACCTCGCAGGTGCTCAGGCCGATGGAGCCGGTCGAGCCGAGGATGGCGATGCGGCGTGGGCTCACGGCTTGCTCCGAGGTGTGCGCTTGTCGTCTCTGGTCATGAGGTAGTCCTCGAGCGCCATGATGGCTTTTTCGAGGGCGAGGCCGCGGTGGCTGATGCGGTTTTTCAGTTCGAGGGAGAGCTCGGCGAAGGTCCGGGTGTAGTCGTCTTTGACGAACAGGGGATCGTAGCCGAAGCCCTCGGTGCCGCGCTCTTCGGCGGCGATGCGGCCGTCGCAGACGCCCTCGACGACGGCGATGAGTTTTTGGGGGGTGGCCAGGGCGATGGCGCATCGGAACCGGGCGGTGCGATCGGGCTCGGGCACGCCGGTGAGCTCGGCGAGAAGTTTTTCGTTGTTTTCCTTGTCGGTGGCGTCGGGTCCGGCGTAGCGGGCCGACATCACACCCGGGCGGCCGTCGAGGGCGTCCACCTCGAGGCCGGAGTCGTCGGCGATGGTGAGGAGCCCGGTGTGTTTGGCGAGCGCGACGGCCTTGGTGGTGGCGTTCTCGCGGAAGGTGGCGCCCTGCTCGGGGATGGCGGGCAGGTTGTTGAAGTCCCTGTATGAGAGCAGCGTCAAGGCCGTGTCCTCGAGCAGCGCTTGGAGCTCGCGCACCTTGTTTCGATTTCGTGTTGCGACGAACAATTCCATGTGGACGCTTTCTTGCAGGGTCAGGTTCCGGGCGCGGGTGAGTGTATCACAGGCGGGCGGAAGTCTCACGCAAAGACGCCAAGGCGCAAAGGGGGTGAAGGATTTGTGTGAACGCGAGGGCCGGAGCGGGGTCTGAATATGATGAAATGCGCCGTGCGGCGACAGCCCCTTGCGCGTTATGGGGAAATGGGCCGTGCGGCGAAAGCCCCTTGCGCGAAGGGGTGACAGGTGGTAAGGTACTCGTTGCGGAGGAGAACGGCGGAGGAGAACGGCGGAGGAACGCGGATGCACAAGCCGATTCACGAGGTCCTGGCCAAAGTGCACGCGGTCCGGGCGCGTATGCGTCTGGCCGCCGCCGTGCACGGGGGGCTGACGGGGCTGGCGTTTGGGTGCGCGCTGTGCCTGGTGGTGTTTCGGACCCGGATTCCGGTGCTTGAGCGCAATCCGCTGGCGGTGTTGCCCTTGAGGCCCGGGCTGGCGGTGGCGGTGCTCGCGGCGGCTGCGGTGATCGGCGCGGCGGTGGCGCTGACGAGGCGCGTTTCGATGATCCACGCTGCGGCGGTGATTGACCGGGCCTCCGGGCTGCAGGACCGAACGAACAGCGCCGTGGATTTCATCAGGCGCCATGTCGAGAGCCCCCTGGTGGAGCTGCAGATCAGCGATGCGGACGGGCGTGTGCATGAGGTGCACGCACGGCGGGTGGTTCGGTTCTTTCCGGGGGCGGCGCGTCGGCGGGCGTTGTGGAGTATCGTGGCGGTGGCGGTGCTGGCGGCCTTCTGGGGTGTGAACCTGCTCGTGCCGAAGCCCGTGGAGGCGGTGGTGTTGCCGGACGAGGCGGTGATGCAGGCGGGGCGCGATCTGAAGGAGGTGGCCGACGCCGTGCGGGAGCGGATCGAGAACGTGCGTCTCAAGGAGGCGAAGGAGCTGCTCGAGAAGCTCGACCGGCTGGCGGAGGAGCTGGCCCAGGGCGAGATGACGAAGAAGCAGGTGCTCTCGGAGGTCACGAAGATCCAGGAGGAGGCCGAGGAGCAGCAGGCCAAGACGCGCAAGGACCTCACGTCGGCCAAGGAGGACTTGAAGGAAGCGGCCAAGGAGCTGCAGGACGAGGAGCTGAGCCGGAAGCTGGCCGAGGCGATGCGCAAGGGCGAGCTGAAGAAGGCGAGCGATGAGATGGAGAAGTTCGCCGACGCGCTCAAGGAGCACAAGGACAAGCGCAAGCTGATGCGCCGGAAGTTGAGGAAGGCGGCCGAGAAGATGGACGCCAAGGAGCTCGCCAAGTTGGCCGAGTACCTGGTGAAGGCGTCGGACTACCTCGATACCGGCGACATGGAGATAACGGAGCAGGAGCTGGACCTGGCGGCGCTCGAGCTTCTGAACATCGAGGACCTGGAGATCCTGGAGGGGATCCTGGCCGACATCATGGACGGGGCGATGGTGGCCAAGCTCAACCTGGGCAAGGGGAAGCTGGTGCTGGCGAAGGGGTGCAAAGGGTGTATGGGGCTGCGGCTGCCGATCAAGATGATCGGTCCGGGTGGGGCCCGTAAGTCCAACAGCCCGAGCAACTCGGCCGGCACGGCCACGGACAATGCGCCCTATGGCAAGCGGACGGACCTCGATGCGGGGCGGCGCGTGGAGGGGTTGCACGGCGAGGTCGGCAAGGAGGGCGAGACGTTCGTCGAGATCAGCAAGGTGGCAGAATCGAAGGAGACGAGCTCGACGGCGTACCGGGAGGCGTTCTCGGAGTACGCGAAGGCGGCGCTGGAGGCGCTGTCGTACGAGGAGATCCCTCTGGGGTACCGCTACTACGTGCGGAGCTACTTCGAGAGCATCCGGCCCGGCGGTGACGGGGGCGCTGCCGGGGATGGCGGGCCCGAGGGTGCGGCGGTGACCGGGGGGGCGGAGGAAACTGAATAAATTTGGCTTGACTTGGGGCCCGGCCTCCTATAGATAGTTAATACTTGGCCAAAAGAGGGAAGAAGCGGCACGTTTACATGAGGAGATGGAGGAGACAATGCTGAGACTAGCTGCTTTGGTTTGCGTACTCGGGGTGGCGGGCCTGCTGATCGTCGGCGGCTGCACGCCCGAGTCGGACAGGACGTGGAGCGAGTCGACGGACTTCTCCGACTATCAAGTTTCGGACTGGTCCGGGCCCTACACTGTCACGGCCAGCCTTGACGACGAGTTCACGAACATGAACATCTACCAGACGGGCAGCAGCCTGCAGGGCTTCGACAACTTCCGGCGGAGTTGGTTCGGAAGCCTCAGCGCTTCCACGACGCCGGGGCTCAATTTGGAGACGAGTGACGGCCCGCGCGGCACGGAAGTAATCGTTGGGAATTTCGTGCTCTTCGAAACCCTGGCCGGCACATTCAAGGGCGCCCAGGGGACGCACTGGGCGTCGCCTCGCACGGGCGTCATCGAGATGATGGGACCTGCGGTGGCGGCCGCCCCGTAATCGGGTTCCGGGAAGAGAACGCAGCCGTTTTGAATGCAGGGATCGATCCGATCCCGGGAATC
>CAZJXV010000108.1:0-12945 GCA_964550015.1 uncultured Verrucomicrobiota bacterium
TCGGCGACTTCATCGAAGACAAGGGCGCCGAATCACCCGCCGACGCCACGAGCTACACGCTGCTCAAGGAAAAAATCGGCGACGTGCTCGCCACGCTTACCGAGCGCGAGAAGCGCGTCCTCTCCCTGCGCTTCGGCCTGCACGACGGCTCCCAGCGCACGCTCGAAGAGGTCGGCAACGAGTTCAACGTCACCCGTGAGCGCGTCCGCCAGATCGAGGCCAAGGCCCTGCGCAAGATGCGCCACCCCACGCGCAGCAACAAGCTGAAGGGCTTCCTCGAGGCGCTCGACGCCCGAGAATAAGCCCTGACCATGCAACCTCACAAGCGGGGGCCGGCACTCCGTATGCCGGCCCCCGCCCCACCTGTAAACCAATCAGATCTCGCCCGGCCCTTGCATCACACTTCCCGACGCGTTAGCATTGGCGGTGTCATCACCCGGGCCAGTAGCTCAGTGGTCAGAGCCGCGGACTCATAATCCGCTTCGGCCTGTTCGTCTCTGTACCCGGCGCATTGCACGCTTCCCCACCACTTCAGATCGAGCCCGCAGGATTGATCCGCGACTGCGCCTTTGTCGCGGACTTTTCTGCGGACTCACGTGGAGGAGAGCGCGAAATGGACGGGTCAAAAGAGAGCGCCGCGGGCCGGCCAGCCCAAACGGCGCAACAGCGTGCAGAATTCAGGCCGAGTGTAGCAGAGCCCGCTGAGGCTGTCAAGAAAAAAAGTGAGCTCGGGCGCGGTGGTTTCCTGGTGGTTCCGCGGTCTATTCTCAGCGCCGAGCTTCACTCGAAGCCTGGGCCGTGGTCCCGTCTGGAGGCGCTGCTCGACCTCCTGGCTCGGGCGCGGTACGGCGCGGGGACGGCCACTGTTCGGCTGAGCGGCCGCGAGTATAACATCGGCCCGGGCGAGCAGATCGTGAGCCACCGGATCCTCGCTGCACGTTGGCAGTGGTCGAGGGGCGCCGTCAGGCGGTTTCTCGCTGAGTGGGCCAGCAACAATCTTTTTTCGGCCCACCAAGCGGCCCACCAAGCGACCCACCTAACACTATGCGAGGCCGCACGTTCCGGCAACGCGCGGCCCACCAAGCGGCCCACCAAGCGGCCCACCAACCCGCAAAATCCGGCCCACAGAAAGAAGAAGGATCTTCTGAAAGAAGGAAAGAGGGAAGGATCCCCCCCTACCCCCCCGCTTGCGAACATCACGGATCCGGAGCCGGACCAGGAGAGCGACAAGGTGCCCCTTCCCGACGTTGATCTCGCAGACTATCCGCCTGGGCACCAGGGAGACTTTCTCTTCGCCAAAGACCTCCGAGCGTTGGCCGCGAGGACCACAAGCGGGGTGGGTGGTGGTGACTTCGTGAACCAGGTCGTTGAAGCTGTCGAAGATGGGGCGACTCGAGCTGAGGTCGTGCAAGCATTCCAACGCGAGGCCGACCGATCTACACGACGTGTCTACTTCAAGGTCCTGGCCGAGCTGCGCGAGCAGATCAAAGAGCGGGACAAGGTGCCAGCGCCAAAGGGAATCACGCCGCGGTTCGTGCTCGATCAGTCTAAGCGCGTCAAGTGGTGCCTATCGCCTCCCGACGAGGCCGAGGCACAGCGTTTGGCGGATCGCCTGAATGCCAGCGGGCACACGATACTCGATGTGCACGCGGCAACCTCGGATCTCCATGCGTGTCCAGACAAGCGAAACGGAACGTTCTCAGCTTCGCTGTTGAAAGTCCTGAGTCAACGAGTGCCCGGCCAAGCCGATGAAGACGAAGCTGAGGAAGATCGGCTACGGGCACAGAAAACCACAGGAGGTCGAAGATGAACGTCAAGGCGAAGGCGCGCAAGAGAAGCCAGTTTCTACGAGCTGCCGAGAAGATCGTCAGAGAAGCCCCGACCGTAGCCGAGATGAAGGCTGCGATGCGCGAGCTGCTGGACCAGTATCGCAACGTCAGCTTGGCAGCGCCCGTGAAGACGGGGGCGCGAGCGATTCCCTGCGAGAGCGCGGCCGCTGGACTTGGAACGGCCGAACCTTATCGAAGGCCGCCCGCGAAGCCTTATCCTCGCGTGTCAGCGCGGGACGGCATTGCACTGGACCTGATGGAATGAACGGGCTGAAGCCCTACGGAGTGAGACACAATGGCTCACAGGCAAAAGGTACTCCCCCAAGCGTCACGCGGGCGGGGGCACGCGAAACAGTCGGGGAAAATAAAAATTTCGTTCGCGAAGGGCGGTCTGCGATGAAGCATCGAGGGCGGTTTCTCGACGAGAAACGCATAAAAGCGGGGGCCGGCGGGTTGCCGCGATCGGGTAACGAAAGCGGCTTTGGAGGTGGAAAAGACGCATGTCACAGCCCACAAAGCGCGTCACAGGCGACGATCTGACCCCGGCCGCCAGGACGCTGCTGAAGGCGCTGGGCGGCGACCTGGCAGCCCGGAAAAAGGGACAGCCACACTGGGCGGGCGCCGTCGTACCGGCCCGGCCCTGGCTCGGACGGGAGCCTGCAGCTCGCCAGCGGTGCCGGCGGGCGTTGCGCGAGCTCGAGCGTCTTGGACTGGTCGAGCGGATTCAGGAGGCGGGAAGGACGCGGATGCTGAGGCTCCTCGCCGCAGGCTTGCAGCTCCTCGGAGCGAAGCCGGACCGTGATTGGATGACGACGGCCACGAGCTTCGCGTGTCCGGGATGCCAGTCGCCGCTCCTCGTGGCCGCCGGTCCGTTGCCTCGACGGGGGCATTGCCTACGGTGCGGCGCGGCCTTGGAGATCAAGAGGGCCGACGAGGGGCGCCTGGTGCTCGAGCTGGTCCTCGAAGAACAGTCTGAGAGCGGGCTGCCACCCGACGGCTGCTGCCCCGACTGTGGGGCACCAGGACGGAAGGTCAGCACGCGATACCTGCCAAACGGCAGACACCAGGATCGCCTCGAGTGCTGGAGCTGTGGGCGACGTTTTCCGGGCGTGCCACGCCAGAAATGACGGTTGGAAGATGCGGCAATGGAAAGACTTGGAAACAAAGTGCGCACGCGAGACGATTTTTCTTGACACGCCGGTAGCAGTGGTAGTACTGGTACCCACGATGCGAACACGGCAATGAGGTGTAGCGGGCATGAAGCAGGCGAAAGTTCAGGTCGCGGTTCGGTGGACTGTTCAGCACGCGGGGGGGCTGCGGAATGCAGCGGGGAAGGCGGGCACCTTGACGGCGGCCGTTCGCCATCTTCTCGCCGATGGCCTGCGGTGGGCGATGAGGTGGAACACGAATCGCCCTTTGTCCGGTTGGCTGCTCGCGAACACTGCCGACGAGAAGATCTTCGAGTTGTATGAGGCGTACTCGGAGGCGCTGTGTGCCGAGGCTGGCTTGGGGGGCGGCTACCGTTTCGAGCGCGTACCACGGCGATCAAACTTCGATCCCCCCGAGGTTTATTGGCCACTCGCCCAGGACGAGGAGTTCGCGCACGGTGGGGAGCTCGTTGTGAAGCGACAACTGCCAGCCGACGCGGACCTATTCTGGCACGAGCATCATCGGACCTTCAGCGAGGACGGGAGTATCGTCATCGACGTGAAGCCGGCGGTAGCCCGTCAGCGTGCACATGACCAGGCGCTCGAGCAGGAGGAGAGCCTGGGCGGCGATGAACTGACGGCCGAGGTTGAGGACGGCGACGAATGAACACGGGAGTCGGCGAGCTGCTCATTTTGACTGCGGCGGAGACGTCCATCGTGGGCGCGGCCGCCGACGCGGCGACCACCAAGAAGATCGGCATCCTGGCCTACAGCGGTGGGCTGATGACCGTCAAGGGATGGGGACTGATCGCTGTGGAATTGGGCGGTCTCACGCTTCCCGAAAGGGTCCCCTTGCTCGCGGATCATGCTGAGGCGGTACGGGCGGTCGTAGGACAAGGCAGGGCGAGCGTGCGCGGGGGCGCGTTGTGGATTGACGGCGCGCTGCTGTTGGTGACGGCCGCGGCCAAGGAGCTGCACGCCCTGGCGGTTGCGGGATTCGAGTGGGCGGCGTCCGTCGGGCTCGAAGCGCGCGAATCGGAGTACGTCCGCGCCGGTACGAAGCGTCGGGTCAACGGCCGCTCGTTGAAATCGGAGACAGATTTTACGCACGTCACGAAGTCCATTCTGAGGGAGGTGTCGCTATTGGCGACGGGGGCAGACTCACAAACGAAAGTTAGAATCGCGGCGGCAGGCCGCACAGGTGCAGACGGGGAGACGGACATGGATGGGGTGAAACAGGTTGAGACGAAGCCCGACAAGGACCTGGTCGGGGCTGAGAGGCAAAGGATCGCGAGCATCGAGGCCGCGGCGGATGCGGCCAAGGAAGGGGCGCCCGGGCAGGCGGGCAAGCTGGACGCGATCGCGCACAGCGCGATCACGGGCGGATGGGATGTCGCCAAGGCGGAGGTCGAGCTGGTGAGGGCGGGCAGGCCGGACCCGCCGAAGATCTCGGGCGGCTCGCGCGACGCGGACCTCGACGAGCACGTGTTGGGCGCGGCCGTGCTGTTGGCCTGCGGCCAGCGCAGCATGGCGGAAAAAGGGTTCGGCGCGGCGACGGCGCAGAGAGCTGAGGACCTGCGCTGCCGTTCGCTCGTTGACGTGGCGGCCAGGGCGCTCGAGCTCGACGGGCGGCGGGTGCCTGCCTCGTCGGGACAATTGGTTCAGGCCGCGTTCTCGACGGTCAGTTTGCCGATCGCCCTGGGCGAGGCCGCGACGAAGCTGGTTCTGGACGGCTATGAGGCCGGGGAAGCAACCTGGAGGTCGTTCTGTAAGGTCGTGCCCGTGCCCAACTATCTGCCGGCGCGCACGATTCGGCCGTCGTTTCTCGGCGAGCTCGGCGAGGTCGCACCTGGCGGCGCCGTTGAGCACGGTTTTCTGGAAGAGGAAGCCGGCACGGTGACGGCGAAGTTGTATGCCCAGATCTTGGGGATCGCGGCCCAGGCGATCAAAAATGATTCCGGCGGCGTGTTCCTCGACACCGCACGCGAGCTCGGAAAAAATGCGTCGAGGATCGTGAATGACATCGTGTATGGCGCGATTCTCGGCGACGACGGTTCGTTTTTCTCGACGGACAATGCCAACTTGCTCGAGGGCGCAGGGTCGGCGCTGTCAATGAGCTCGCTCGGGACGGCCGTGGCCGCGATGATGAGTCAGCGCGATCCCGGCGGCCGCGACATTGACATCAAACCGCGAACGCTCCTCGTTGGCCCGACGCTGAGGCAGACGGCGCTCGAGCTCACCAGGTCCGATGCCGTGCAGCGGTACGTTTCGGAATCCGTGGACCGCGCGCCGATGGGCAACGCGCTCAAAGATATCGTGCCCGTCGTCGAGCCGCGATTGGAAAACACCACGAAGTTCGCGGGCGCCTCGACGACGGCGTGGTACTTGATGGCGGGCCCGGCGGATGCGCCGGTCGTCGTCGCGTTCGTTGACGGTGTTGAGAGCCCATTCATCGAAACCTGGCAACCCGGGGATCAGCCCGACTATTTCGCATTCACGTGGCGCGTGTCGGTGAGCGTGGGCGGCGCGCTTTGCGATTATCGCGCCGCCTTGAAGGCGGATGGCGCGTAGCAGCTCGTTTCCCCGCACCGTTTTCTCCTTTGCGGTGCGGGTTTGATAGAGGTTCATTCCTCTACGACGGGGGCCGGCGGATTCGCCGCCGCCGGCCCTCCCGAACCTCGACGAGATCGAGGCAGTAGGAGGCACGCTCGAATGGTCATAACGACACAGGAAGGTGGAGATCCGCAGGCGCTGGTGTCTCTGCTCAAGCCGAAGCGCTCGGTCGCGGACGTGCTACGTTCCCAACGACCGACCAGGGGAACGGAGGCCCAGGGGGAGACAGCGATCTCGGGCGCAATCGGCGGCTTCGGCCCGGAGACTGCGCGGGCCTTGCAGGGGCGGGGGAAACGCTAGTGGCGATCACGCTGACAGAGCGGAAGGACAGCCGGGCGTTCATGGCGGGCGCGTACACGCGGCGCTGGTGGCTGAAGGGGACGAGCGACGAGGGGGCGGCCTTGGCCTATTTCCAGGCGCACATCCCATCGAGCTTCGGGGGCCTGGCGATCCAGAAGAACCTCTCGATCGAGCCGGTGCCGGACTCGATCGTCGGGAGCGAGGACAAGGGGCAGTGGGAGTGCTCGGCTCAATACGGGTCATTCCGGTTTCCCGAAATGGCGCAGGACGAGATCGGGACCGTGCGCATTTACGGCGACACGACCGGGGCGGAGACGCAGCGGATCTACAAGAGCATCCACACCGAGGAGTACGGCGAGGCCCAGAATTGGGGCGGTAAGATCGGCGCGCGCATTATCGGTGGAGTCGTGGAGTACGAAGGCGTGGACGTGCCACGGCAAAGCCACCGGATCACCGTGACGAAGGTCTGGACGAAGGCGACTCTCCCGGACCCGGACTCGTTCAAAACCCTCTTGAAGCACGTGAACAGCACGGCGTTCACGATCCGGGACACGGTGACGGGGAAGTCGATCACGTTTGCTCCCGGCGAGTGCTTTTTCGAGGGGGCGCAGTACGGCAACATCCGGGGCGACGATGGGATGGAGGTGACCTATTCTTTTGCCTCCTGCGAGACACGAGACGTTTTGCTTCCGCTGCATGAGGGAAACGTGAGCGTGTCGGTCCCCGGTTGGCATTATCTCTGGTGCTACTCGCACGACGGGGATTGGTACAGCGCCTATGTCGAGCAGGTGCTCGAGGAGGCGGACCTAAACGATTTGAACATTTGATCGCGGCGGGCGGGAAATGAACCGCCGGCCACCGAGGACGTGAATGGACATCCGCGGGGAGCGGAGGCCGCAGTGAGAAACGAAACACGGATTGAGCGTTTGAAGGCCAGCACCTTGCCCGCCGGCGCGTCTGCGGCCGCGCCGGCACATGGGGACCCACAAGGCGAGGGCCTCGACGGATCGGGAGCGGTGGGATCCACCGCTCCCGTTCTTTTACCCTTCCAGGAGGACGACGCCTTCGTACCAGGGCACCGAGATTCACCGAAAAAAGTGGTTGACGCGAAGATTGCGGCGGCGTACTCTCGCACCAAACAGTGCGATTCGCCGCACCTGACGATGATCCTGGACTCGACGAGCTCCAGGAGGACGGCCGACCTGGCGGCGCGAGACGCGAACCGGCCGGCGTCCCAAAGACATGGCGTGGCAGGGCAGGGCGCGGCAAGGCTTGGCAAGGCGCACTGGGGTAACCGCCCCGGTGCGCCTTCTCTTTGTCATAACGAGGAACCACAAAGCCGCAGAGGAAACCAAGCCATGAACGCGAAAGAGCAGAAAGCGCGCGAGGGCGAAGACAGGATCAACATCATTGTCTGGCCGAATCGTATCGGCGGTGGTGGGAATGCCTGCCTGGGCATGGCAATGGAGAATTGAGATCCCAGAAGCATCGAAAAGGCCAGGCCGCAAAACCGCAGCGGCAGAAAGGACAGATCGATGGGAACGCCTAAGGTCATGAGACTGATTGACCCGAACACGGGTCTGATGGAGTGCAAGGTTTGCGGGGCTAGGCACGTTGCCAACCTCGCCCCCGCAAATTATAGCTCCGATCGCCGGGCGGTGTATGTCCGCGGTTCATGGCAATGCCCGAAGGGGTGCCGGTTGCCCACGAAGCGGGGTATCAGTGCGAGAACAAGGCAGTAGGAGGCCGCAGGAGACACGATCTCGCGCGGGATCCGGGCGCGTCGCCATGCTCGATGACGGGCCGATCACCGTAGGGCGGCGCGGCGGCCGTGAAACCGACGCGCTGGGATTGCGCAGGAACGACGATCTCGCCGGGGGCCGCTGTCCTGACCCTTGGCAGGAGGCGTTGGTACCAGGACGGGCAAGGTGCGCGGTGCCACATACCTTAGAAACATTCTCCGGCTCGATGAAAAAAGGGCTTGACATCAATGGTTCGCCGTCAGAAGATGGCGGCGACATGGGACAGGCTACAACCGCGAGTCTGTTCTACGCGACGCGCAAGACACAACAAAATAAAATCTTACGACGCGACGCGCAATTCGACCTGATCTCATCTAATCTCACCTTACTCCGCCTAAATGCGCCTTGCTCAGAAATGCTGAGAGTACCCAAGACGGCGACCTGGCGGAGACCGCTGGTCTTGATCCTCGGCAGGACGTCTTCACGCCAGGGCGCGCACGTGGGCGACGCGCTGGATAGGCCAGGAAGATGATGGAGAGCACGGAAACGATAGCCACAACCGAGGAGGCGCCCGGCGCCGGGGCGAAGCTGCCGCAGCTCTACGGCCGGTTCGCTCGCAGCTTCGGCGCGCCGGCGTGGGGCGAGCTCCCACCGGGCGCACGCGAGGCGTTCCTGGCGGCCGTGGCCCAGGTCGGCCACGACCATGAGGATGAACAGGCGCACAGGACCAGCGCGATCGCGGAGCCCTATCTGACGCTGGCCGAAGTCGCGGGCCTTCTGCACGTTTCCACGGCGACGCTGTATAGGGAGGTTGCTGATTCGCGTCTTCACGCGGTAATGATCCGGGGGGCGCGTCGCGTGCGGCGCAGCGAGCTGGTCCGCTATCTTGAGGCACAGAACGACCGGATGGGGGCCGTGAATGGATAGCCTCGACGAAAAGGTCGCGAGGTACGAGGCGCTCCGGGCGCAGAATCGGCACCTGGGGCGGCCGCGCACGGGGCGGCAAAAGGCGCGCGTTTACCGTGAGGGGATCCGGGGCGGCCGCGTCAAGTGTCCGGGCCTTCCCGTCGTGCTCGTCTGGCCCGATCGCGCCGGCGACGTCCACCAGATGCGCTTCGCGGATGAGGAACGGGCCTACGCACAGCTTGCCGAGCTGCGCGCGGCCGGGATGGTCGGGCAGCGGGCCCGGGCTGCCTACACGTTCGCGGAGTACGTTCCGGTGTTCCTGGGCGAACGCAGGGGCGCCGACATCAAGACGTCCACGTTGCGCGAAGATCTCCGGCGTCTGATGCGGGACCTGGTACCCGTCTTTGGTTCGTTTCCGCTCGACGAGATAGATGCGGGCGCCGTGCTCGAGTACCGCTCGCGCGTTCTGGCAACGCGCACGGCGGCGACGTGGAACCGGCTCCGGGCGCTGCTGTCAGCGGTGTTCTCATCAGCGCTGCGCCGCGGCTTCATCAAGAAGCACCCGATCAAGGGATTCATTCCGGCTTCCCACGAGGAACAACCCGACTTGCGCGACGTCGTCTTCTCCGAGCCCGAACAGGCCGCATTGCTCCGGGCGTGTGCGGAGCTCGACGAGGAGCTCGAGCATCCCTTCATCCTGGACCTGGTGCTCATTGGTTTCGACACGGCCGCGCGTCCAGGCGGTGAGATCTGCCGGCTCCGTTGGCGCGATGTAGACTTCGAGAACGATGCGATCACGTTCTATGGCACGAAATCGGGGCACGATCGGACCGTGGAAATGACACCGCGATTGCGGGCGGCGCTGTGGGCCAGGTATCATGCTCGCCGCAGCGAGGTGTACGTTTTCCCCGGCAGAGGCTCGACGAGAGCACGGGTCAACTACAAGGACGTGTGGCGTGCGGCGATCGAGCGCGCCGGCCTGCGCTACCGGAAGCCCTACGCGATGAGGCACACCGCGATCACGAATCTCGCGCGGGGCAGGATGACCGTGGCCGACCTGCGCGAGTGGGCGGGCCACTCGAGCGTTGTCGTGACTCAGCGGTATCTACACGCGGGGCGCGCCGTCGGCGCCAAAGCCCGTGCGATTCTTGGTGCCGTCGGCGAGCCCGCTGAGGAGACTTTTTCACGGACTTTGGCGCGGAAACGCGATAGAGCGAAATCGGGGTAGGACGTGCTATGGTGCCTGTACAGAGAACATTGGGGCCAGTAGCTCAGTGGTCAGAGCCGCGGACTCATAATCCGTTGGTCGGAGGTTCGAATCCTCCCTGGCCCATTTCATCATTCCTTCTCGTCGAGAGCCTTCCGCAGCCGCCCGTCTCCAGCGTCCTCTGATCCACGCAGCGGAAGTCCGGGGGTCAGATGTCAAAGGCCGCTTGCTCTGCGAACTCTGAATTGCTTTTCGACGACCAGGTTACGTCCGTCTGACCTCTTGGCCGCCGACGTCGAACCACCTTGCCGCGTACCATACTTGTGTCATCCTCCGTGGTCCGTCCGGTCACTTCGGCGTCATTCGATTCCATCCCTTCTCACGAGACAAGTGCACGTCCCCCGTGAAGAACCACCGCGAGAACAGGCGGCGGTCTCTTCCGCGCTGGCCGTCTTCTCGAACTCATGGCTCTACCGCAGGGACGTCATGTCGGCTCGAGTCCGGCCTCCGAACAGTCCTTGCCCCAGGCGCTTACAACCGAGGCAAGAGCGCCAGGGAACGGCGCGAGTACTCGGCAAGGGACTTTCAGTCCCCTGCGTTAGCCCTGCGTTCCCTCCATCCTCATCTCCGGCACCATTTCCTCGCCAGTCACTTACGACCCAACCGTGGCCGCCACGATGCGCCACCGAAAGCGTCCGGGGCCAATCCGGGGACACCAGGAGATCAAGATCCCTGAGGAGACGCGGACGGTGGGTTGCTCTGCAACCGAACCCATGCGTATACTATCGCGTCAGCGATGCCGACGCCCGAAGCTTGAGGAGAAGGGATTCGCCAATGAACGACAAGACACATTCGCTCAGGACAAGGCGCCTGGTAAGCGCAGCGCTTTTCTTCGCCGCTTTGTTCGCCGGCTCGTTCACGGCCGGCACCTGTGTGGCCGCAGAAGGATCGCCGCCGCCCCAAAAGCCCGACCTTGACGTCACGTACATATCCCTCAGGCCGCTCTATGCCGGATATTATCTGGCCTACCCGAACGATGTCCCGACGTTCTGGGTCGTCGATCCGAACGCCGCCGATGGGAAACGTGAAGTATCACGCGAGGAGTACCAGGAGCTCATCAAGTTCCAACATGCCAAAGGCGACGACGTAACGTTCACCGCGCACATTCGAAACAACGGTTTCGCCCCTTCGCCCGAAACTCAGTACCGGCTCTACATCGACGACCGAGAGCTGCAACGCGGCACGATCGAGGCCCTGGATCCCGACGAAGAGGCGATCGTCCAATACAAGTGGATCTATCGCGAGGGGCAACACACGATCTCGTGTGAGGTTGATCCCAACGACCAGATTGACGAGATCTGCGAGATCAACAACCGCCTGACCGATCCCACGCACGGCATCGGACTCACCATCCGAGCCTATACCAAGGAACACTACACCGCGTTCCGCAGCACCCCGAACATCTGGGGCTCCTACTCGTTCGAGGACTGGTGCCAGGCGCACATACAGGAATGGCGAAAGGCCTTCCGCGAGGCCATTTATCCTGCCACGCCTGAGGGAGTCGTGCGCGGCATTCGCTTCGATGGCATTTACCGTTCCCTCGACGACCCCGGCGTTGAAGAAAAGCGCACGGCCGTCGCGGCGTCTTTGGCGAAGATCGGACGCGACTATAATGGGCCGGACTTCGAGCTACATCGGAAGGACCCCATCAGTTGGCGAATCGCGCCTCGGATTGAGCAGATTCCCGACTACGCCACGAAGATTGACCGGGGATTGATTCATGAACTCTGCCACCAGTGCGGGATCATTGACATATACCAGATAGGCATCGGCCTCGAGCACAACCTCGTGCCCGATCCGAACGGTCACTTCAGTTGGGCGACGATGGGATCATACAGGCAGCACAATGACCTGATGGACGTTTTCGGTCCCACCGAGGGAGTACCGCAAAAAGGTCTCTTCAGGGAACACACCGCCGCCGCATTCAACAGCGAGATGAATAAACCGCGCTGGGGCTACGGGCTGTATCTCTTCGATGTTCCCACACACAATATCGTCGAGGTGCTTGACAATCGCGGCCGGCCGATTCCGGGCGCGAAGATCAAGCTGTACCAGCAGGAGATATACACCCACATAATCGGGACCATTCCGCCAAAGAGCGGCGTGACTGATTCCGAAGGTAAATGGGACATGGGCGCGAAGCCCATCGACAAGATTCACGTCGTCGGCTCGAACGCCCTCATGCTCCTGGACGTCCAGGCCTACGATCAATGGGAACAGCACTATCTCGTCCTGACCGAGATGAACATCGCCTACTGGCGGGGCGACCGTGAGAGACACGTCTACACGATCCAGACGGGGATCGCGCCACCGGACGCGGTCCCGGCGCCGAAAAAGGCAACCATTGAACCGCTCTCCGTCGAGAAAGGACTTCTTACGTGGGAGTATCCGGCAAACGTCCGCAACGTCCAGAAATTCGTCGTGCTCAAGCGAACCGATCGCTTCGGGACGGTGTATGAACCTCCTTTTGAGGAGATCGCCGCGGAAGTCTATTCCTCCGAACGCTCCGTCGAGGTGGACATAAAGGCCCAGACCAGGGTGTTCTTCACCGTGGTCGCCGTGGACCAGATGGGCAACCGCAGCGGCTATTCAAACCTCGTCGTGTACCCACACGATCAGGTCCTTCCCGAAACATCGAGGATCTGCGGCATCGTCTACACCCCTGATGGCTCTTTCTATGCCGTCAACACGGATGTGGCCACCCTGTACGGCCTCAACCCCAACGGCGGCCGTCTGAATTTCGGACCCGACATACGATTCCCCGGACGGATGAACGGCCCGGACAAAGTGGGGCCGATCGTCTCGGATTCGGAAGGCGTGCTGTATCTGCCATACACGGAAGGCGGATTCATCTATCGAGTGGACTCCACAAAGGCGACACTCCTCGACAACCTGCAGTGCGACGCCTTTGAGCAGCCATCAGGGATTGCACTGGATTCGGGGCAAACTCTCTACGTCACAGACCTTGGAGCCAGGAAAGTACATGTCATCACGAGACGCGGGAAACTTCTCGGCTCAATTGACGGGACAGATGAGAGTGGTCAGAAGCTGCTGAAGGCACCGACAAGAGTGTATGTCGACAAGAAAGGTCTTGTCTATGTTATCGATTGCGCTCGAACCGAGAAAGATCGACGCCTTTC
>CAZJXV010000109.1:0-12908 GCA_964550015.1 uncultured Verrucomicrobiota bacterium
ATCATGGCAAACCCCCAACTATATGTCAAGTGATTTATGACGCAGTACACTAGCAGAACGGGCGTCGGAGGTCAAGGAGAAAATGGGGCGGCGGCGACGCCACACCCACTTCGCGTCCTGGCATGTGACCTTCAGCTCTGGGCCGCAGTGCGCAGGGCTTCGGCAATCCACGCCGCCTTGAGCTTCCAGCCGATCTTGTAGCCGTCGGCTTCGAGGGTTTCGATGACTTTGGCGAGCTCGGCCTCGGTGGGTTTCAAGGGGGCCAGGGCCCTGGCGAGCAATGGCACGATGCGGCCTTTCATGTAGCGGCGGCTCGACGTGGCGAGGAAGTAGAGGGACGCGGGGAACAGAATCCACGATACCACGCCGGCGACCCACGCAAGCGTTTGCGTTCCGGCGCCGGGCTCGTCGCTGTAGACGATCCACAGACAAAACAGGAACAATGAGACCAGCATCATGGGAACGCCGAGGATGTTGGAGCACCCGCCGCGGGCGAATCGCCGCCCCACCTGCTCCGAGAGCGCCACGAACGGCTCGGTGAGCAGGGTGGTGCGCTCGTCGGGCGAAAGGCCGGCGAGCGATTGCTTCGCCTTCTCTTCGAGGACGAGGCGGTCGGTCAGCTTCTCGAGGAGCGCCGGGTTCGTCTCGCGCACGAGGGTGTCAATGTCGGCCTGCGGGTCGGCGACAAACGCCTCGTAGGTGCCCGGTTCGGGGAACGCCTGCTGGCCGCACGCCGTGCACGTGCGCATCTGGCTGGTCGTTTCGCTCTTGGCGAAGGGAATGAAGAAGAAGTGGTGCGCGACCCGGATGTCGCTGACGTGGAATCGCTCGATGCCGCGGCAGATCGCGCAGAAGTCCGCCACGTAGCCGCGATGCTGGCGAACGTGTCTCGTGCCCCAGATGATGAACATTTGCGTCACCTCTATCTTGCTGTCGCAACTCCGGACAGCTTGCGGTTATTACCCAAAGTAGGCAGACACCATCCTTAGTTCCAGAAAAACAACGCCCGGCTAACGGGCGAGAACGAAACCGGTGACCCTTTTTATCTCATGGCAGCAGGCCAATCCTGAGCGCACTTCCCAGGCAAAGACTCAGCGGCCGGCTTTGACTCCGTGGCTGTCACCTCCATTTGGCTGGTTCTTCCGTCGCCCTAGCTCGTACTACGCGCATGGAGTCCAAGACCCATTCCGGCTTCAGCTTCCTGCCAATCGCGAGACCGTGGGTCTTGAGGTCTTCCAGGACGTCGGCGAGCTCGGCCCGGGTCGGCTCGAGCCGGGCAAGAGCGCGCGCGAGCAGGGGCACGATGTGGCGTTTCATGTAGCGGCGGCACTGCGTCGCCAGCAGGTAGATCGTGCCGGCAAGCGACAGCGCCGACAGCACGCCGAGGACGACGCCGGCTGTCGCCATTGCCTCGCCAGGCCTCTGAGCAATCGGACCGGTAATCAGAAACGCTATGGCCAGGCCGAGTGTGGCCAGAAGTGCCAGCCCCGTCTCGGTGCCGATGTGTGTTTCGCCGCCGTAGAGTTGCTCGATCCGTTGCGAAAGCTCCAGCAACGGCTCCTCTAACAGGCCGGCTCGTTCTTCCCTTGTGAGCTCAGCGAGAGACTGTTTCGCGCGCTCTTCGAGAATGAGGCGATCTTTCAGGTTCTCCAGAAGATGGGGATTTGTCTCCCAGACGAGCGTATTGATATCGGCGTGCCTGTCTCTGACGAACGAGCCGTATGTCGCCGGCTCGAGGGTCTGCTTCCAGCCGCAGCCCGTGCACCTGCTGACCTGGCATACTTCTTCCCCGCCGCCCAGCGGTATGAAGTAGAGATGGCTCACTTCTCGAATCGCCTTGACGCGGAACGGCCGTATGCTCCGGCAGAAAATGCAGAAGTCCGCCACGTACCCGAGTTGCCTGGATGTCTTCTTCTTACCCCAGACAACGAACATTCGCTTGGCCCTTATCTATCTATTCTTCTTTTCCTTTTTCAATTTCCGCTTTTCCTTTGGAGTGAGTTGGGCCTTTTTCTGCTGCTCCCTTTTGCCCTTGTCTTTCTTGCCTTTGTCACCCATTTCTGTTTCTCCTTGCTCTCTTCATCGGAAGTTGGTTTCGCTGTGTCGAAGAATGATTACACAGTTTGCATAAGACGGGAAGCACAGGCTGTTTCTTCCTGCACACGAAGTTCTTGATGCTTTTTCAATCTGTCCCCTCGTCACCTTCTTCTTCCTCGCCCTCGATGTGTGTGGTGTTCCCGATTTCAACGTGCGGCTAGATACACGGGATGAAGGTGCCCGATGGCCTTTGCGTATGGAAGTCGTATCCATTCTCATCCAGGGCGTTGAATACCTCCAACCAGCTTTCATCAAGCTGAATCACAAGCCGAGTCCAGATTTCGATGTCACGTCCTTCGATCGACATCTCGCCTCGGCCAAGCATCACCGACCGAATCGTGGCACCGATGGCAGCATTGAGCCCCTCGATTGAATTCTTGACCCATCTGATTGACTGTCCTTCGACCGAGAAGGGCAGTGAGAAATCCGTCGCGATCCAGAGATCATCGAACTGCGACCACGAGACGGCAATAAGTGTGCCTGTGTCCGGGTACAACCGAATCGGAAGATCAGGCCAGGCATCCCAAGTGCCGTCATCAAGCAACAGTTCAGCGGTCTCATACTGAAGAAGCTTCGCTCCGATAACGGCCGAGAAATGCGACCGGATTTGGCTGATCTTGCTGTCGGGCATCGCAATCGCAGTCAATTGCATGTAACAATGATTGCGCGGTCTGAATGAACCGCGAAACGCAGACTGTTTCTGCCTACATAAGAATTTCCCGTTGCTTCCTCAATCTGTGCTTTCGTTGCCTTCAGTCGTCGCCTTCTTCTTGCTGGCCCTCCAGGGTATAGTATCTGTCGCGGAAGTAGTAGTAGTGGGCGCCGAGGCTGAGGGCGCGCTTGTCGGCTTTGCGCAGGAAGTGTATGACGTCGTCCTTCTTAAGCTCGACGAACTCGCCGGGCGCGCTGCTACGGCCGACCGCGTGCCGGTGTTATGTCCTCCTGGGTCACATCAATCCGAGTTGTTTTGCGATGCCATCGCCGTAGGCCTTGTCGGCCTTCCGGAAATGGGCGATCATCTTCTCCTGGAGTTCCTTGGGGACCTTCCCCAGGTTGTCGGCGATGTTCTGCACGAGTCTCTTCTGTTCCTCCGGTGGCATCAGCCTGTAGAGATTGCCGGGCTGGACGTAGTCATCGTCGACGCCGCGCTTCTGCTCGTAGCGGTCGGCATCTCCGGAGATTCTCAAGGGTGGCTCGGCGTAGGCTGGATCAGCCACCGGGCCGCCCGTGCTGTTGGGTTCGTAGTTGGGGTCCGGTCCGGCATTGTCGTCGAACCGCATGGCGCCGTCGCGTTGGTACGTGTTCTGCACGGTGGTGGCCCGCGGGGCATTGATCGGGAGTCGCTCGAAGTTGACGCCCAGCCGGTACCGGTGCGCATCGGCATACGAGAAGATGCGCGCCTGCAGCATCTTGCACGGCGAGAAGGAAATCCCCGGGACGACGTTGGCCGGCGAGAAGGCCGCCTGCTCGACCTCGGCGAAGTAGTTTGCCGGGTTACGGTTCAGCTCCATCACGCCGACCTCGATGAGCGGGTAGTCCGCGTGCGGCCATACCTTGGTCAGATCGAACGGATTCCAGCGGTATGTCTCCGCCTCCTTCTCGGGCATCGCTTGGATGTAGAACGTCCACTTCGGGTAGTCCCCGCGCTCGATCATCTTAAACAGCTCCACCGTGTGGTAGTCGGGGGATTCGCCCGCCAGCCTCTTTGCTTCGTCCACCGGCATACACTGGATGCCCTGCTGGGTCTTGAAGTGGAACTTGACCCAGAACCGCTCGTGCGCAGCGTTGATGAAGCTGTAGGTGTGGCTGCCGTATCCGTTCATGTACGGGATGCCCCTGGGAATGCCGCGATCCGAGAACAGGATCGTCACCTGATGGAGCGCTTCCGGTACCTGAGACCAAAAGTCCCATTGCGCGAAAGGCCGGGGGGCATTCGTTTGCGGATCGCGCTTCTGGGTGTGGATGAAGTCGGGGAACTTGATGGCATCGCGAATGAAGAACACCGGGGTGTTGTTCCCCACCATGTCCCAGTTGCCCTCCTCGGTGTAGAACTTCAGCGCAAAGCCGCGGACATCGCGGACCGTATCCGCCGATCCCTTCTCGCCCGCCACGGTCGAGAACCGGCCGAACATCTCGGTCTTCTTGCCGACCTTCGAGAACAGTTTGGCTCTCGTATACTTGGTGATGTCGTTGGTCACGGTGAGCACTCCGTGCGCGCCTGCCGCCTTGGCGTGCACGACGCGCTCGGGGATTCGTTCTCGGTTGAAGTGAGCCAGCTTCTCGAGCAGGTAATGGTCCTGCAGCAAGGTGGGACCTCGTTCTCCGGCAGTGAGAGACGTCTGATTGTCGGGAATCGGGATCCCGGCTGCAGTGGTCAGCGTCTTCTTCTTGCTCATTGTTCCCCTCCTTTCTGGTAATGATGATTGTACGATCTGCATCCGATGGAAGATATGGACGATTATTGCCTGTAGTAGGGAATGCCCGTCAGTCTTTCAACCGGTGCCTTCGCGGCCTTCAGTCGTCGCCTTCTTCTTGTCCTTCCAGGGTATAGTATCTGTCGCGGAAGTAGTAGTGATGGATGCCGAGGGTGAGGCCGCGCTTGTCCACTTTGCGCAGGAAGTGTATGACGTCGTCCTTCTTCAGCTCGACGAACTCGCCGCGGGTGTACATGCCGTCGCCGTAATACACCTGGTAGGTCTCCCAGAGCTTCCGCGGCGCTTCGCGGCGTTCCGGGCCGAAGCCTTCCTGCTTGTCGCCGACCTGCACACGGATCAGATCCAATGAGTCAACGTCCTTGAGCATGATGGGCGGGAAGAGCGGCAGGAGCTCGCCGCGTTCCTTCTCGTCCTTCGAGGCGAGCAGCCATGCCGAGGTTTTGTCGAAGACGACGTACTCGCCGAACGCGGTGGAGTACGCCAGGGTGATCTCGTCGGGCTTTGCGGACTCGATCCTCGCGGCGGTCTTGATGGCGTCCTCGAGGGCGAAGCCGTCTGCCTCGTAGGTGACCTCGATCTCGACGAGGGCCGACTCGCCCTTCGCCGGCAGGTCTGGAATGAGGACGGCCCTCGGCGGGACGCCGGGACCGGGCGGTCTGACATGTCTGATGCGGTCACACAGCGCATCCCAGTTTTTTGGGGAGAACGGGACGTATTTCGACCGGATCGCCGACGCCGTGTCGCCGCCGGCCTGGGCGTACGTCTTGAGGGGAAACAGAGGGCCGGCGTCCTCGTCGTAGTCCTTCTCCGCGGCGTAGTACTCGACGCGGAACGTTTCCTTGCGTGCGAGCGGCCGGTAGGTGCAGAGGACGGTCACTGCCTGGCCGGGCAACAGCAGGCCCGCGTGGAACGGAAGCTGGGTGGAGCGCTGGTCCAGCGAATTGAAGCTGTAGGCGTCTTCTGCGTCGAGCTTGGCCACGCTCCCGACGACCGAGCTCGACAGAATGATTGGCTCCTCGCCCGTGTTGGCCACGGGCGTTATGCTCATGACGACGACGGCTTTTGGGAAGTCGTTCGTGAGGGTGAAGGCGGCGTCCGCGACTTCGCCGAGGCGGAAATCGCCGCGCTGCGCGCGCCTGAGGGACAGGCCGATCGCAGTCTCGCCGTCGTCGGGTTGCTCCGCCGGTTTACCGCAGCCCAAGACGGGCAGAAGCAGGACCAACGCCGCCAGGAGCTTGAAGCTCCAAAGTGTTCTTCGAGTCTTGTTCATGGCGCTTTCCTCCGATTTGCCTGTCCACAGGACGTCATGGGTGAGGCGCGGTGTCAAGCGTCGCCTGGAGCCGATGGTTCTGCCTTCACTTCTCTCAGAGCGAGTTCCAGCCTCTCGGTCGACGGCTTGAATCCTTGACGGCAGTAGAAGTCCTTGGCGCGTGTGTTTGCCGACCACACCGTCGTCTGAATATGATTCAGACCACGCTCCCGTGCCCAGGCGAGGGCGGCATTGAACAACTGCGTGCCGATGCCGCGGCCCCGCTGTGAGTTCTCCACGACCGCATTGTCGATCATGGCGAAGTCATGAGGCCGGAACATCGGATACCGTGGGTGGGCGGCCTTCCGGATGTTCAGGAATCCGATGATTCGGTCGTTGTCTTCCGCAACCAGGTAATCCGCGTCGGTGTCTTGAATCCAGTCGCGAACAAGCGAGTGAGGCCGGGCATCTTCGGTCAATGCTCGGAAGACACCCGGCAACACATCGGCGTGATACCTGTCCAATTCCTGATACAGGCGTTGGATCGCCGGCACGTCATGGACTGTGGCTGGTCGTATCTTCATCTAACCTCTCGCCTCACGTCACGGCTCAGCCGTGCGGTTTTCCGTGTCGTCTTCAGCTTCTTGTTGACGCAGCGTAGCCAAATGCGCGCGATCATTCAGACCCTCGATGAGGGGGTTCCCATACTGATTCTTGTTGAGTATTGACACGCTTCCGGGAGCGGCCGCGAAACACGTTCGCTCCGGCAACACGTCCAGGGGAATCCCGAGCCACCAGACCACGATGTTGCTCAGAGTTCCTCCGTGGACACAGAAAAGGGGCAGCTCTTTGTCCGAGTGCCGTTCCGCCACGCCGTCCATCGCCGCAGCGACGCGGGTATAGAACTCACGCCAGGTCTCCCCTTCGGGAAAGGGACGCCAGTCCAAGAGCGACCATTTCGACTCATCAACCGTCCGTTCTTGACCGTCTTCCGTTCGTTCGAGGGCGAAGCGGCCGTTGTACTCATGGAGTTCATACACCGTTTCCAGCGGCGCGTCGAGCTTGCCGTTGATGATAGTGGCAGTCTCCACGGCACGCGTCATTGGACTGGCGTAGACACGGCATGGTCGCCGGCCAATCTCCTCATGTAATCGGTCTGCCAGGCATCGTGCCTGGGTCTGTCCCAGTTCGGTCAGTCCATTCCGAGCATCGGGCCAGAACCGCGCCTCGCGGTTGATATGGTGCTGAGATTGGCAATGCTGCACAAGAAATATGGATTGCACAATAAGTCCTTTCGCGTGATGCCGAATGCTACGGGTGAGCCGTGCGGTTTTTCGCGTCGTCTTCAGTGCCTGGTTCGGCGACTTTGTCGCCGTACATGTCATCAAGATGGCTCCACAAATCGGGCACTTGGCTGGGAAACTGTTTGAGCAGTGAACCGAGTTGACTGCCCCCGCTGAGCTGGCGTTCCCTGTGTTCCTCAAGCCACTGCTGCCAGAGCTCCGCAGCGTCGGGGTGCTCGTCAAACCAAGGGGCAACTCTGTCCATGGCCCGCTGTACGATCCCATCGGGATCATGTAGACGTTCCATCTGCAGGAACTTGTATGCACGCCACGGATGTTTCTCAAACATCTGCAACAATGCCGGGCTGCCGACGTGGAGATGAATCGGCACCTCGTGGAAGGTTGCCGCAACAAGCTTGAAACTGTGCTCCTGCCATTCGACCTTGCCACCCGGTACGTCTGCTGCATCAACATCGGCCACGACGACAAAGAGGTCTATGTCAGAATCAGGTCGCTCGTGTCGACGAGACACACTGCCCCCGAGATACACCGGGCAGTTGGGAACCTGTTCTTGCACGAACGACAAGACGTCCGGCAAGATGTCCCGCTGTTTACTCATCATCTCTGCCCCAACGTCTGGCATCACCGGCGGTGATTAGCCGTCGCCTGCATCCGGCTTGTTGAGCAATACATTTCGTTTCCCGATGTACAGGCCTCTTCCTGTGAGGCCCTCGGCGTCGTAGTTGACTGTCAGGCCTGCCTCCTCCATGACCGACGTCGTCTCCTCGACTTCAAACAGACCTAGTTCATGGTGCTCGACAAGGTGCTCCGTCTTCTCCGGAGTGCCAATGAGGTGATGCAGGTCAAACACGGACAATTTGCCTTCGACGAAACTGGTGTTGATTCTGGCGATCTTCAAGTCGGGCTCGTCGATATACGTCCCGTGTACCGTGTTCGCATGCCAGTTCTCCGGGGTGAACCAAGGCTCGATAACCAGTACCCCTTGCGGCTTTAGGTGGGCCGTCATACTGCGCACGGCTTCCCTGAGCTTGTTGAGCGTCTTAACATAAGCGATGGAACTGAAAAGGCATGTGACGACGTCGAACTGCTTGCCGAGATCGAAGTCGGTCATGTCTCCGAGATGAAGGAGAACGCCGGGATTGCGTTCTCGGGCCATTTCCAGCAGCTCGGGGCAGATGTCCAGGCCTTCAACATGGAAATGCCTAGTCAGATGCTCAATGTGAAGACCGGTGCCGCACGCGACGTCAAGCAGCGTTCTCTGTTCCCTGTCAGGTTGAATGTCGAGAAGAGGGACCAGACGCTGAACCTCGCCGGCGTAGTCCTTGCTGGCGTACAACTTGTCATAGTATCGAGCAGTCTTTGAGAACACGTGTTTCATCATAGTCCTTCTTGCGCCCAACGCATCGGTTCACGTGCGCGGCTTGTTCGCGTCGGTTCGACCGGTTTGTTCTATTCTTCGGGCGTGCGTCCCACATACAGCAAGTGCCGCGAGCTGGCTACGAGTGAACGTTCTCGGCTCAGCTCGTAGAGCAAATCGAGCCAACGCTCCCGCTGACTTCCCTGGAGACGATTGTAGCTGTCGTCGCCCGCAGAGATCGTGGGTTCCACTCCAGCCAGAACGATCGTCTGGAGGCCCGCTTCCTCGTGAAGTGGGACGACCTCATCCACAGTCACGAAGTAACCGTGGAACCCGCCCATGACCGCGTCGTAGTCGGGGTCGTGACCTTTCTCGACAACCGAGCGTACCTCCTTCTGGTTCTCGATCCACTGCGGAACACGCCGGAGAAGGTCACCCATGATACCGAATCTGCTGATTAGGGCTGAGAACAGAATCCCGCCGGGCTTCAGGCGTCCGACCGACTCACGAAGCGCCTTGAGCCGATTCTCCTTCAGCGTCAAATGGTACAGTGGCCCCATGAGGAGGACGGCATCGAAGTCTGTTCCCGGAACTGACGAGAGGTCTCTGGCGTCAGCCACCAGACAGCTCACGTTGGCTATGAGGCCCATCTCCGAAAGTTGCTTTGTGCATTGACTCATCAAACTCTCAGACAGGTCGACGGCGGTCACCTGGTAGCCGCGTTCTGCCAGCCATGCGGTGTACGAGCCGGTGGCCGCACCGACTTCGAGAATCCGCCCTGCGGCCGGCAGGTACGTCTCCAGGTAACGGAGCGTGATGTCTCGCTCGAGCTGATGTCGGGCAAGTCGCGAGTTCTCGCCGCACTTCGGGTTTTCGTAGTAGGCCAGAATATCGTCAATATCATCGGCCATCGTTTCCCTCAAATGCCCACTGTCGTCTGCACGGTTAATGCAACTGCCGCCCGCGCGGCGCGGTTTGTCGCGTGGAGTCCGGGCACAGTGCTGGGAGGCACAACCCGCCGTCGACGGAGCTCCAAGCCAAGAGAAGACAGACCTGCAGTCAGTATCCTCCCGCTCTCGCGGCCGATCAAGGACTTCTTTGCGGCGGATTCGGTGCGGGGGCTCGACGGGTCACCCGCGCAAGATTTGGCGGAAGTGCCTTTCCAGACCTTCGATGAACTGTTGCCAGCCGTCCGGATCGAGGAAGGGGTTTGGGGGCTTGCCTTTTGTGAGGCGGGCGGCCTTGGTGAAGGTGTCGTTTTGGCCGGGGTGGGCGGCGAGCCAGAGTTCCACGTCGAGCGTTTTGAGGTAGGCGAGGGTCCGGGCGAAGTCGTCGCGGTTTCCGGGATAGCCTTGCGCGTCGCGGTGCTCGTCGGTGAGCGTCCAGACGCCGGGGCCGCCGAACAGCCCGACGAGGCGCGGCGCGCCGTCCACGGGCGTCTCGAACGTGTAGGTCATCGTGCCGGGCGTGTGGCCCGGCGTGTGGTGGCATCGGATCGCGACGTCGCCGAGCTCGACGGTGTCCATGTGCCGCAAGGGGCGGTCGACGTTGAACGTTTCGAAATCCGGCATGCCGTAGAAGTACTGTGCGCAGGTGAGCGGCGTGCCTTTCTCGACGGTCTCGACGTCGCGTTCGCCCATCGTGACCGCGGCGCCGGTCAGTTCCTTCATGCGCCGCGTGGCGCCGCAGTGGTCCACGTGGCCGTGGCAGTGGAGGATGATCTTGACGTCGGCCGGGTCGGCGTCGGCGGCGCGGATGCTCTCGGTCAGCAGGTACGCCGTCTGGGCGAAGGTTGTGTCAATCAGGATCAAACCTTCGCTCGTCCGGATGAGGTACGCGGACACGTTGCGGTTGCCGACGTAGTACAAGCGGTCCGTGATGGCGATCGGCGGCGTCCAGAGCTTCCACGGCTCTTTCCAGCCCGGCGTTTCCTCGTCGGTCATGTGATGCCTCCGGGTTGTTGTGGCTTTCGGCGCGTGCCGGTCTCGCGCGCCACGACTTCGCTGTACGCTTGCATGAGCCGGGCGGTGACGGGGCCGGGGACGGTGTACTGCTTCGCCTCGATCCGAGCGACGGGGACGACCTCCTGCACCGAGTTCGTAATGAACCATTCCTCGACGTTCCCCAGGAACGCGCCCTCTGCGATCTCCGCGGTGAGCTTTTTGGGTAAGACCTTCACGCTGACATCGGCTGCGCAGTCCAAAACGACGTCGCGCGCGATGCCGGGCAGGAGGTTTTCGGTCACGTCGGGCGTGACGAGCGCGCCGCCCACGACGGCGAACAGGTTCGAGGACGCGCACTCGAGGTAGTCGCCGTCCGTGTCGCAGATCACGGCCTCGTCGGCGCCGCGGGCGGCGGCCTCGCGCCGGGCGAGGAGGCTGGGGAAGTAGCTCCCGAGCTTGTGCCGGCCGAGCTCGCCCGACGGGTCGCGCCGGACGGACGAGACGATGAGCGACGCGCCCTCAGCGTAGAGCCTCGCGTCGGGGACGTAGGGCCGGACGGTCAGGAGCGTCGTCGGCACGGCATCCCGCGGTGGGAGCGGCCCGACACCGCGGCCGCGTGTGACGGTGAGGCGTGCGACGGCGTCGGGGCAGCCGTTGAGTTCGATGAGGCGTGCGATGTCGTTGCGAAGATCCTCCGGGTTGACTTCGTGGTTAATCTCGACGACGGGGGATCGCAGCGAGGCGTTGAGGCGCGCGCAGTGCCGGTCGAGGCGGAAGGCTACGCCGCCGTAACAGCGCAGCGTCGTGAAGACGGAATCGCCGTAGAGGAAGCCGCGGTCGTCGGCAGGGACGGTGGCCTCGGCGGCGGGGACGAGCTCGCCGTTCAGGACCACGTACATGCCGGCTGCGGCGCTCATGACAGGACCTTTTCCGGCTCGGGCGCGGGAGCCCCCAAGGCTGTGAGGATGCCGCGCGCCTTGTGCAGGGTCTCGTCGTACTCGTCGGCGGGGCGGCTGTCGGCGACGATGCCGCCGCCGACCTGGAACGTCACCTTGTCGTCTTCGACAAGCATCGTGCGGATGGCGATGCTGAGGTCCATGGCGCCGTCCACGCCGATGTAGCCGATGGCGCCGCAGTAGGGGCCGCGGGCGGTCGGTTCGAGCTCCTCGATGATCTCCATTGCACGCACCTTGGGCGCGCCGGTGACGCTGCCGCCGGGCAGCGTCGCGCGCAGCAGGTCCGTGAGGTCGGTTTCACGACGGAGGCGGCCGGTGATGCGGCTGTAGGTGTGGTGCACGTTGCGGTAGGAGGCGACGGCGCGCAGCTCGGCGACGCGCACGGAGCCGTAGTCGCAGACGCGGCCGAGGTCGTTGCGCAACAGGTCGGTGATCATGACGAGCTCGGCCTGTTCCTTTTCGGAGGCGAGGAGTTTTCCACGAAGGCGGGCGTCGTCGTCGGCCGTGGCGCCGCGCGGGCGCGTGCCCTTGATCGGCCAGGTTTCGACGACGCCGTCGCGCACATGCAAGAAGCGTTCGGGACTGGCCGAGATGATGGCGCGGCGGGCGGAGCCACTGTCGCTGAAGGAGAGGAAAGCGCTAAAGGGCGCAGGGCTCGCCTCGAATAGGCGGAGGGCGAGCTCGTCGGGCGGGATGGCGAGGCGGCCTTCGAAACGTTGCGAGAGGTTGACCTGGTAGGTGTCGCCGGCGGCGATGTAGTCGAGGGCGCGTCGGACGGCGGCCTCGTACTGCGCGTTGGTGAAGTTGCTCGTGAGCGGGTCCGCGAGTGCGGGGGAGGGATCGCGCGCGGGCGCCAGGGCGTCCATCAGCTCGTCGAGGAGTTTTTCGACTTCGGCGCGGGCGGCAGCCTCGGGCGCGTTCTCGTCGAGGAGGCGGCAGGCGGTCCACGTGCGCGCCTCGTGATCGTATGCGAGGACGCAGCGGTAGAAGGCGAGCTCGACGAGAGGGAAGGCGTGGTCGCGGCGGGCGGCGGTGCGCAGGCGCTCGATGCGGTGGGCGAGGTCGTACGAGAAATAGCCGAGCCAGCCGCCGATGAAGGGGATCGGCGGTCGGTTGGCGCCCGACCACGTCGAGAGGGACAGGCCGTCGCGCAGGTCGTCGAACGGGTCGCACGCGCTGTCCGGCGGGACGCGCAGGACGGCGTCCGGCTCGAGGGCGATCAGGCTGTACCGGCCGCCGGGGGCGGAGGCGTCGCCGGAATAGAGGAACGCCGCGCGCTGGCCTTGCTCCGCAAGGAGGTGAAACACGTCGAGGGGCGAACGGTCGGCGCGCCGCTCGCGCCACACGGTCTTGACTCGACGGGGCACGTGCAATCGCGCTGCCTGAGCGGCCGGTGCGGCCGCCGACTCGGCGGCCTGTATTCTTGTGAATTGCGGCATGGCGGAACGGTGCCGTCAACGGCAGGTCAGGTCAAGAGAAATGGGCGGCGGGCCCCATCTTGGCCGGAATTAAGTATGGTGTCCCGTGCGCCGTGGGAAGGCGTTGGTTTTCAGCGGGTGTGATTCCC
>CAZJXV010000110.1:0-12772 GCA_964550015.1 uncultured Verrucomicrobiota bacterium
CACTGTACGGTCGTAGAACGTCTCGGTTCGCAGCTCGACCGTCACGCGGTCACGGACGCGCCGCGCCAGTTGGATCGTCACGCGCTGGCCGTTCTCGACGGGACGCACGTCCCAGTCCGACACACCCTCGCCCGTGACCGACGTCACGTTCACGTCCGCGGGCACCAGGACGCCGATCGTCTCGATCGGCTCGTGCCGCACGGTGGCCATGATGCGCGTCGTCGTCTGCACCACGCTGTGGGTGAAGCCGACGACGGTATCCGTCCGCGCGTAGAATACGCCCGGCGCCTTCGGCGCCTCGTCCGCGGCCGAGAGGGTGCCCCGGACGAACGGCATCGGCCCGAGCAGGAGCGCGTGCTTCGCCGTCGAGGTGTCGAGGGCCTCTGTGCTCGTGAGCAGCGCGCCCTCGATCTCGAGCTTGCGGCCCGCCGGTACGCTCAACTCGACGAGCGACACCGCCGCCCTCGGGATGCCAAAGGCAAAACGCGTCCCGTCCTCCGCGAGCGACACGAGCCCCTCGACGGTGAGTGTGTGCGCGCCCTTGCCCTGGAGCTCGGCGAACATTCTGGGTTGTGGGGCCACCTGGCTCGACTCCGGACGGGGAGCTGGGCCCGCCATGTGGAACGCGAGCGGGCCGTCGCCGTCGAGCGCCCGCGTGACCGCGACGCCGTTCAGGCCGAGCTCGACAAACGTCCACTCATCGGTGAGCAGCTCCACGTCGAACGTCGCCGTGAGCGAGATCGTCTCGCCCTCGAGCGTCCCACCGAGGCGCGCGCTGCGCACGACGAACGTCGCCGGCGCCGCCGGTTCCGGCTCGCCGCTCTTGTCGCTTGCCAGCCGCCAGAGCTTCATCAGCTCCGCGTACGGCATGTAGACGCCCTTCTGCTCGCGATCAATCACGATCCCGAGCTCGCGAAGCGGCAGCGAAATGACCTCGTCGGCCACGTCAGCCGCGGCCGCCGGCTCGCCTGCCGGTGCGCACGCTGCAAGCAGCGCGATCACCACTGCGAGCGGCACGGCACATCGAAATCGGAAGGTGGTTCGCAACATGGCTACTCACCCCCCTTCTTCGCCTGAGACGGCGTCGGTGGTTTGGCGGCGGCCCTTGCGGCGCGCCGGTTCTGCGCCCAGGGGACAAGGGCCAGGACCAGCCAGACAAGGGCCAGGACCACCAGGCCGATGAACGCCCAGCGGAACAGGTGCACCCAGGCCTCGGCCACCGAGAAGCTGTAGAAGATGATGATCACGATAAACGCGCCGACGAGGTAGTACCATCGCCGCACCAACTTGTACCGGTTCAGGACGACGCCTGCGGCGATCACCACGAGCGCGGCGACGATCTCCCAGAACGTCCACCACGTCGTCCGCCAGTAGGTGACGCGGATTTCGCCCTCGCCGCCCAGCTTCATGAAGAGGAAGTCTATGCCGTCCTTGGTGATCTGCGTGGCGCCGCCGGCGACCTTCCGCTCGTCCGGCCGTTCTCTTATCGGTTCCGCTACGACGATGACACCGTCCTTGTCATTGCCCGAGTAGCGGCGGTAGCCGCCGGCGAGCAACGGCGGGCTGATCAGGCGTCCGAGCCGGTTGCTCAGCCGCTCCCACGGCGTCGAGAAGTAGTCCACGCGCGGCACGTCGCCGTGGAACCGCAGGTACGTGTACTTGCGCGGCAAATACAGCCGCACCGACAACCGCGACACCGTCATCTCCCTGATCGCGGGTACCTTGAAGCGCAGCCGCCCCGACGCCCCCATCCTCTTGTCTTCCTTCGCGAAGAGGTCCGTCTGGTAGATGAGCCGCAGCGTGAAGTCTTGCTCGGTGGACTGCGGGATCTTGATCAGCCGCTCACCGCCTTCGCCCTTGCGCGGGCTGACGGCTTCGCCCGAGACATACGTGCCGTAGATCTCCGCGTCCTCGGGCAGCACGATCTTGAAGAACTGGAGCGTGTTGTTCCGGATGCTGTACACCGCCTCGACGGTGAGCTTGCCCTCGCGCGACACCACCATGTCGTAGTGGCTCTCCTGCACGAGGGCCTGGAGCACCTTCGCGTACTCGTAGGTGATCACGCCGACCTTGAGCGAGAGCTCCGGCACGTGCTTGAGGTAGCGGAAGCCCTCGGCGAGCCGGTCGGAGCGCAACGGTTCCGGCAGCTCGCGCGCGTCACGCACCTCGAGGCCTTCGCCGGCCGTCGTCGCGACCTCCAGGTTCGGGCTCTTCCAGATTGCGAAGTGCCCGGTCTCCTGGAAGATGCCCATCGTCTCCTTCACCTCGATCGTCGGGACCGCGACCTTCGGCGCCGCCGGGGCCGCGCCCTCGGCCTCGATCTTGAGAGACCCCGTGCTGGTCTTGGCCGTCACGGTAAGCGCGTACGGGCCGGTCTTTTCGCCGTCGAGCGTGACCTGCCAGACGCCGTCGCCGAGATACTTCCGGTCGCGGATGCCCGGGCCCTCGATCCGGAAGTCCTTCTGCTCGGCCGGGTCCAGCTCGAGCCCCTCGGCCGCCGCCGGATCGATCTTGAACTTCACCTCGTCGATGCCCGCGTACCGGATCGTGTACGCGATGGTGTAGGTCAGGTTCGTCGCGTCCTCGCCGATGTCAACCAGGCCGTCCACCTGCGCGGTCACCTGCGGCGAGCGCTTCGCGAGCGTCACGGTCGCCGAGTACGGGTGCTCCGCGTAGCGGTAGGCGAGCCGGAACTCGAACGCCCCCCCGACGCCGCGGCGCTTGAGGAACTCCTGCTTGGCGATCTTGATCAGGTTCTCGTGCGTTTCCGTCGGGCTCACCTCGTAGCTGGCGTGTGCGGCGATGCCGACCATGCCGGTCTCGCGCTCGACGTTGAGCACGCTCACCTCCGGGACCGCGACGGTGGCCCCGTCGGCGAACTCGTCGGTCTCGCGCCGGTCGGCGTAGATGTTGATCGTGAACGAGCCGAGGCGTTTCTCCGTCAGCAGGATCTCGACCGTCTGCCATTCACCCTCCACCGTCTCGGTGTGCTCGCTGACGATCTTCGCCGGCGTCACGGACTGCACCTTCAGGTTCGCCGGCAGCTTGACGGCGAGCTGGAAGATCCCCGCGTCCTTGACCGTGTAGGTTACGTCGGCGTGAAGGCCCACCACCCGCTTGTCGATTGACGTGAGGGCGACCACCTCGGCCTGCACCCTCGGGAGGATCTTCTCGACGGAGAAGATCGCCGACCACCCGGGCTTCCAGTAGCGGTAGGCGTAGATGACCGGCGGGCCGCCCGAGCGCTTCGGCCCAAGCTCGGCGAGGTCTATGCGGGCCAGTCCGACGGTCTTCTCCACCTTGAGGCGCAGCTCCTCGCCGACCGCGAGGCTCACCGTGCCGATCTCGCGCGCGATGTTCTCGCCCGTCGTCTCGATGCGGGGCGCCTCGACCGTCAGGTCGGTCTGGGTCAGGATGCGCTCGATCTCCACCGCGAGCGAGTACGACTTCTCCGCCGGCTCGTGCAGCTCGATCGTGAGCACCTTGCCGCGGGCGACGTCTTGCACGTCCCACGACTTGATCTGCTGGCCCGTGACGTCGAGCAGGTTGAAGTCGGCCGGCAGCAACACCGAGAAGCCCTCCGCCGGCGCGCGCATGATGTCGTAGTGGATCAGCGCTCGCGCGCGCATGAGTCCCTCGGTCACGATGATCTCGTTCGCCGTTCGCGCGTGCAGCAGGGGCGGCACCTTCTCGCGCTCGGCCTCCTTGGGCTGCCAGCCGACGCTCACCGTCTCCGTCGGTCCGAGGAAGGCGCTGAGCGTGGTCGTCTCGGCCGTCGTCGTCCGTTCGGACGACACGAGCTCCTCGAGGTCAATCTTCACGTCCGCTTCGGGCAGCGTGACGTTCACCTTGGCGAGCGCCGCCCGCGGCACGTTGAAGCGGATGCCTTTGTGGCCGGGGCGCGAGGCGACCTTGGCCGCGAACTTGAGCGCCAGCGTGTGCCGGCCCCGTTCGCGCACGAGCAGGTCGTAGCCGCTATCGAGGGCCCGCAGCAGCACGGGCTTGCCGTCGAGCGTCGCCTCGCTCAAGGCAATGCCCTTGAAGCCGAGCGGCAGCCGCACCCAGTCCTTCTCGAGGCTCTCGATCGTGAGCGTCGCGGTGCCCTGGACGAGCTCGTCGGAGGCGCTCAGCTCGTAGAGCGCGCGCGAGATGATCGCGGGCACCGGCGGCTTGTCCTCGAGCCCGGCCACGTGGCGCTCCCGGTAGAAGTCCCAGAGCTGCTTGAACTCGGAGTAGGGGAGGAACACGCCCGAGTCCTCGGCCTTGAACACCTGGTCGAGCTTCTCGTAGGGCACGTAGATGATGTGGCGCTCGGGTCCTGCAGGAGCCTCGCCCGCCTGCGCCGCCGGCACGAGCGTGGCGAGCGTCTGAAGCGTCAGAAGCGCCACAACCACGATACACATTTGCCTCAACATGGGGGATCTCCTTCTTTTGTACGGATGAATGCCGATGTGTGTCGAAACAGGAAGGTGCGGCACAGGCGCCCGGATGCCCGGCCGCGCATGTCTCTGATGTGTAAGCGCGGGCGTGTCAGTGCCAGCATGTCAGCGCCAGCGACCATGTCCGCTCCCAGCGGCAGACGCAGCAGATTATACGTATTCCTACGTCTGACACGGCCTTGGGGCCGAATGTTCCACGCCAACCTCCGGAAAGCGCAGACCCGACCTTGTCCCGGCGAAGGCCGCCGTTCAAGCCACGCTTGATGTTACCGCGCCGACACCGTAAAGTCACGCCATACGCACCGGGCCCGGCCCACTGCCGGGCGGGGCGTCCCGGGACATCTGTTGGGGAGCTGTGGCCATGACGAAGCACGAAGTATTGAGCCGGCTGACCGGACGCGCGCAAGAGGTGCGGCAGCGTTTCGCCGTGAAGACGCTCGCCGTTTTCGGGTCCGTTGCGCGCGGCGAAGGCCGGCCGGGCAGTGACGTGGACGTCTTGGTGGCGTTCGACGGTCCCGCCGACTTCGACCGTTTCATGGACCTGAAGTTTTTCCTCGAGGACGTTCTCGGCGTTCGCGTGGCCCTCGTCACCGACAAGGCCCTGCGGCCCCAGTTGCGGTCCGCCATCGAGGAGGAGGCAATCCATGTCGCGTAACTGGCGCCTCTACCTTGATGATATTCGGCAATGCTGCGCGAAGATCCAGCGGTTCACCGCTTCAATGACGCGGGTGCAGTTCATTGACGATGAACGAACCTATGATGCCGTGGTGCGGAATCTGGAGGTCATCGGCGAGGCTGCAAAGCATGTGCCCGAGGAGGCACGACGGCGCATGCCTGACGTCGAGTGGCGAAAAGTGGCCGGCTTGCGGGACATGATCGCCCACGCGTACTTCGGCATTGATGCGGATATCCTGTGGGACGTTGTCCGGAACAAGGTCCCCGCCTTGCAGCAAGCCGTGAAGAAGTTCCAGGATGAAGAGCAGGCTTGAGAACTCCTGGGCGCCGGGGGCCGGCACAGCTCGGTTGCCCTCGGTGCTCTGGGTCATCTGATGTCTTGTGAAAGCATATCTCGACGAGCATTGCCTTCCGACCGATCTGGGAGGTGTCTCATGAACGCCTATTTGTTGCTTGCCCTCATCTTGCCTCTTGTTGTGTCACAAACGTCCGCCGCAGCGGACGCGCCTACAGGTGAGGCCGACCGACTGGCCCACTACTTCCAGCTTCTTTCCGCCGGAAAGCATGCGCACATCGAGGAAGAAACGGCGGCGTTGCTGGCAAAGGGCGACCTTGACCCCTACGTCGGCCGCTACTACGTGCGGGCGTGCTTGGCGCTCCAGAAGCCCGACCACGCTTTGGCGGTCGTGAAAGGCCTGGAGAAGGAGTTTCCGAAGAGCGGCGTGCCACCTTTCCTCCACGGCTACGTTCTTTCCTTGCAGAACGATTTCCACGAAGCCGACGCGTTCTACCGAAAGGCCCTCGAACTGGAACCGGACCTGCCCTGCGTGTGGTTTGGTCTCGGTTTTCATGCTCTTGAAAGAGGCGTCTACGATGAGGCGGAGGCGGCCTTCGGACGGGAGATTGAAAAGCATCCGGGCAGCGAGCGTGAGTGGGCGTGCCGTCTCGGTCTGGGCAGAGTCCGCCTTGCCAAGGGTGAGCCCAAGGAAGCTCTCGCTGAGCTCGGACGGGCGCGCGAAGCCCTGCCGCCTTACCTGACTGCCACCGAGAATGATGACCTTGTGCGTTGGTACGTTGCACTTGCGTATAGGGACCTTGGTGAAATCGAGAAAGAGATCGCGGAGTTTGGGGCGATCAAGTCATGGCCGGACAGGACGGCGCTCGAAATCGCGTACGCCTACCTGCGACTCGGGGATTTCGACAAATTGGAGGAGGTCTGCCGGGAACTGAACGCATCAGAAAGCGAGGCCGGCCAAGCGATGGGCCACGTCTACAAGGCCTTGGTCCTTTCTTCCCAGCGCAAGTACAAGAAAAGCTCTGCGGAGACTGAGCGCGCGATGGAGTTCTTGCCCAAGTACCCGAGTCTCCTTGCGCGGGCGTCGACTCTAGAGCGCGAGCATGGCAGTCTGGCGCACGCAAGCTCGTATGCTTTCGAGTATATTAAGGCCTATGCCGAGGAGAAGACTGGGTGGGATCTGTACGTAGCGGCAATGAACGCTCAAGGGGGGGCACCCAAGGCAATCGAGTTCCTTTCATCCATGCGGATCCTTTATCCCAAGTCGACCTGGCGCCTCTTCCATCTTGTGCATCTGACCAAGCTTGTGGGCGACGAGGCCAAAGCGATCCGATACCTGGAGGTGCTGCGCAAGCTCGACGCGGACTTTGCCGAGAAGCACTTCCCTGCCGAGACAGGCGACGCCCCGGACGATTCATGATCCGTAAGCGGACGGAGCACCGTGTTCATCTGGAACGTCCTGAAAAAAGTCTACCACGATATCGCGCGGCATGATTTGAGCGGCCAGGCGGCGGTGCTGGCGTATTCGCACCTGTTCTCGCTGTTCCCGTTTCTGCTGTGCCTGTCGGGTCTGGTAGGCATATTCAGCCCCGGCACCGACCTTGTCCCCTGGGTCATGCAGCGTCTTGAGAACTACCTGCCGGAGCAATCGTTGCCTTTTATCCAGGACACGTTTGAGGGCATCGCGCGCGGGTATGCGCCGCACGTGTTGACCGCCGGCTTCCTGGCGCTCATCTACCTCGTCTCGCGCACCTACCTGCGCCTGGCCAAGGGCCTGTCGGTCGCCTTCGGCTCGACGAAGAGGCGCAACATCATCTGGGGCAATCTCCTCGCCTTCATCATGGCGGTGCTGAGCCTGATCGCCGTGCTTGTCGCCTTCAACCTGGTCATTGTCGGGCGCCGGCTGATGGACCAGCTCCTCGAGGCCGGCGGCATCACGGGCTTCTGGCAATTCTTCGGCCGGTACCTGCGCTACCCGTTCGCCGCGGTCTTGATCTTCCTCGTGGTGCTCCTGATTTATCGCGTCTGTCCCACCCGGAAGGTGCGCGTGGCCGATCTATGGCCGGGAGCGGCGTTCTTCACGCTCGTGTGGATCGGCATGACGCGCGCCTTCGGCATCTACCTGGTCTTCTTCAACAGGTACAATCTCATCTACGGCACGCTCGGCGGCCTGATGATCCTGATGGCCTGGTTCTACATGACGGGCTTTCTGCTCTTGCTCGGCGCCGAGATCGCCGCCGCCATCCACGAAGTGCGCGCTGAAAGGGCATGAAATTCGCGTCGAGCGGGCTTGGCGCGCGCGCTTGAGGGGCGTGAGGATCACGCAGGACGCGCCGACTTCCGGCTGTCACCGCCTGCCATTTGGCAATCGCGCGTGCCGACGCGAATTTTCCGTTGTTCCCAGGTTGCCGTACCGCAGCGTGTTGCGTGCGTGTTGAATTCGGCGCACGGCCCTCGCGGACGCGATGGCATCCCTCTTGCACCATGCCAATCTTGGTTGGAACAAAAAACCCCTTGCCTTGGTCAAATAATGAGTGTATGATGAATAAGCGGCGCGACGAAATCTCGGTCACACAGGAGGTGGGACTGATGATATCCGCTTACAGCGCTTGTCAGCAGCCCAAGTCGGCACAGCCGGTTCCGTTCGCAGCTTTATTCGGCCAAGGGACAGTCTTTATTACTGTCATTCCCGCGGCGGGACCGGGCGCGGCGACCCACCCAAACCCCGAATCCCCCTTACCTCAGCGTCGCCGGGGCCGGCCTCACGCCGGGTGCGCTCCGGCCGGCCTGGCGGCGTGGCACACCCCCCTGCAACACGCACTACGCGAGCCGCGCATCGGCCCCGTCGCGGGATAGACCTTTCGCCGATGCGCGCGCCCAGCACGTGGGCCGCACCGACCCGTCGAGCTTGACTTCCCGGCTGGTTGCAGCCAACATTCGGCCCCAATCCGGCAACTGAGGGACAGGAGAGCCGCCCTGTCGTGCTTCCGAGCATCGCTGTGCGCACCGCTCTATGTGGCCGCGCCGCACCCTCGCGCGGAAATGAGCAAATAGGCATGCTGTGGACCGATTTCTTGTTCGGATCTCTCGCAGAGACGCAGAGGGCGCAGAGACGGAAGCGCTCACACCACTCTGCGTTCTCTGCGTCTCTGCGAGACATCCTTGTCTCTTGTTCTCTGGATTTGGGCGTGTGGCCTGGTCTTGACTTCTCGGGCCTCCCGGGATGATGATGCCGAGCGCCCCTGAAGGCCATCACACTCTGACCGAGGGGACTCAACACAGGCGACAGGACAGGGGACACGACGCGATAGGAGGCGCGCCGATGGCTGACTTCGGACTGGCCGCATGGCTGCACGACATCACGGGCTTCCGCTCAGAGCGCGACGTTGAAGCCTACGCCGACAGGCTGGCCGAGATCGGCTACGACATCTTCATCCCGTGCGTGAAGAACATGCATGGCGCGCTCGGCTTTCTCACCGGCGGGGGGGACGTCAATGCCGACTATCCGACGTGGGACCCGCTCAAGGTGCTCATCGGCGCGTGCCGGGCGCGCGGCATCAGGGTCCACGCGTGGTTCTGTGTTTTCACCGAGGGCGAGCGGTCGCGGCTGCTTCGCGAGCATCCGGAGTTCGCCGCCCGGTTCGACGGCGGGGGAGGGCACCGCTGGTCGTGCGCCTGCCGCCCGGAGGTGCAGGATTACGTGTTCGAGCTCTACCGCGATCTCACCTCGCGCTACCGGCCGGACGGGCTCCATCTCGACTACATCCGCACCGGCGCGGTCTGCACGTGCGACTACTGCAAGGACGAGATGGCCCGGCGGGGCGTGGATATCACGGCCGTCCTCTTCAAGGACCCGGCTTATGAGGGCTGGATCGAGTGGCGCGTCTCGCGGGTGACCGGCTTTGTCGAGCGCATGCGGGAGTTCACCCGGAGCGAGGGCCTGGAGCTTTCCGCCGCCGTCTATGCCGGCGAATACCCTGATTCGTATTGCTCTCAGGCCCAGGACTGGGTCGAGTGGGCCGAGAAGCGCATGGTGGATTACCTGTTCATGATGAACTACACGAATTCGACGCGCCGGGCCGTCATGCGCACCATCTCGCACGCCGCATGGATCGGCGACACAGTGGCGTTCTGGGAAGGGCTCGGCAAGCACTCGAGCACGTCCAGGCTGAGCACGGAGATGCTGACGCAGCAGATCCGCGCCGTCCTCGACGCCGGGGCCAGAGGCATCGTGCTTTTCCACGACGGCGCCGTCACCGACGAGGACATCGAGGCCATTCACAGCCTGCGATCGTCATAGGGACATTGCCGCCGGCGCTGCCGCTCCTTTTTCCCTGCCAAACCAAGGGCGTTTTCTGGTATGAGTTCGCCTTCAAACCCGGGATCATCGAGGACGACATGGCCGCAAGCGCCCCCAAAGACATTAAGCTGCTCGACCTGCAGGCGCAGTTCGCCTCGATCCGCAACGAGGTGATGGCCGCGGTGCGCGACGTCGTCGAGTCGCAGCAGTTCATCCTCGGCCCGAAGGTCGCCGAGCTCGAGGACCGAGTGGCCGCCTACTGCGGCTGCACGCACGCGGTGGGCGTCTCGTCGGGCACGGACGCCCTGCTCGTGGCGCTCATGGCCCTGGGCGTCGGCCCCGGCGACGAGGTCATCACGCCCGCATTCAGCTTCTTCGCGTCCGCGGGGTCCATCGCTCGCCTCGGCGCGAAACCCGTCTTCGTGGACGTTGATCCGGAGACCTACACCGTCGCGCCCGACAAGGTCGAGGCCGCCGTCACCGCGCGCACGAAGGCCATCATGCCCGTGCATCTCTTCGGGCAGTGCGCCGACATGACGGCTGTCATGGCCGTTGCCGACGCGCGCGGGATTCCCGTCGTCGAGGACGCCGCCCAGGCCATCGGCGCCGAGCATGCCGGGACGCGTGCAGGCGCGTTCGGCGCCTTCGGCTGCTTCTCGTTCTTTCCGTCAAAAAACCTCGGCGCGTTCGGCGAGGGCGGCATGCTCACGACGAACGACGAGGCGCTGGCCGAGCGCGCGCGGCTGCTCCGCCACCACGGCGACCGCGGCCGCTACGACCACGTGCTCGTCGGCGGCAACTTCCGACTCGAGGCGATCCAGGCCGCCGTCCTGCTCGTCAAGCTCAAACACCTCGACGACTGGACCGCCAAGCGCCAGGCCAACACCGCGCGCTACAAGAGGTTGTTCGCCGATGCCGGCCTGGTCGATCCGGAACACGGGCCCAAGGCGGGCGATGTAGGGCGGGCGCCCCTGCGCCCGCCGTCGTTGGGTGAGGGCCGCGATGGTGTCGCGAGAAGCGGCGGGCCCAGGGGGACCCGCCCTACATCCCTCGGTGACGCCGCGTCGCCCGGCGATAAGGCCGGGGCCGGTCCTGGGCGTGTAGGGATCAGGCTGCCGGTCGAGAGGGCTGGGCGTCACGTCTACAACCAGTACGTCATCGAGGTCGAGCGGCGCGACGAGCTTTGTGCCCGCCTTGCCAAGCGCGGCATCGGCCACAGCATCTACTACCCGAAGCCCCTCCACCTCCAGCCGTGCTTCGAGGCGCTTGGATACAAGCCCGGCGACTTCCCAGCCGCCGAACGCGCCTGCGCGCGCGTCCTGGCCCTACCCATCTATCCGGAGTTGCCGGAGGCCGACGCGATACGCGTCGTCGAGGCGATCCGCGACTTCTTCGCGCCGTGACGTTCAGCCCCCTGCGCCGAAGTAAGTCCTTGACATTCTGTTGCCCTGGGCCGAATTCTGTTTCGAGACACGTTGCCTGCTGCACGAGTGGTGTATTCGAGGTCGAGGTCATGTTCGACATTGCCGACAACGGAATCGAAATCGCTGCTCTGTGTCGGAAGCTCGGCGTGGTTCGGCTCGACCTTTTCGGCTCGGCCACTCGTGACGAGCTCAGCTCCGCGAGCGACGTGGATGTTCTGGTCCAGTTCGACCGCGGGCGAGGGGGTCTCTTCGCTCGTTACTTCGATTTGAAGGAGGGCCTCGAATCGCTTTTCGGGCGCCCCGTCGATCTCGTCGTCGAAGACGCGATCAAGAACCCCTATTTCAGGCAGGCCGTCGAGCACACGCGGAAAAATGTCTTTGCCGCTTGAGACCAAGAAGTGCCTCCACGACGTCCTTGAGGCCGCGCGGGACATCGAGCAATACACAAGGGAACTCGACCGTGCGGGCTATCTCGCGGATGGCATGGTGCAGGCCGCCGTCGAGCGCAAGTTCGAGATCATCGGAGAAGCCCTGAATCGACTCACGCGCTCCAAATCGCCCGTTCTCGAAAAGCTCTCGGATCACGCACGCATCATCGGTTTCCGCAACGTGATCGCGCACGGCTACGATGCCGTTGACCATGAGATCGTCTGGGAGGCGGTGCGCAGCTACCTGCCGAAGCTGGCCGTCGAGGCGGAACGCTTGCTGGAAGGATAAATCAGCGGCCCGCCGCCCCGGGCGGCTTGGCTCTGACCTTTATCCCGGCCCTTACGGACCGGGCTAGGTTCCTTCGCCCTTACGGGGCTCTCGCGTCCTGGGGTCTTGCGGCTCTGGGTCAATCGGGCAGGTCTTCGTTCTCGTCTGACATAACAGGTTCACTGATCCCCACGACCTCTATGATGACGGCAGAGAACCATCCCGCGTTGCCCACAAGGCCATGGTCGCGGACCCAAGCAATGCCCTTGCACACCTGCTTTAGCCTGTCGAGTTGCTTCGGGTCGGCCGGGTCCGTCAGCAGCTCAGAAACAGGGAACCCAAGTTCATGACAGCCAAACCACCAGTAAGGCTCGAGGAGCAGAACAAAGGCCGCTTCGTCGCCGGGGCCCCCACCAACCACGACACGCCGGGGTAGGCCCGGCGCGGAGTCTGCGTTTACCGAGATCATCCGCAGCCCGCACGCCCGCGCCAGCTCGTTGAGCAGCTCATATCTTCCAGCAGTCTTCTTGGGGATCGGCGCGTGCGCCCGTGCGAGCGCCAGGTCAACACCCTGGCTGTCCAGTGCACGGACCTCGATATTATGCTGGCTGCAGAAGCGATGGAAGGTCTCCAGGTAGGACTCCCTACGGGATTCCAGCGTGCTGGGGGTGTTGAGTTCCTTCAGTTCGTTCTCCAGTTCCTCGACCCACTTGGTGGTCACCTGTGCTAGGTCTCTGGCTCCCATATACTCGAACAGGAGAGGTGACGAAATGGGCAGGTCATCTCTGTCTACTGCGAGCGAGTGTTCCGCGAGTTCCTTAGAGTCGATGACAAGGTCGCCCCTGATGGTTCTATTGGGTCCTTTGTCACGCAACTCACTCCACAGATGGGAACTGGGCCAGAAAGGGTACACCCACCGCCCGCGTTCGTCCACCCCATCGGG
>CAZJXV010000111.1:0-12758 GCA_964550015.1 uncultured Verrucomicrobiota bacterium
GCGATTGGTCCTCAATAAGAAGACCGGTGAGTGGGAGATCCTGTCGCGCCGCGGTCAGAAACAGGTGCCCATCCGCGGCGACAAGGTGCGCTACCGCGCCGAGGTCGTCAACCTCGGCCAGGACCCGGCACGAGGCATCACGGCGACCTGGGCCGTGGACGGCAAGCAGGTCGAGACCGACCGCCTCGCCGTGCTGAAGCCCGCCGGCCGGCTCGTCGGCAGCGGTGAGTTCCTCACGCCGGAGCGCATTGACGAGAAACTCGTGCTTGAGAACGTGGCCACGTTTGATCTGGACACCGTGTGGCGGGAGGAACGTCAGCACATCGGGCTGAGCGTCAGCGCGCAGACCGGCAAGGGCGAGCGCGGCGAGCTCAACCCGGACAACAACACGATGACGATCGCCTCCGACGCGCTCTGCTTCACCTATTTCACCACCGAGCTTGGTTATCACCGCTTCACGAACGCGCAGCAGGAGGGGCTCAAGGCGGGGGGTGTGACCGAGGAAACCAAGAAGCGGGTCGCCGGCTGGGGAAAGCGGGCGAAGTTCTGGATCGAGGACGTCAACCTTCTGTCCTCCTCGATTTACGATTATATCTACCGGACCTGCCGTGCGTGGGACGAGCAGTGCGCGATCAGCCGGTTCCCGCTGACGCCGAATGGCATCACGACCCGGTTCCGCCCGAAGGTCGTCGTCATCCGCGACCCGGACAGCGCCTGGCGCGCGTGGGGCGAGGGCGGCGGCCGCGCCGCATGGCACGACGAGGAAACGGACGTCACCTGGGGGTGGATGGCGGATCGAACGTTCGGGTGGACGGGCATGGACGCCGCCAGCCTGCGCACAAACTACACGCAGTGCGGGGTGCTGTTTTTCGATCCGCCCATGATGCACGAGGCAAGCCACGCCCACGGCCTCGTGGACCTGTACATTTGTCCCATGAAGAACAACGAGGTCATGTGGCGCGACGCCGACGGCAAGCGTCTGTGGCCGGAAGACAGGTCCGGCGTGTGCAACATGAGGCGGCGCTGGACGCGCGTCGGCTTCGTGCTTGACAAGGCGGCCATGATGGACGGCGGCTACACGAACGGCTACGCGGAGCATTCGGCCTACACCATGGAGCGGATGGCCACGAGGCGGGGCCGCTTCATTCCGTGCAACAACTGCTCGGGCAACGTCTCGTTCGGGGATTCCTTCAACGAGGTCGCCGTCTCGAACATCCTCGAGCTGTGGACGGTGGACGGCCGGCCCGTCGTCGGCGCAAAGATCGAGCTCTCCAAGCGTGAGGACAAGACCGGGTTCGTGGACGAGAAACCCGAGGTGGTCGGCACCACCGACGAGAAGGGCCAGTTCAACCTCGGCAATAATCCCGTGGACTGGCCGGCCAACACGGCGCCGTATTCGCTCGACGCGCCGTTCGCCGCCGCCTACTACCAGCTCCACCACCGCGGCGCGACCGGCAGCGACCATGCCGCGATTCGCATCACGACCGCGGACGGCAAGCGCTTCTACAAGCTGCTCAACTCCTTCGACCTCAACCTTGCGTACTGGTACAAGTACGGGTACGAGCCGTACGGCTGGCCCATCTCCACGCCGAGGCCGTACAGCTCCGTGGTCATCGCGTTCACCATTGACCCGTCGCTTTCCGAGAAGGAAGCGGCCGGGATGGAGCACTCCGGCGAGGTCCCCACCTTCGGCATCGAGCCGCCGTGGGAGGGCAAGTACCGCCCGGAGTACGAAACGATCAGACGCTGGCGGCAGCGCCGCGACGGGTCCGGAGGCGCGGGGTCCGCGAGGAACTAGTGCTTACTTGCGCTAATTCTCGTTACGGTTCTATCGCGCCTTCAGCGCTTCGGCGGGCGGCTACCTTCGGTAGCTCGGGGCGACCCGCCCTACAACGCTGCCGCCTTCTGCAGGCAAACACTAGAAGGCAACTGAGCGCGGCCCGCGCCCGTCGGCTTGGACTTGGCGCGCTGGCGTATGGCTGTGGCCGGGACCTGCACGACGACAGGCAGGTGTGTGGCGCCGGCGGCCTTCGGACGCCTGCCAGGCCCCGGTTCGATGGTGTGCCGCGCGGCCTGCAGCGTCACGTACTGACGGGGTCTCATTGACATGGGACGCGCCTTCCCAATAGTAATGCAGAGGAGAAGGCACGTGCCGGCTGTTCCGGCCGCGGGGCTATCGGCATCATGAAGTGGTTTGGGCTGTAAGGAGTCGCAGCAGTGACAATGATCCACGGCCTTCGATGCGAGCACGCTGTCAACCCGCTGGGAGTCGAGGCGCCCGCGCCCAGGCTGAGCTGGCGCATGGAGTCGGACAGGCGCGGCGCGCGCCAGACGGCCTATCGAGTGTGCGTCGCGTCAACGGCGGAACGGCTTGCCGAGGGAACGGCCGACCTGTGGGATTCCGGGCGCGTCGAGTCCGATGCCTCCGTGCTTGTTCCGTATGCAGGGGCGACGCTGCGTTCTCGTCAGGATTGCTGGTGGCGGGTCCACGTCTGGGACGAGGCGGACCAGGGGTCCGTGTCGGAACCGGCCTACTGGAAGATGGGCCTGCTTCGTGCGGCCGACTGGAAAGCGCAGTGGATCGCGGCGGGTACTTTGGGACGAAACGAGCCCGTGCCGGCAGCGCCGCTGTTTCGCACAAGCTTTCGCCTGAAACGGAAGGTGGCCTCGGCGTGGGCCTATGTCTGCGGGCTCGGGTTCCACGAGTTCTATCTCAACGGCCGCAAGGTCGGCGATGCCGTCCTGCATCCGGCGTTCACGAAGTACGACGCACGCGCCTTGTACACGGTCCATGACGTAACGGAGTACCTGGCGCAGGGCGAGAACGCCGCCGGGATGATTGTCGGCACCGGATGGTACAACCACCATACGTGGGTCTCGTGGCACCTTGATGCGGCGCCGTGGCGCGACGTGCCGAAGGCGCTCGTGCAGCTCGAGATACTGTTCGATGACGGCACGCGGACGATCGTGCTGAGCGACGCGTCGTGGCTCTGCTCGACGGGTCCGATCCTTTTCGACTGCCTGCGCAGCGGCGAGATCTACGATGCGCGCGAGGAGAAAGATCGCTGGTGCGAGGCGGGCTATGAGCCGGTTGGCTGGCGTCCAGTCCGCATCGCCCGTCCTCCGGGCGGTGTGCTCCGTTCGCAGATCATGCCGGCGTGCCGCGTCACGGAAACGCTCCGGCCTGCGTCCGTCAAGCACGTGAAACCGGGCGTGTGGGTGTACGACATGGGCTGGAACATCGCCGGTTGGCCTCGGCTGACCGTGAGCGGTCCTGCCGGCACGACGGTGCGGATGTGCTGCTCGGAGCGGCTCGGGCCGGACGGGGACGTGGACCAGTCCGTCAACTGGGTGCCGAAGATGATCAAGACGGAGTTTTTTCAGACGGACACGTACATCCTGAAGGGCGCCGGCGTCGAGACGTACGAGCCGCGCTTCACGTATCACGGCTTCCAGTACGTCCGGGTGACGGGCCTGCCGGGCGAGGCCACGACGGACATGCTCGAAGGTCGTGTCGTGCACACGGATCTCGAGCGTGTCGGCTCCTTCGAGTGCTCCAATGATCTGCTGAACGGCATCCAGCAAGCGGCCGTTGCCGCGACGGTGGGCAACTACCACGGCATGCCGACCGACTGTCCGCATCGCGAGAAGGGCGGCTGGACGGGCGACGCGCACCTTTCGGCCGAACAGGTGCTGTTCAATTTCGAGCCGTCGGCCGCGTACACCAAGTGGCTCGACGACTTTTCGGACTGCCAGCGCCCTTCCGGCGCGGTGCCGGGCATCGTCCCGACGGCCTGCTGGGGGTATAACTCGGCGGCCGGGCCCGCGTGGGACAGCGCGTACATCCTCATCCCCTGGTACCTCTACGTGTACCGGGGCGACCTCGGCATACTGCGCCGCCATTATGAGGGCATGAAGCGGTATATCGAGTTTCTTGGCACGATGGCGACGGACCACAGCATCCACTTCGGCCTCGGCGATTGGTGCCCACCTACGGGCGGACCGGAAGGTCACAAGGCCCCCATCGGACTGACCAGTACGGCCTACTACTACTCGGACGTGTGCATTCTTGCGGAAGTCGCCTCGATCCTCGACAAGAAGAGCGACGCGCGGCGGTTCCGTGCGTTGGCGGCCCGGATCAAAGCCGCCGCCAGAAAGCGCTACTACGATAAGAAGACGGGCCGGCTTGCGGGACACAGCCAGACGCCGATCGCGTGTTTCCTTTACCAGGGCTTGACGGAACCTGGTGATAAGGAAACGTTCCTGGCCATGCTTCTCGACGAGATCGCGGCCCACGGCGACCACATTGACTGCGGGATCCTGGGCACGAAGTACGTCATGAACGTGTTGACGGAGCTGGGCCGGGCCGACGTCGCGTACCGCATTGCCCGCCAGGAGGACTATCCGAGCTGGGGGCACTGGATCAGGAACGGCGCAACGACGCTCTGGGAGACGTGGGACGGCACCACGTCACGGAACCATCACATGTTCAGCGACATCAGCGCGTGGTTCTACAAGGCGCTGGCCGGCATCATTCCCGACCCGGAGCGGCCCGGCTTCAAGCGCGTCATCATCAAGCCGTGGCCTGTGGGAGACCTGACCTATGCGACAGGAGAGACTGAAACGCCGTACGGTCCGCTGCGGAGCGCATGGCGGAAGGATGGTGGCCGGTTCGTGCTGGATGTGACGATACCTCCCAACAGCTCGGCCAGCGTCTCTCTTCCGACGACGAAGCCGGAGAGCGTTCTCGAGAGCGGCATCCCGGTGCAAGAGGCCGAAGGAGTTACTTTCGCAGGGATGGAGGCGGACCGGGCGCTTTACGACATCGGCGCGGGCCGCTATCGGTTCGAATCGGACCTGGAAGAGCCCGCCCCGCACCTCTGATCGAGTTCGCTCCGGCGAGACGACCTTTCGCTCCGGCGAGTCGACCCCTCGCTCCGGCGAGACGGCCCTTCGCGCGGCCTGCACCCCCGCGCGGCGGCGCGAAGGCGCAGCCCGTCCCGCCTCCGTCGGATTTCGGCAAGTCGCCGTTCATGCCGCATTTGCGCCATCCGCTGTCCCCTGCTGTCGCCAATTCCACAGAGACTAGTTGAACTTCTTGCTGGATTGGAGTATTTTTGTCTTATGGGAACTGGGTAATGCTGTCGGATCGGGTTTCGCTGGGGAATTCTGGCTTGCCTGGATGAAATGCCGCTCGAGGCGCTGCCCGGTCAATGCTGCGGCCCCGACCGCTCATGTGATACACTTGTTTGGAGGAGGCCGGCATGTCTGCAGACGGTTTGTCAGACGGTTTCTCAGACGGTTTCTCAGACGACTTCGAGAAGGCGGAGAACCTGATCGCCCGACTCCGGGAATGTTACGCGGCCATCCGCCGCAACGTGGCCACGGTCGTCGTCGGCCAGGAGGACGTCGTCAAGCTCTTGACGACCGGACTGCTCTGCGGCGGTCACATGCTCATGGAAGGCGTGCCCGGCCTGGCCAAGACACTCATGGTCAAGACCCTGTCCGAGACGCTCGGCTGGCACTTCTCGCGCATCCAGTTCACGCCCGACCTGATGCCCGCCGACATCACGGGCACCGAAATTCTGCAGAGCGATGAGGCCGGTGTGCGGCGGGAGCTCGTGTTCCACAGGGGGCCGATTTTCGCCAACCTCATCCTCGCCGACGAGATCAACCGGACCCCGCCGAAGACGCAGGCGGCGCTGCTGGAGGCGATGCAGGAACACGCCCTGACCATCAACGGAAAGACCTACCCGCTGGCTCCGCCCTTCGTCGTCGTGGCGACGCAGAACCCGATCGAACAGGAAGGCACCTACCCGCTCCCGGAGGCCCAGCTCGACCGGTTCATGCTGAGCATCTACCTGGACTATCCAACGGTCAAGCAGGAGCTCGACATCGCAGCCCGCCCATGCGGCATGCAGATCCCGGACATGGAGCCGGTCGCCTCCAGCGACGAGTTCGAGACCTTTGTGAAGGTGCTCGAGCAGGTACCGATCTCGGACCACGTGCTTGAATACGCGGTCTCGCTCACGACGGCGAGCCGCCCTAAAGGGCCACACGCCGACGAGTACATCCGCAACTACGTGGCCTGGGGGGTGAGCCCTCGATGCAGCCAGCATCTGATCACGGCAGCAAAGGCGGCCGCCGTCCTGGAGGGCCGGCCCTCACCGGAGGCGCAGGACGTACGAGACATGACGCCGGCGGTGTTGCGCCACCGCATCCTGCCCAACTACAACGCGCTCGGCGAGGGTCTGAGCGCCAGCGACATCGTCAACCATCTGCTCGAGAAGGTCAGCGAACCGGCCGGCGTAGGTTGAGCCTGGCCCACGCCGACGCGGACGGCCCGGCACGCACACAGGCAGAGGACACACGCGGATGCCCACGTTCGATCATCCCTACCTCGACCTGACGCGGATGGAAATGCTGAAACGCGTCCGCCTCAAGCCCCGGGGCGTGGCCGAGGGAACGTTCGCCGGGCCGCACAAGTCACAGTATCGGGGCACCGCGGTGGAGTTCGCCGATTACCGTGAGTACGTCGAGGGCGACGACGTGCGCCAGGTTGACTGGAAAGTCTACGCTCGGACCGACCGCTACTACCTTCGCCTGTACGAGGCGGAGCGCAACCTGTTGGCGTACCTCGTGCTCGACACCAGCGGTTCGATGGGCTTTGCCGGCGCCGCCCGGATCACGGAGAGAAAGCTGGACTACGCGTGCCGGCTCACTGCTGCGCTGGCCTACCTGGTGGTGAGCGAAGGCGACGAGGTAGGCCTGTCGCTGACGGACGAGCGGCTGCACGAACACATGGCCGCCCGCTCGAACTGGTCACATCTGGGCACGATGATCGCGACCCTCGGCCGGACCAAGGCGAAGGGCCGGACCGACCTGGGCCGCTGCCTGATGGAGGTGTACCGTCGGGTGACGAGGCGCGGCGTGCTCATCGTGCTGAGCGACTTCCTCGATCCTTCCCCGGATGTGTGGAAATCCATGGACCTCTTCCGGCGCTCCAAGTTCGACGTGATGCTGTTTCAGATCGTCCATCCGGAGGAGCTCGAGCTGCCGGACGTGCCGATGGCCCGCTTCCGCGAGACCGAGGGGGGCAGCGGCCATTTCAACACGGAGCCTGAACTCGTGCGCGAGCTGTACCGGAAACGGTTCGCGGCGTTCCTTTCTGAGATTGAGGCCGGAAGCAAGACGCGCGGCTGCGACTGGTATCTGGCGCGGACCGACACCGATCCGTACCTGTTTCTCAAGCACTGCTTCCTGGCCCGGGAGAGTCGGCGGTAGGACACGGGCAACAATGGACCTGGCGAGCCTATGTTCGGCGTGACGAATTCGTGGATCCTCGTTGGGCTGGCGGCCGTGGGGCTGCCGGTGCTGATCCACTTTCTGACGCGCGCCCGGCCGCGCGTGATCCGCTACCCGACGTACCACCTGCTGATTGAGGCGGGGCGTGGCAGGCAAGCGGTCCACCGGCTGCGCACGTGGGTGATCCTGGCGCTGAGGACGCTGGCGGTCATGGCGCTTGTCCTGGCCTTCAGCCGCCCGTTCCTCAAGACGCCCGGAGCGGATATCGAGCCCGGCCAGGCCCGGCGGGTGGTGCTCGTGGTGGATGCTTCCATGAGCATGCGGGCGGTCGCCGGGGGGATTTCCCTCTTCGCCAAGGCGCGGGCCCAGGCGGCCGACCTGCTGCGCAGCCTGGAAGAAGGCAGCTCGGCCGGCGTTGTCTTCATGGGGGCCACGCCCCGTGCCGCGCTGCCGGCGCTGTCGCGCAACCTGGCCGTTCTTCACGAGGAGCTGGCGAGCGCCGAGGCGACGCTCGAGAAGGGCGACCCGATGGCGGCGCTCGCACTGGCGCAAACCATGCTGGACGGCCAGGGCGCCGTGTACGTGTTCAGCGACTTCCAGCGCACGAACTGGGGATCGGTCGCCTTTGACTCGTTCGCAGGCATGACGTTCTTTCTTCGGCCCGTGACCCCGGTGGGAATCGGCAACGTGGGGATCGTCGCCATCGAGAAGTCGCCGGGGGAGCCGATCGAAGGGGAGACGATCGACGTGGCCTGCACCGTGTTCAACGCGACCGCAGACAAGCGCCTCGAAACGGTGCACCTCGACCTCGAAGGGGTCACGCAGAACGCCGACATCGAGCTTCAGCCATACAGCTCCGGCACGGCGACGTTCACCTTCTCGCTGCCGACGGCGGGCTGTTTCCCGGGGCGACTCAGCCTGGCGCCCGACGACCTGAACGATGACAACACGCGCTACTTCAAGGTGCCGGTCCGGCGCGCCCTCGAGACGCTGCTGGTGAGCGATGCCGACCGGGACGATCCCGCGAGCGCAGCGTTCTTCGTCGAGACGGCCCTGTGCCCGTCGGAGTACGCGGACACGGGCATCACGGTGACCCGCCGCCACAGCCAGGAGGTGGACCGGGCCTCGCTGGAGAGAGCGGACGCGTTCTTTATCGTGGCGCCGGCCCGGCTGCGCGGGGACACACTCGAGACCATCTCGCGGCGCGTCCTGGACGGGGCCTACCTCGTGTGCTTCCTCGACGGGCCGACGGCGCCGGCGGTGGTGGGCGGGCTTCGGGGCGCCTCGAGCGGCATGATCTCGCCGCCGTTCCAACTCGAGCGAGCCGTCGCCGCCGAACGCGCCGGGGGCGAGTTCTTCAGCGGCGTCCGGACCGCCGGGGGACCGCTCAAGGTCTTCGACGCCCCCGACCAGGGCGACCTCATGGGGCTCTCGTTCCGGCGGCACTACCTGACCGATGTCGTTCCAACTCGTAAGGAGGAGGTTCTGGCCCGGTTTCCCGACGGATCTGCGGCTCTTTCGCTCTCGCCCGCAGGCAGAGGCGCGGCGATCTTCGTGAACTTCCCGGTGGCGCCCGACGGCAGCGACCTCGTCGGCAACCCGCTGTTTCCGTCGCTGCTGCACGAACTGATGCGGGCGCTGCGGACTTCGGGCGCCGGGGATGCCGACACGCCGGGCACCCGCTGGCATATTGACGTGGCGGCGGGGCAGTCGCCGGAGGGGGACGAGGACGCATGCAACGTCGTGGGCCCCGACGGCCAGGAGATCGAGGCCGTGGTCGTTGCACGCGGCCGGACCGTGCGGCTCGCGCTGCCGCCGGCGTCCGTGCCGGGCCATTACCGTGTCAGCCGCGGCGGGGCGCAGGTCAATGTCGGCATCATCAACGTTGACGCGAAAGAGACCGATACGCGCCAACTGAACATCACCGGGTTGCTCGACGCCGCGAACGTGCCGCGGGCCGGGATGGTCAGCGTCCTCGATACGGAAGGGCAGCTCATCAGCGCCGGCAGGCCAACGAGGCTCTGGCCGCATCTGGCGGCCCTGGCGGCGTTGTGCCTGGGGGCCGAGATGTTGCTGCTGGCCGTGTGGCGCAGGCGGCGCGGTCTCGTCCTGGGCGCGCGGCTGGAAGGGAGGGCGCAGTGACGGATTGGCTCTACCTTCCGCCCTGGGGAATTCGGCTCGTCGCCGTGACCGGCGTGATTCTGGTCGCGCTTGCCGCGGTGCGGGCGTTCCGGGAGCGGGGGGGCGTGCCGCTGCGCCGGCAGGCGGTGGCCCTGGTGCTGCGGTGTCTGGCCATCGGGGCGCTGCTCTGGGTCGCACTGAACCCGACCGCGCTCCGGCCCCGCGAGATCCCGGGCAAACCCAGTCTGGCCCTCCTCGTGGACACGTCGTACAGCATGTCCACTTCCGATGAGCAGGGGGACGGCCGACTCGCGGCGGCCCTTCGCGTTCTGCAGGAGGGCGGAGCGCTCGCCGCCCTGGGGAACGAGTTCACGCTGGACGCCCGCTCGTTCGACACGGAGTCGCGGGCAGCCGACCTTGCCGACCTGACGGCCGCCGCCGCGCAGGGCCGGGCAAGCGATCTCGGGGCCGCCATCTCGAGCGCGGTCGGCGACCTGGCCGAGGGCCCATCGCAGGCCGGGATTCTCCTCGTGAGCGATGGCCGCGTGACCACCGAAGGCGCCCTGGATGCCGCACGTCTGGCGCTGGCGCGCTCGGTGCCGCTCTGGACATGGTGCCTCGGCGGTGAGGTGCCACGCCGGGACCTCTGGCTCGAGGTGCCCAGCAGCGAGGTGCTCGCCTTCGCCGGCACGGAGGTCGAGGTGGCCGCCACGCTGCGCAAGGTCGGATACGAGAGCCGCGGTTTCCGCGTCGAGGTGCTGAAGGACGGCACGGTCGTCGAGAGCCTCGACGTCGTGCCGGGCCCCGGTGACGAGGCGCCGGTCACAGCCACCATCACGGCCCCCGATGCGGGCGAGCACCGCTACGTTTTCCACGTGCTGGAGGACAAGGACGAGGCGGAGAAGGACAACAATGAGCGGTCGGTCTTTCTGCGGGTTGTGGGCGAGAAGGTGCGCGTCCTCCTCGCCGAGGGCCAGCCGCACTGGGACACGAAGTTCCTCGTGCAGTGCCTCAAGCGCAACCCCCGGGTGGACCTGACCGCCCTGTACCGGCTCGGGGCCGACCGCCAGTTCGCCGTGGTGTCCGCCGAGGGCGAGCACCGGCGCGAGAAGGCCGACCTCTTCCCTCGCACGGCAGAGGCGTTCGCCCGGTACGACGTCATCATCATGGGCCGGGGATGCGAGGCATTCTTCGACGACGAGACCGAGGAGCATCTCACCGACTTCGTCGCCCGCCACGGGGGCGGCCTGGTCTTCTGCCGCGGCAAGCCGTACGGCGGACGGTTCCAGCCGCTGGCGAAGCTGGAGCCCGTCGTGTGGGGAACGGGCGTCATGGAAGGCGTGCGGCTCGTGCCCACTGGTGCCGGCCGCGCGAGCCCGGTCTTCGAACTGGCGGCCGTCAGCGAGATCGAGCCGCTCCTCGAGCGGCTGCCGCCCTTTGACCAGGCGATGCACACGGTCGGCGTCAAGCCCCTGGCGGCGGTGCTTGCGCGCGGCGAGCCGCTGAACGCCGGCGGCGACGACGGCCCGGTCGTGATGGCCTACCAGCTTTACGGGCAGGGCCGGGTGGTGACCCTGAACGCCAGCGGCCTGTGGCGATGGGCGTTTCGGGAGAAGGGCTCGGCGGACGAGGAGGTCGTGTACGATCGGCTCTGGGGCGCGTTGCTGCGGTGGCTCCTCTCGAGCAGTGACTTCCTCGCCGGCCACGACGTGGCGCTGCGGAGCGAACGCCGCTTGTACACGGACGAGCAGCAGATGCGGTTCCTCATCCGCACGCGCGGGCTCGACGAGGAAGCGTACCGGTCGCGGCTTTCGATTCGCGGCGGCGAGGTCGTGAGCGAGGTCGAACCGCGGCCGCAGGCCGTCGGCTCGTACATGGCTGAGGCCGGCCCCTTCCCGGCGGGGACGTACGAGATCACGCTGAAGAACAACGTCGGCGAGCCGCCCGAGATGACGATGACCGTCGAGGTCGTGAGCTCCTCGATCGAGAACCGGCTCCTCAGCGCGGACCCGGGGCTGATGCGACAGCTCGCGCAGATCTCCGAAGGCCGGGTTATGACGGCCGCGCAGGTCGGCCGGCTGGGCGACATCGTGCGCCAGTGGCAAGCGAGGCGGGAGCTGGCCGAGCAGAAGATCACGCTGTGGGATCACTGGGCGCTGCTCGCCGCCATGATGCTGGTGCTCGCCGCGGAATGGTTCCGGCGGCGACGGGAGGGGCTGCTATGAGCACGCGCCGAGGCCGCGAAAAGGTGGTGTCGCACCTGCGCAGCCGGTTGACCGGCTTGCTCGGCGCCCAGGTGCTCCTGGCCCTGCTGGCGGTGCTGGGCCTCGTCGCCTTCGCTCTCATCGTGCTCGACGCCGTGATCATCCTGTCCGAGGGCGTGCGGGTTCAGTCCCCGTGGATTCTCGTCGTGTCGGCGGCCCTGGTGCCGGTCGCGGGCGGCCTGTCGCTTCGCCGGCTGCGGGAGGTGCGCGTTGCCCGGCTGGTCGAGCAGAGAAATCCGTCGCTGGGCACGGCGGTGACGAATGCCGTTCAACTCTCGGCCGGGAACGGGGGAACGCCGATCGAGGAGCTGCTCCGCCGGACGGCCGTCTCGTACGGACGTGACAAGGCGCGGGGCGTTGCGGTCTGGCCCGCGGTCCGCGGCCGGGTGTTGGCGCTCGCCGGTGTGGCCGTCGTGACCGTGCTGCTGTGGGCCGTCGGGCCAGTGCTGTATCGCGCCCTGTTCCAGTCGGTCCTGCCGCGCTTCCTCGATCCCCGGGGCGATCACCCGCCGTACAGCCGCGTGCGCATCCAGGTCGAGCCCCGGGACACCGGGACCCTGTACGGCGGCCAGTGCGAGATCCGCGCCGCCGTGACGGGCATGCCGGTTGAGAAGCTGTACTTGGCCGCGGAAGACTCCCGCGGCACCACGAGGTCGGTGATGTTCCGCGCGCCCGACGGCTCGTTTTTCCAGACGCTGACGAACCTGCGCGAGCCGACGCGGTACTACGTGACCGACGGCCGCGCCCGGAGCCACCGGTACCGCATCACCATCCAGAAGACGCCGCGCATCACGCTCGTCGAGGTTCACGCTGAGTACCCGGCGTACACGGGGAAGAAGCCGCTCACCCGGACGCTCAAGGACGCCGACCTGCGCGTCCCGCTGAATACGGCGCTGTCGTTCCGGGTGGCCAGCAACCGGCCACTCGCGTCGGGCACGCTCGAGCTGACGCCGATCCTCGGCGGCGACACGCGCACCATCGGCCTGGAGACGGTCGAGGGCACGGACACAGTCGTCGCGGGCACGTTCGAGGCGAGCGAGGCGATCGCCTTCGCCCTTTCCGTCACCG
>CAZJXV010000112.1:0-12676 GCA_964550015.1 uncultured Verrucomicrobiota bacterium
GAGGGGGTCCAGCTCAAGCGCTCGTTTGAAGGCGTCCTCGGCCTGATCGAGCTGGCCGGCGCGGTAGTAGAGCTTGCCCACATTGAGCCGGGCACGCAGCGTCTCCTGCTGGTCCCCCTCGTCCTCGGCGCCGGGGATCGGCTCGAGCTCGCGGGCCAGGTCGGGAATCTCGAGCGGCTCCGTGTCGGTGGCCACCTCCTCGACGGGCCGGGCCGCGTCCGCCCCCATCGCCTGGATGTCGTCGGCCACGATCTTGGCGATCGCCTCGCGGTCGTCGTAGAGCGTGCGCAACGAATCGCGCTTGAGCGCGGGCAGCAGCCGCACGGTCGAAGTCCGCTCGTCAACGAACGGCTCAACGTACCAGTGGCTCTGGTCGTTCACCACGTGCAGCCGGACCAGCCGGTAATGGTTGTGCCGCCCGCGGGTGTAGGGGTAGCGCACCTGCTGCAGCGCGTAGAGCACCTGGTGCCGCTCGTTGACGCGGTAGCCCTTGAGCACACCGGCCTGCACCCGCGCCACGGCGTCCTCTCCCCCAAGCGCCGGCACCGCGATCTCGCGCTGGCGCAGCAGGGCGAACTCGTCGTAGGTCAGCGTCTCACGGACCGCCGGCGCAAGGCTCAGGTACAACTCCCTCGCCATCCGGGAGCGATAGAAGTTCGACAGGTAGTACTCGACGGTCTCCGACGGGCCGCGCACGTACTCGGACGGCTCCGGTATCGTGGCGCACCCACACGCCAGGGTCCCCAGAAAGACGATGATGAGAGCTCGAGCACTCACGGCCTGCCTCAGCGCAGCGCGATTATTCAAGAACGAGTTCGTACCGCTTGCCCCCGCGCTCGAGCACCACACGGTCCGCCTCCACCGCCACGAGCTTGAACCCCTTGACCGTCCCGCCGATCTTGAGCCGCCGGTCATTGATGACCGCGCGCGGATCCAGCGGGTCGGCGAAAATGCCCTGCAGCTTCAGCCCCGCCAGCGGGTCCGTCTCCTCCTCAGCAGGCCCACGTTCCGTGGTCGGCTCCGTTGGCCCCAGCGACGGCGTCTCCGAGACGGCCGGGACGTCTGCACCCCGAGGCGGCCCCACCGGCGGCGGCGCCGGCCGGCGGTCGAACGCGCCCATCTTGCCCAGCAGCGCATAGCCGCCGACGACCGCGCCGGTCAGCAGCACCACGGCCAGCACGGTCACGAGCAGGATGTTGCGCGCCGAGTGGTCCTTCGGCACGTGCACCTCGACCACCCGGGGCCCCCTCGTCTCCGTCGAGGGTTCGGCCTCCTCGTCGCGCCTCTTCTTGAGTGCATCCGAGATCGTGCTCATGGCAAACTCACGCGGGGGCCGCTGGTGTCCTCGTAGTATTGACGCGGCCGGTGGGTTGTCCGTTCCTTCCGCCCCGCCTCAGGCGGCGGAGACCTTCTCCTGCTCGAGGATCGCGGCCACCTGCCCGTGGACCTCCTCGAGCTCGGCCAGACTCAGGCCGGGGTCCTCGATCACGATGCTCTCGCCCGAGCGCGCGTGCTCGTACACGACCAGCTTGGCGCCGCGGTGCTCGTCCCGCATCACCTGGCGCGGCCGCAGCAGCTTCTTGCGCTCGAGAATCAAACCCAGGATGAAGCAGAAGTTCTTCTCCGACACCCCCGTCGAATGCAGGTACTTGCGCAGGAGCGTCTCGGCCGTCGTGCGCTTGATCGGCTCGGCCGGCGGCACCAGCTTCGGCGGCACCGTGCCGCGCCACGTCGAGACCACCCCCGGCGCCGCGAGCAGCGTCGCCGAGGCCTGCTCCCAGCACGACGCGCAGATATCCGTTCGCTCAAGCCCCTCGTCGCCGTCGGCAAGAACGCACGCGTACGTGTCCCCTTCGCTGAACGGCTTGTGGCATTGCGCGCACGCCTTCGACCGTGCCTGTATCTGCCAGTCCATCACGCCCCTACCGCTTTGCTCCCGGGCCGGTGTCGCTACCGGACGTATTTCTCCCACTTCTGCTCGAAGGTGTCAAGGGAGATGCCGAAAACCTCGTCAATCGCCTCCGCCGCGTCGCGCGTGTTCTTGAACGCGAACATGAACTCCTTGAGCGCATCGAGGCCGTACTCGTCAACGATGAACCCGACGACCGTCGCCGACTGCATGTAGAACAGCCGCACGTCCTTCTCCGGGTACCCATCCAGACCCATGAGCCTGGCCAGCGGGAACGCGGTGCCTCGCCGGACCCGCCGCTTGATTTCTCTGCGCGCGTCGCTGGCGCCATCGTCCTCCATCGAGACGGCAATCCCCTCCTGCAAAAAGATCGGCTGGTAGATACCCCCCACATACCGGTGATGCATCACGTGGGCCAGCTCGTGCGGCAACGTGTGCTTGTAGAGCTCGTCCTTTTCTTTCTCAACGTGGAGATAGATCTCGTTTCCCCACGGCGCAGCGAACGCGGTCGCCCACTCCTCGATCCTCTTGTCCTCATTCGCTTCGAGAAACTCGTCCCACGCCTCACGGTCTTCAAACATGTACGCCGTTATCCGCGTCTGCCATTGCACATCGCCCATGCCGAACGTACCTGTGATGTGGTCAAAGGCCTTCTCCATGGCGCGCGTCGTCGGGGACAGCCACCGGCGCTTCTCGTAGTAGATCTCGAAATGCTCGCTCACCACTCGTCCCCAGTGCAGCGGAATCTTGTACCCGGTGGCTGTGTCCCGAACGATGAATTTCTGGCCGTTCTCTTCGAGCAGCCTGTTCGCTTCCTGCTCGAAGTAGCTGCCCGGGTACGTCATCGCCACCTCGCGCAGCTTCTTGTAGCCCTGCACCTTGCGGCGCCCGGCGATGTCCCGGCTCGCCTCGGCCAGGAGCCGCTCTGCCTCCACCAACGCCTCGAGCTGCTCGAGCCGCCGCTGCGCCTCCTCCGCCCCCACGTCCCCAAGGTACTGCTGGACGAACTCGAGCACCTGTCGCGCGCTCGCGATCTGGTAGTCGGCGATACGCTGGTCGGCGATGACAAGAATGAGGTCGAGCAGCCGCGCCCGGCGCCTCTCCACGGTCGCCCGCAACGCCGGGTCCAGCTTGCCCGCCCGCTCGTAGGCCTGGGCCGCCGCCTTGAACTCGCGCCGCAGCGCGTGAAGATCGCCCAGGCGCACGATGGTGCGCGAGTGCTGGGGCCAGAGGCGCAGCGCCTCGCGGAAGTACGGCTCGGACTCCGCCCGTTTGCGTTGGCGGAACAGGTCGTGGCCCACCGTGTAGTAGGCGTCGGCAAACAGCTCGCGCTGCTCGTCGCTCAGCCGCTCGCCCCCCTTCACGAGCTCCCGGTGCTGCCGGATCAGCCTCTGCTGCTCGTCAAGATCAACGCCGCGCGCCGACTCGGGCTCCTCGGGAGGCGTGCCCGACTTGCACGAACCGGTGCACCCGGCCGCGAGCACGGCGATAAGGAGAAACACCGCGAGACATCTAATGAACCACCCAGCCATGAATCACGCCATCGGTGAGAGGGTCAACAAGAGTGCGGAACGACCACGCCGGCGCTGGCCCTCGACACAGGCGCCGCGAAGATCCCGGGTGCGCGGGACATTGCACCCCGAAGACGGCCTCAACCGCCAATGCATCTCCCAGCCCATAAGGCCCCCGATGCGTGTGACCTGGCCCCTAGACTGCTAAAAGAGGTACTTCTTCCACTTCTTCTCAAATGCGTCAAGCGAAATGCCGAAGACCTTCGTGATCGCCTCTTCCCCGCTCTTCGTGTCCTCGAACGCAAACATCAATTCCTTGAGCTTCTCGAGACCGTACTCCTTGATGATGAAGTCGATAAGCAAGATTGACTCCGCGTAGTACAAATACACATAGGCCTCCCGAACGCTGACAAGTTCTCGAAGCGAGTACACCTTGTCCATCCGGGCGTACTCTTTCAGCACGTCCCGAGCCTCGTCAACGGCGTCCTTCTCCATCATCTGCGCGATCCCTTCTTTGAGCCAACGCGGCTGGTAAATCTTGCCAACGTAGCGGTAATGGAGCACGTGCGCGAGTTCGTGCGGCAGCAGATCCACGTAGAGATCCTTCGTCTTGTCGGTCACGTGCAGGTAAATCTCGTCGAGATGCGGCATCGCGAACCCCGCGGCCCACTCCGGCCGCTTGCCGTTCTCAAGCAGGAACTCCTCCCAGGCCTCCTCGTCACTGAACACGTACATCGTCACACGCGTCTGCCAGCCGGCATCGGCCATGCCGAACGTTTCCACGATTCTGGCGTAGGCTTTCTCGGCGTTGCGCGCCGTCCTGGCCATCACACCTGACTTTTCGAAGTAGATGACAAAGTGCTCGGTCGTCTTGCGACGCCAATGCGGCCGCAGCGCATAGCCGGTCGCCGTTCCCTGCAGGACCACCTTCTGCCCGTGCTCCTCAAGGAGGCGGTTCGCTTCCTGGGCAAAGTAGGTGCGCGGGTACTCGGTGGCAACCTTCCGGAGCTTTGTGTATCCATCGGCCTGTCGGTGCCAGACGAAGTCGTCCTTCGCGGCGTTCAGAAGCGCCTCGGCCTTCAACAACGGCTCGATCTTCTTGAGGCGCTCGCCCAGTTGATCCCCGCAGGCATCCGCAAGGTGGCGCTCGACGAAATCGAGCGCCTGCTTGGCGCCGGCGACTTGACAGTCCTTCAGCCTCTGATCGGCCACCTGCAGAACGGCCTCTAGCAGCTTCTCACGCCGTTCTTTGACTGCCCCTTCCAGTCTCGAATCAAGCGTCTCGGCACGCGTAAACGCCTCAACGGCGTCCTTGTACCGCCGCTCGGCAGCGTACACGTCACCCAGGCGGATCGCGGCTCGCCCGTGGTTCGGGCACAGGGCAAGCGCCGCGCAGTAGTACCGCCCGGCCTCTTTCCTCTTGCCCTTTCGGTACAGGTCGCGGCCGACGTCGTAGTAGGCCTCCCCGAAGAGCTCGCATTGCTTGGCACTTGGCTTCTTGCCACTCGTAACGAGCTCGCGATGCTGTCGGACCAGCTCCAGGCTCTCGGTGACGTCGGTCCGCTCGGTGGGCTGGGCGGCTTCGGAGACCGGCGCAAGGTTGCCCGCATCAGGCAAGCCGCTCAGAAAAACAATGGCCGGAAGAAACGCTCCAACGATGCACAGTACGACACAAATCAGCAGCCGCGGTTCAACCCGGGCCCGGACAGGAAATGCGAAAGCGCTGGCTCGGCGCATGGCTCCCTTCCCCCATTGTGGTGGGCCAGCGCCGTCTCCGATCGAAGACTCTGTGCTGCACGACGCGCCCTCGACGCGTCAACTGGACGGCTCGTTTCCCTTGTCTTCCGACTCCTTCTCGCTCCCCTCGGTTCCCTCCGCGGCCGCCCCGGCACCTGGCTCCTCGGCCGGCTCCTCCTTCCGGCTCAGCTCATCCACGTAGTTGAGCTGCAGATTCGCCAGGCTCGACTCGAGCACCTGCTGCTCGTCGGCGGAGAGGTTGCCCTTCGTCTTGGCCTGGAGCATCCGGATCATGTCTATCGTCGCCTTGGCCCCGTCGAGGTTCCGCTCCGCCTTGCCCGTGACCGGATTGATCAGCTTGCCGAGCTGCTGCATCGCCGAGTTGGCCAGCAGCGAGACGAACCCGATGAACTGGCGTTTGTAGATTTCCGCTTCGCTCATGTCCTCGACCATGATTGCTCCTCCGGGCGCGCCGGCCTACGGCTCGAACGGCGCCTCGAACGCCTCGCCGAAATCGTAGCCGCCGGCAAAGTCCTCGACCGAATCCTCTTCCGTCTTCCTGAGCAGGCTGTGGTTCACGAGGTTGAAAACGATGTGGCCCACGTCCTCACAGCACTCGATCCCCCACTCGCTCAACACGGTGCGTGCCATCGGGCCGTACTCATTGAGCACGTACTTGCGCAGCCCGTCGAGCAGCTCCCGGCCGCTCACGTGGCCCTCGCGGTCGAGGTCCCGGCACGTAAACGAGAGCGCCTCCATCACGAGGTAGTAGGCATCGCGCGCGTACCGGCGATCCTCGCGAAGGACCTCCTCGAGCCCCTCGGCAAACGACCGGCCCTGCTCGCGGGTCGGTTCTGTTGGTGTTTCGTTCGACATGGTCCGTTGCCTGATGTCAATTCCTACATATGTTACCCCACGCGCCCGGCCGGTGGCAAGCCATTCCCGCTGCGCGACCGGCCTCAACTGAGTTCGAGGCACCCCTCGACGTGCTGCGTCTCGCGCGGGTTGTGCGTCAGCACGATAAACTGGTGCCGCGCCGCCAGCTCGTGGAGCACCTCGTACACCGCGGCGACCCGCGCGTCGTCGAAATTCACGAACGGATCGTCGAGCAGGAACGGCAGGCGGACCTGGCCGCTCAGCTCCTCGGCCACCGCCACCCGCATGGCGAAGTAGAGCTGGTCCCGCGCCCCCTGGCTGACCCGCTCGACCGGCAGCCCCTCCCGGCCGAGCCCGTCGAGCGACGGCGCGAACCGCTCGTCGAGGCGCACGCGCTCGTACCGCCCGCCGGTGAGCCGCCGGTACAGCTCCCCGATCGTCCCGGCCAGCGCCTCGCGGTGCACGGCGTGATACTCCTTGATCGCGTCGCGCAGCACGTCGATCGCCAGACCGAGCCCGTCGCGGCGGCGCTCGAGCTCCTCCCGGCGTTGTTCGAGACGCGCGATCTCCTCGAGCAAGGCCGACTCATTGGCGACCTGCTTGCGCGTGAGCACCTTGAGCTCAACCTCTGCCCGGTCGCGCTGTGCCCCAAGGTCTTTGAGCGTTGCCGCCCGCCGTTCGATCTCGGCGCGGAGCCGCTCGCGCTCCCGCGCGGGGTCATCGCCGTCAAGGTAGCGCTTCAGCGTCGGGTTTGCCTCGGTCAGCGCCCTGAGGCGCTGCTCGGTCCGGTCGAGCGCAGCGTTCTTGTCCCGGTATTCGCCCGTGACGGCCTCCAGGTCGCCCGCGCCCTCGAGCGCGCGGTCAACGCCGCGGAGCTTCGCGCGAAGGTTGACGTAGACGTCGTAGCGCTTCTGCTCGGCGTCGGGATCGTCGCTCGCGATGAAGGGGGCCAGCCGTGCGTCGAGGGTCTTGAGCGACGCCTGGTTCACACCGTAACGCTCGGCCGCCACGGCCAGCTCTTGCTCCTTGCGTCTCCGGCGCCGGCCGCGTGTCGCGTGCCCGATCAGAACCGCGACCACGATTGCCGCGGCAACGACCGCGCCGCCGATGAGAAAGTACGTCAACAGCTTCAGATACGTGCCCGCGCCATACGCCGCTGCAAGAACGGCCAGGGGCACGAGCGCCCGGAGCAGGCTCGTGCGTCGTGTGGCCGCGGCGACCTCGCGTTCGAGCCGCTCGACCTCGTCCCGCGAGCGCGCCGCCTCCTCCCGGCGTCGCGACACGTCGAGGAGCATCGAGCCATAATCCTCGGGCACCGTCTCCCAGCCCTTGTAGTCGCGCTCGATCTGCTCGGCTAGGCGCCTGCGCTCGTCCAGGTTCGCCGTCAGCCGCTCCCGCTCGCCCGCCAGCTTCGAGACCTCGCGCGCGAGACGTTCCTTCTCCTGTCGCGACTCGGCCAGCTCGTCAATCTCCCCAAAAAGCTGCCCGGCAACTGCTTGGTTCTCCTCGAGCCCCTGGAGCCGCGTCGCCAGCTCTGCCTTGCTTTCCTGCAAGCGCCGGACCTCGTCGAAATAGCCGCGCGTCGCCTCGAGCAAAGCCTTCCGCTCCGCAATCTCCTGTTCGCACTGCTCCAACAACCGCGGCTTGGCCCCCTTGCGCATCCGGTCGTTCGAAACCTCTTCATACGTTGCCTCGATCCGCCCGAGCACCGCCTCCGCGCTCTGCCGGCCGGGGCCCGTGAGCCGCGCGCGCACGTCCGCGCCGATCTCCGCCTCGACGGCAAGCTGCTCGACGCACAGCGTTGACTTGAACAACCCCTCGTCCTCGAACCCGACGAGGCGCTTCAGGTGCTCGTGGTACGTCTCGATCTCGGGCCCGCGCCCGCGCGGCTTCGCCACGCCGCTCCACGTTTTCGAGCCGCCGTCGCCGGCCTCCGTCACCTCGACCTGCTCGGTCTCGAACTCCCGCCGGATCCGCGCCGTGCGGTTGTCCTCCGCGAGCTCGAGCGCCGCCGCATACGCGCCGCCGGCCCACGGTTTGTTCGCCTCGCGGCCCTCGGGCTGCTGGCCGAAAAGGACGGCCGCAATCGCGCGCACCAGCGTCGTCTTCCCCGCCTCGTTTGGCCCGACGATCAGCGTCAACCCCTCGTCGAACTCGAACGACCGCTCGGTGAAGCAGCCAAAGCCTTCGATATGGATCGCCCGAATCCGCATGTTACCCGGCCTCGCCCCGGAGAAACTCATTCAGGCCGTACTTCAGCGCGCGCTCGGCCGTCTCGCGCTCGCGTCCCTCGCCGGACTCGATCAGCCCGACCATCTTCGTCACAAAAAGGCCCTGGATCGTTTTCTCATCCAGAAGTCGCTTCACGAGCGCCCCGTCAATCAGCCGCGTCTCGTCAGCGACCTCGACGTAGAAAAACGCCCCTTCAAGCCGCGCCCGCACCGCCTCGACGTCCGGCACGAACTCGGCGGGTCCCGCGAGCCGCACGCGAACCAGGAGTCTTTCATCCCGCTCGTCGAGCAAGCCCTGCGCAATCTCGGCATCCGAGCCGGCGGCGCGCTCGCCGAGATCGACCGCCACCTCGCGCAGCTCACGCGTGTGGCACTCGCGCCGTTCTACTGCGGCGCCGCTCTCGCTCACCTCGGCGATGACAACGAACCGCGGCCCGCACTCGCCGAAATCCCGCCCTTCCGTCGAGCCGGGATAGACCGCGAGCACCCCGCCCTCTTTGTGCTCGGCAAACGCATGATAGTGGCCCAGCGCCACGTAGTGCATGCCGCTGCAGGCGATCGCCTCCGGCTCGATCGGCAGGTCTTTCTCCTTCAGGTCCCACTCCGGGTTGGCGCGAACGGAGGCATGCAGCACGGCGACGTGGATGCCCGGCTCGTCGGTGCGCCGCAGCGTCTCGAGCGGGTCGGCGCTGCGTGACATGTCGTGGGCGACGCCGTAGACGTGCACGACCTCGTCCCGCACGCTGAGCTGGACCACCTTCTCGACCTGCGGGCAGTCGACCAACGTCACGCCGGGGAAGGTCTCGCGCCTATAGACTGACCCCGCGTAGGCGATGCTGTCGTGATTGCCCGGCACCAGCACCACGGGCAGATGGCGCTCGGCGAGCCGCTGGAACTGGCCACGCGCTTCAGCCACCGTCCGATCGTCGGGATCGTGACGCTCGAAGAGGTCGCCCGCGATCACGACGAGGTCTATCCCACTCGCCGCGTCGCACGCCATGTCAACGATGCGCGCGAACGTCCCAAAAAAGTCCCGGGCGCGTTGCTCCGCCAGCGGCCCGAGCCACCCCGGGACGTACCCGAGGTGACAGTCCGCAATATGAAGGATCCTGATTGCCATGCGCCGGATACCCGTGCTCCTGGTGACACACAATGATAGCCGTCCCCGGCGCCGCGTGGCAACGGCGTTTTCCGTTGACCCGCGCCGCGCCCGGCTTCATCATGAGCGCCAGAGGAGAACTCAATGGGACCTGCACATTCCGTGCCTCGACCCAGGCCCGTCATCGGGATCACGTGCCGGACGCGCATCAGCGCGCCGAAGGCCGAAGGCCTGAACTCCTCGACCGATTTTCTCGGCGAGAAGCCCTACGTTGACTGCATCACGCGCGCGGGCGGCACGCCCGTCCTGCTGCCGTCGGTCGAGAGCGAGCAGTACGTCCGCGACGTGCTCCACACGCTCGACGGCGTCCTTCTGCCCGGCGGCGACGACGCCGACCCCGCCCTCTACGGCGCCGAGCCCCACCCGAAGCTCGGCGTCACGGACGACCTCAAGGGCCGCTTCGAGGCGGCCCTCGCGCGCGGCGCGCTCGCCCGCGTCGCGCTCGACGCGCGCGTACCCCTTTTCGGGATCTGCGGCGGCATACAGCTCCTCAACGTCGCATGCAGCGGCACCCTGCACCAGGACATCGCCGCCTGCACCGGCTCGACGATACAGCACAGAGTCGTGCAGACCGAGTCCCGGCCCTGCCACACCATCACCATCGTCCCCGGCAGCCGCCTCCACGAAATCATTGGCGAGGACCGCATCCGCGTCAACAGCACCCACCACCAGGCCATCGCTGCGCTCGGCGACGGCCTGGTCGCCACGGCCCACGCACCGGACGGCATCGTCGAGGCCGTCGAGCGCCCGGGCGAGCCCTTCGTCCTCGCCGTGCAGTTCCACCCGGAGCGGCTCGCCGCGCGCGAGCCGATGTTCCAGCGCCTCTTCGACGCCTTCGTGGAAAAATGCCGCACCACCCGACCGGCCGCGAGCACGGAGGCGTGACCGATGCGCCTGTTCTTCAACATGCTTTACCCGCTCTGGTCGGTCATCGCCGTGGCCGCGGCGTATCTCGTCGTCGCCCTGCTCGTATACCGCCACCCGGTGCTCCGCAAGCGCAGAGCGCTGCGCGCCTTGCTCCTCGGCCTGCGCTTCGTCGTCGTCGCCCTCGTCATGCTCTGCCTGCTCAATCCCTCGGCCGTGATGCCGAAGCCGGCGCAGACCGAGCGCCGCGTCGTCCTCCTGGTCGACGTCTCCGAGAGCATGACCCTGCCCGACGCCGCGCGCACAGGCTCCCGATTCGAGCGCGCCCTCGACCTCATCCGCAACACCCAGCTCGTCGAGCGCCTGGCCAAGAACACCGACGTCCAGCTCGTCGCCGTCGGTCGCGAGGCGAAACCCGTTGCCACGCTCGACGGCCTCGCTGCCACCGAGCCCTCGACGCACCTGCTCAACGCCATCACCCAGACGATCCGGCGCACGCCACAGATCAAAACCGAGGCCATCCTCGTCTTCAGCGACGGCATTGACACGTCGCGAGAGGGCGTCGAGAAAACCGTCTGGCTCCTCAACCGCTACGCCGTGCCTGTCTTCACCCTCGGCCTCGGCAGCCCCGACCTCCAGCGCGACATCGCGCTCGAAAACATCGCGGTCAAGAAGAACGTCATCGCCAAGACCGAGGTCGAGCTCGACCTGTTCCTCAGCCAGCACCTCTGCGACGGCCGCACCGTGCCGATCACCATTACGCGCCGGGACGGCGGTACGCGCGGCGGCCGCGGTCCGACCGACGATCCCGCTGCGCCCGGCGCCCGCATTGTCGCCACCTCCGGCGTCACCTTCAACGCCGCGCGCGAAAAAGTCACTGCCCGCTTCATCCCCGACGAGGAGGGGCTGCTCACCTACGACGTACGCGTCACCGAGCAGGACGGCGAAGTTTTTCTGGGCAACAACCGCATGTCGTTCACCGTCAACGCGGCGAAAAAGACCATCCGCGTCCTCTACATGGAAGGCACGATGTACAAGCAGCAGGCGCGCGAGCTCTGGGAGTACCAGTACCTCGTCAACGCGCTCGAGAGCGACCCCGACATTGACGTCAAGCCGCTGTTCCGCGACAAGAACATAGACGCCTTCCGCGCCGGCGTCTCGTGGGTGCGCGACCCCGTCGCCGGCTTCCCAACGACAAAACGTGATCTCTTCCAGTACGACGTCATCATCTCGAGCGACATTGACATCGTCTATTTCAGCGAGGAGCAGCTTGAGTGGCTCGTGGACTTCGTCGCCAGACACGGCGGCGGCTACGTCATGGTCGGCGGCTGGACCAGCTTCGGCAGCGGCGGCTACGACGAATCCATCATTGACGAGATGCTGCCGGTCGACATGCGCGGCCGGATGGACGGCTACTACGAAGGCTCATTCTTCAAGTGGACCTATACGCCCGAGGGACGCGGCCACCCCGTCCTCCAGCTCGACGAGAAAAACAACAACGCCGCCCTCGACATGGTGCCGTACTTCAAGGGCTGCAACCGCGTCGTGCGCGCCAAGCCCGCCGCCACGACCCTCGCCGAGCACCCGTACTACCGCAGCGAGTTCGGCGCGCTCCCCCTGCTCGCCGTTCAAACCTTCGGCAAGGGCCGCACCATGGCCTTCGTGCCCGACACCACCGCCGGCTGGGGCGAGCTCTTCGAGGCCGACTGGGGCCCCAACGACAACCGCTACTACGAAAAATTCTGGATCAACGCCGTGCGCTGGCTCGCCGAGCGCCGCCTCTCGCTGCCCGTCAAGAACCTCGTCGTCCAAACCCCTCGGGCCTCGTTCGGCGCCGACGAGCACGTCCCCCTCATCGCCACCGTTCTCGACGACGACTACGAGCCGACCGCGAACGCCCAGGTCACCGCCCAGGTAACGTCCCCCGACGGCGAGAAGGTTTCGCTCCGCCTCGCATCCGACCCGGCCGAAGCCGGCCGGTACACCGTGCTCTACTCGCCGCCCGCCGAAGGCGACTACACGGTCGCTGCCACGGCAAAGCTCGACGGCCTCAAGCTCGACGAGGATTCCCTGAAGTTCCGCGTCACCAAGCCCAACATCGAGTTCCGCGAGTACCGCCGCAACGACGAGCTCCTCGGCAAGCTCGCCGCCTTCACCAACGGCCACCGCCTCGATCCCGACACCCTCAATCAGTTGCCCGACCGCTTGGCCGCCCGCCCTGAGCGGAGTCGAAGGGCCACCATCACCCGCTCGATCTGGGACCGCCTCCCCCTCCTCGCCGTCCTGCTGCTGCTCCTCTTCATCGAGTGGAGCATGCGCAGACGGTCAGGCTTGGCGTAGCGTTACTCGGCCGCCTCCCTGATCTCGAACTCGACGGGCAGCTCGATCG
>CAZJXV010000113.1:0-12625 GCA_964550015.1 uncultured Verrucomicrobiota bacterium
GGCTACTGGTACAAGTACGGGCTGGAGATCCAGGACTGGCCGTACCCGACGGTCAAGAAGGATTCGGAACTCACCTACGCCTATACCGTCGCCCCGGCCTGGACGGCCGACGAGGAAAAAGCGCACCGCGGCGAGATCCCAACAACGGAGTGAGCCCGACGCTCACTCGAGCAGCGGAGCCGGCAGGGCGGCGGGCACCACCACTCGATCTCCAGGACGCAGAAGAAGCCTGCAGCGTGCCGTCGGGCGCACGTGAGAACGCGGCGGCCGCGAGAGCACGACGGCCGGTACACACGATTGCACAGTAAAATCGCCTCCACTCCACAAGCCGGAGACCGCCCCGAGGCCGAAAGCGCTTGTTGAGGTTGTGGGGAACAGGTATTGTACGGGCCTTGTAACAACAAATGACGCACTCAACAGAAGAGGGACCCCACGATGCTATCCCACCAACGACCGGCCGCTCCACCGCGCCTGACCCTTGCCCTCACGGCCGCGCTTCTCGCAGCCCTGCCGGCGGCCGGGCACGGGGCGGAAGACGTCGGGCCGGAAGATGTGGTCCGCGTGGACGCTTTTGAAATGCTCTACGCCTACGAGGTGGCGGAGGTAACCAACAGCGAGCCGGTCCGGCACGCGCCGCACGATTTCAAGTGGAAACAGAGCCGGGTGTGGACGATTTTCGACGGCACGCCGAGGTCGTGGGTCGAGACGGACCCGAAACAGGACTTCACGTTCACGATCACGTTCAAGCGGCCGGTAACGGTGGCAAAGATCTCGGTGAGTGCCGGCTGGCTACAGAGAGAACAACGGTTCCAGCCGTTCCGGTGGTGGCTCGCGACAGGCGGCTCGGAGGAGACCCGGCGCATCGTGCTGTGCACCGGGGAGGTTCAAGTAGAGGGTGAGCATACGGCATGGCTGACAAGTACCAATCCTGAAACGAGTTACACATTCGGCATTCAAGCGATTGACGAGAGTGGTCAGCCCGCGCCGGAGGGCGCGAAATCGGTTCATCTGATCGATGTGAACCTCTTCGCGCCGCTGGAGGAGGCGGCGTATGTGTGGGCGTCCCCGGCGGCGGCGCTTTGCTTTGACAAGTCGTATCTCCCCTACGCGATCGGCGCTGGCGAGACCTTCGAGATGACGGCCTGGAAGATCGCCAATACCGGGCAGAGGCGGCGGGATACGACCGGGATCAGGTGGTCGTCGTCCGAGCCGAAGGTGGCCAGGGTTGACAAGGCTGGCGTGGTCAAGGCGCTCCAGGCGGGGCAAGCGACGATCCGGGCCAGCCTGCCCAACGGGAGCTATGACGAGGTGCCGGTGAAGGTGATTGCGGCGGATGAGGCGAAGCCTGACCTGGACCTGATCTGGGTCGAGCGCTGGATCCGGGACAAGGACGGCAACCTGGTCAAGCGGGACTGGGACGCGGAGGTGACGGAGCCGCAGCCGGGGGAGTCGCTGGTGTGGCAGGCGCACGTCATAAATGCCGGGGAGAAAACGTGTACGTCGGCGGGGGTCTATTATTCGGTGGACGGTCTTGCGAGCAGCACGGCGGCCTTCTTTGGCGACATGCCGCCGGCGGGGCCGCTGGTGGAGACAGGCGAGAAGGTCGGCGAGGTGCCGCTGTTGCGCCACACGAACGAGCAGGTCATCGAATTCCTGGAGATGCCGTTCGACGGCAAGCGGCACGTGATCGAGGTCAAGGTGGCGCCGACGGGCGGCGAAGAGGACGCGAACCCGGACAACAACACCCTCACCGTGTGGTCGGACGCGATTACGTTCGGCTATTACGTCAGCGAGATGTCGTATCACGGCTACGGGGCGATCCAGGGGACCGAGCAAGGCGAAGAGGCCCTGCCGGAAACATGGCCGCCCCACCTGCGGAAGGCCGAGTGGGGCCCGGAGGAGTGGGCGACCTGTTCATCAACGTCGTACGACCGGCTGCAGCGCATCGTGCGGGTATTTAACCGGCAGTTCGAGATGTCGAAGCACCCGCTGACGCCCAACGGGATCACGGAACGGATCAACGGCGAGATGTTCATCATCCCGGACCAGGAGGAGGTACTGGAAACGTTCGGGATCAATGGTGTGAAGTTCGGCGGCATCAACAGAACCATCGACCTGATCTGGGGCCACGTGATGCAGCCGGACCACACGTGGACAACGTACGCCTACGAACCCATGCGGAAGCAGTGGATGGGGGGCTCGTGGCCGTTCATCGACACGCCGCTCATCCATGAGGTGAGCCACGCGCGCTACCTGATCGACCTGTACGGCTCGAATATCTGGGGGCGCGACATCCACGTCCTGAACCCGGACGGGAGCCGGGCGTTCCCGGACGAGATCAAGAATGCCTACGACTTCAAGGCACGCTTCGAGCGGCACACGGCGGCGCAGTACGAGAAGGCGGACAAGCACGAGAAGACGGGGCACCTGAGGGGAACGTTCTCGGGCCGGAGCATGATGGAGGGCGGCTACCAGAACGGGTGGTGCGAGCACTCGGCCTACGCGTGGGAGCGGATCCGGGGGCGGCGCGCACGTGCCGGGACGTGGAACGCCTCGCCACCGCTGGGGGAGTTTCTGAATGCGATTCCGGACACGAACGTTCTGCTGATCCAACGACCGGACGGGACGCCCTGCGCGGGGGCGCGGATCGAGGTCTTCCAGTGCGTGCACGACGACTGGAGCAAGGGGATCTACGCACAGCTCGTCGACAACGTGGTGGACATTGAGAAGACGACGGACGCGGAGGGCAAGGCGGACCTGGGGCCGAGCCCGTTCGCCACGGCAAACCCCGAGCACAAGTACCAATACAAGGGTGTGTACGGCTACAACGCGGAGCTGAACGCGGTGCTGCGGATCACGTGGGAGGGCAAGATCTTCTACAAGTTTCTCACGGCGTTCGACTCGAATCTGGGCTACTGGTACAAGTACGGATTGGGCATCGAGGGCTGGCCGTACCCGAGGGTCAAAGAGGGCTCGGAGCTGACGTACGTCTATACGATCGATCCGGACTGGACGGCGCAAGAGGAAGAGACGGCCCGCAGCGAGGTGCCAAGGACGTATTGAGCCGCCACCAGACCGACGACGACAACAACCGACACACAGCACGGAGAGATAAGGTGAAATACGTATATGTGGCTCTGGGCTGTCTTCTGGCCTGGGGATGCGGGACGGTCTGGGCTATCGAGGCGCCGGCGATCGGCTTTGAGGCGCTGACGGCGTTCGATCGCCTGCCTCTGCTGGACAATGCGACGGCGTACCAGGACTCGAGCTACTCCCGCCAGCACGAGAACGCCGACGCCGGAAACTACATCCGGGTGGAGGAGAACGGCGAGCGGGTGCTGATGGATACCGACGGCCCGGGGGTCATCTACCGTATGTGGTCAACCGGGCCGATCGGCGGCGGTCCGCATCCTCATCCGGGCGTTGACTGGCGCTTCTATTTCGACGGCGAGACCGAGCCGCGGATGGTCTTCAACAGCCAGGAGCTGTTCGGGGACCAGGGAGCCAAGTGGCCGTTCGTTCCGCCGTTGTCCCGGTCGATCGAGAGCGGAGCGTTCGCTCTGGAAGGGCCGGCCGCGATCAGTTACGTTCCGATTCCCTTCGCCAGGCACCTGAAGATCACGTCCAAGGCGGCGCAGTTCTACCAGATCAGTTACCTCAAGTATCCGGCCGGGACCCCGATCGAGAGCTTCACTCAGGAACTGGCGGAGAAGAACCGCGCGCACCTCGAGAAAGCAGCCAGGATGCTCCTGGACAGGGGGCAGATGCCGAATCCACCCGCCGGGGATATGCTTGCAATTGAGGGCCCCCTTGAGATAGCTCCGGGCAGTTCGGCCGTCCTTTACGAGGGCACGGGCCCGGCAGCGGTGCGTGCCCTGAAGGTCAAGCTGGCAAGCGCGTCGCAGGCCAATCTGAGGGGGCTCGTATTGCAGATCCGCTACGATGGCTCACGGCGGGCCAGCGTGAACGCGCCGATAGGAGACTTCTTCGGCGCGGCCGGAGGCGATCTGCGCTACCGCTCGCTGCCAATGGGAACGACGGAGAACGGATACTACTGCTATTTCCCGATGCCGTACCGCAGGAGCATTCGCATCGAGGTACGCAACGACACGTCCGAGACGGCACGTCTTTCCCGGAGCGTGTCGGTGCAGAAGCTTGCGTCGGTTCCATCCACGGCCGGCTATCTGCACGCCGCGTACAGTCAGGACCCCAACATGCCCGTGGACCACAAGGACTTCAACATCCTCGACGTTACGGGCGGGAAAGGCAAATACGTCGGCTGCACCATACTGATGCAAAGCGCACACATGCAGGGCGGCGTCAATTACCTCGAGGGCGACGAGGCCATATACGTGGATGAAGAAGAAGTGAAAGACTGGCCGCCGCGATGGGTCGGCACGGGCACCGAGGATTACTTCAACGGGTCATACTACTGGAACGCCATCCCCGACGAGGACAGGGACCAGCCCTACGCGGGACTCACGCTTCGAGACGACATGCTGACGCGAGTGTGCGCATACCGCTGGCACATCACCGACACCATCAGCTTCAAGAAGCGTATCCGGGTCGACCTCCAGCACGGACCGAAGAGCGACTGGCCGTGCGATTACGCCTCCGTCGGCTTCTGGTACATGGAGAAGCCGGTTGCCGCGCCGGAACTCCCGCCGGTTGCCGAACGGCAGGTGCGGAATGAGGTTCTCCTCGCGCCCGTCGTGATGGGCTGCGAATTGAGGGGGCCCTTCGAGCTGAGAGAAAAGGATGCGGAGAAGGGAAAAGAGCTCGAGGTCCGGATGCAGCCGGGACTCGACAGGGACCCCGGCAACACGATCGCGATCGGGGTTTCCCCCCCGTACAAGCAGAGGTTCTGCTCGCCGACCAGGATGGGGCAGGAGATCAAGGGGACTCTCGTCGTCCCGGGCGAGGACAACTACAGGATAACGGCGTTCCTGGCCGTCGGGCCCTCGTACGGCAGATTCAGGATTTACGTCAAGACGGAGGGAATACAATGGCCGCGGCTTCTGGGAAGGGTGAACGCCTTCAGCGAAAGCTATCATCCCGCCAGGGCGTTCCCGCTCGGATTGCATAACCTCAAGGGCGGCGAGCACGAGCTGATCATCCATGTGGCCGGAAAGGACGAGCATGCGACGGGAATGGACTTCGGTTTGGTGTCGCTGCAGTGCGCACCGACAATGGGCGTCTTGGTGCCCAAGTGGCAGCTCAGCGGCCCGTGGCCGTGTCCGGGCGAGCAGGGCTGGAACACCGCCCACCCGCCGGAGACGGAGCAGAAGCTGGACGCCAAGTACGATGTCAGCTTCGACGGAGGCAAGACGACGAGGCCCGTCGGTTGGCGTCCGTTCGTCCCTCCGCCAGGGTCCGGCGTGGGACTGGGAGGAGGCGGCAACGTATGCATGTACGGGCTCAGCTACGTCTGGTCTCCCGAGGAGCAGACCGTCGGCGCTTTCATAAGCAAGGACGACGCCCTGAAGATGTGGGTCAACGGAGAAAAGGTGTTCGACATGATAACCTGGAGCCACTACATCAGCGACCAGCATCCTGCCGCCTGCAGGCTCAACAAGGGCTGGAACACCCTTCTCGTCAAGAGCGGTAACTGGGGAGGCAGTTGGGCGTTCGCCGTCCGGCTCAGTGACGTGAACCGCGAACTGAAGTTCAGCAACGTGCCGCCGCCTGAATCTGCGCCGACGAAGTAAGGGGCATGGCCGGCGCACTACGGAACTGGAACTAGACGTGCAGGATCACACCACCGGCTCGCACCCACGGCGTTTGCCCTGGAAGGCGCTTGTGCGCGTGGCCGTGGCCGGTGTGCTCCTCGCGATCGTATTCCTCAAGGTGGACTTCCGCCGATTCGGCAAGGCGTTCGCGGGCCTCAACCCGTGGCACATCGTGGGCGCTTACGTATTCTATGTCCTCTCGTTGGTGTTCAAGGCGTTTCGCTGGCACCGGCTCGCGGGCGCACGGTCCCGGGCAACGCCGCTCGACTGTTTCTCCGCGACGGCGAACGGCCTGTTGTTCGGCCTGCTCGCGCCGGGCATGTACGAGTTCGCGCGCACCTACGCGCTCAAGCTGCGCGCGCGCCGGCCGTTTGCGACGGTGCTCGGCACCGTAGTCGCGGAACGGTCGCTCGACGCAGTGCTGCTGTTGGCGATGACGTTCTTCGTGCTCGTGCTGGTGCCCGCCGCGCGCTGGCTTTCAACGGCGGCCGCGCTGCTCGCCGCGCTCGTCGCCGTCGGGCTGGGCCTGCTCGTCCTGCTCGTGTGCACGCGCCGGAAGTCGGTGCCCCGGCTGGAGCAGGTCGTCGCGCGAATCTCCCCCCCGCTCGCGCGCTGGACGGCCCGCTCGCTGAATGACTTTGCCGACGGACTGCGCCACCTCGGAGAACTCAAGCTACAGGGCGTGCTCACGGTCCTCGGCCTGTCGGTGCTGCTGTGGGCGTCGCGCGCGCTGTACGTCGTGCTCGTCTTTCGCAGCCTGGGCCTGCACGCCGCGTTCGGCCTCGCGCTGTTCGTCGCGGCGGTCGAGAACCTTGGCATGCTCGTCAAGCTCACGCCCGCTGGGCTTGGTCAGTACCAGCTCATCATTGTCGCCGTCCTTGTCGCCTTCGGCGTCGACCAGAGTGTCGCAGCGGGTGCGTCGCTCGTCCTGCACGGCGTCCGGATCGTCGTAACGTTCTCGCTTGGCCTGCCGTTTCTGTACCGCGAGCACTTCGGGATGACCAAGCTCCAGGACGCGCGGGCACGCGAGGGTGGCCGCTCACCGTGAGCTTTTTCGCCAAGCAACACGCACTGGGCATATAATCGGCACTATGTTCGAGACGCTCAGACAGGATGCACGGGCGATCTTTGACGCCGCCCTCGACGCCGCCGATGCGACGGAGGCCGTGCACCGGGCTGTGCGGGTCGAGGGAACCGACCTTCACGCCGGTGGCCGCGCGTACGACCTCGCCGCGTACGAGCGCGTGATCGTGCTCGGCGCCGGCAAGGCAACGCCGGCAATGGCGCGCGGGCTCGAGGACCGTTTGGGCGAGCGAATCGCGAACGGCGCGATCGTGACGAAGTACGGCCACGCGCTGCCGCTGGGCCGAATCCGCACGCTCGTCGCCGGACATCCCGTGCCCGACGAGAAGGGCCTCGAGGCAGCGCGGGAGGTTGAGGCGCTGGCGCGCGACGCCGGGGCCAACGACCTCGTCGTGCTGCTGCTCTCCGGCGGCGGCTCGGCGCTGCTTCCGGCGCCGGTCGAGGCGATTTCCTTGGCCGAGAAGCAGGCAGCGACCCATGCGCTGCTGCGCTGCGGAGCCACCATCGTCGAGCTCAACGCCATCCGCAAGCACCTCTCGAGGCTCAAGGGCGGGCGGCTCGCGCAGATTGCCGCGCCGGCGACGGTGCTCACGCTTATCGTCTCAGACGTCGTGGGCGACCGGCTCGACGTGATCGCGTCGGGCCCGACGGTCGCCGACACGTCATCGTTCGTGCAGTGCGCTGACATCATCGACCGGTACGGTCTCGAGCGGGCGTTGCCCGCGTCGGTTGTGACTTACCTCCGCCGCGGCGCCGACGGCGCGCTGGACGAGACGCCGAAGCCGGGAGACGCGGTGTTCGACAACGTCGAGAACGTCGTCATCGCGAACAATGCGTTGGCGCTCGACGCGGCGCAGCGGAAGGCGGCGGCGCTGGGCTACACCGTCCACACACTCGGCCCGGCCATCGAGGGCGAGGCGCGGGAAGTCGCCGCGCAGCAAGCACGGCTGGCGCGCCGCGTGGCCGCGACGGAAGAGCCGGTCGCGCCCCCGGCGTGCCTGCTGTCCGGCGGCGAGACGACGGTGACCGTCCGCGGCACAGGTACGGGCGGGCGCAACCAGGAGTTCGCGCTCGCCGCGGCGATCGAACTCGACGGCGCGGGGGAGATCGTCGTGCTGAGCGGCGGGACGGACGGCACGGACGGGCCGACGGACGCCGCGGGCGCGATCGCCGACGCCTCGACCCTCCGCCGGGCGCGTGAGGCAAACCTCGACGCCCTCGCCTACCTCGACAACAACGACTCGTACACCTTCTTCCGTGCCCTGAACGATCTTCTCGTCACCGGCCCCACCGGCACGAACGTCATGGACGTGCACGTGGTGCTCATCGGGAAAGCCCCCGCGCGATAGCCGTTTGGCCAGAAACTGGTTGCCAGAGCTGTCGCCTCCAAGTAGAATATAGGGCGAAAACCGTTGCGGGGCTCTAGCGCAAGCGCGCTGATCCCTTCTCCACAGTGCAACGAAAAACGGATCCCACCGACGGGCCGGCATGGGCGACACGAAAGAAATCAGGAAGCGGCTCGAAGCATTGAACCGGGGACCCTTGCGTCAGCGGAAGCCCGCCCCGAGTGAGACAGAGCGACTCCGTCGAGAGATCAGGAAACGCGAGACGCGACGTACGCCGAAGCCCCTGCAACCTATCGTCTATCGCCGCGATATCCCCGGGCCCGCGCCAACGCGCAAACGCCCGCGGCCCCTTTACGGCGAACCAGTGGTGCTCGAGGAAGCCGTGGACGGCCTCGTCGCCGACTCGCGGCACGGGGCAAAGGCGTTCGTGATCTCGAAAAACATCCTCACGAGCGAGGGAAAGCCGAGCCCGTTGAGCCGGCGCCTCCGCGAAGCCTTCACCCAGGAAGACTCCGGGCTTCGCGCATGGCTCGCGGACACCTGCGGCGTGCATGACATCGTGCCCGAGGACGCGATCTTCTTCGACCTGGAAACCACCGGGCTGGCCGGCACGCCTGTGTTTCTCGTCGGGGCAATGAGCTGGGAAGACGACGGGCTGGTCATCCGCCAGTTCCTTGCGAGAGACTACGCCGAAGAGCCGGGGATCTTGTCGCTGTTTCTCGACTGGGCCGCGACGAAGAAGCTCCTCGTATCGTTTAACGGCAAATCGTTTGATCTGCCCTACGTGCGCGTTCGCGCCGCCGCGACCGGCATCCCCTTCTCGCTCGAGCTGCCGCACTTCGACCTGCTGCACGTCTCACGCCGCGCCTGGCGCGACACGCTGCCCGACCACCGGCTCCAAACGCTCGAGGCACACGTCTGCCGCCGGCTGCGCGACGGGGACATTCCGAGCCACGAGATTCCGGACGCCTACCACGCCTACGTGCGCAGCGCGAATGCGGTCGAGATCGTCGAGATTCTCAAACACAACATGCTCGACCTGGTGACGCTGGCCGACTTGATGGTGCGGCTCCCGCCGCCGGAATAACACAGAATGGACGTTCGCGCGTTCTTAGACACTATTCGCGCCGCCCCCGGCTACGCGGGCCAGATCGTGTATGTCCGCGAGGTCCCCGCGCGCGAGGCCTCCTTCGCCGCACCCGCCGCCCCCCTCCCCCAGCCCGTGCAGCGGATGCTCGAGAGCCGCGGGATCGAGCAGCTCTACAGTCACCAGGCCGAAGCGATCGATCGCATCCACGAGGGCAGGAACGTCCTTATTGCCACCGGGACGGCCTCCGGCAAAACCCTCTGCTACGCCGTGCCGATTCTCGAGATGCTCCTGCGCGACGCGCACGACAGGGCGCTGCTGCTGTTCCCGACGAAGGCGCTGTGCCAGGACCAGTTCAAGAGCTTCAATGCCGCCCTGCACGCCGTCGGTCTCTCGGACGTCTTCGCCGGCGTCTATGACGGCGACACGCCCTCGGCCCTGCGCCGCAAGCTGCGCGACCGCGCCTCGGTCATCTTCACCAACCCCGAGATGCTGCACGCAGCCCTCATGCCGCAGCACGCGCGCTGGGCGAACTTTCTCTCCCGTCTCAAGTTCCTCGTTCTCGACGAGCTCCACGTCTACAGCGGCATCTTCGGTTCCAACATGGCCAACGTGCTGCGCCGCTTCCGGCGGCTCTGCAGCCATTACGGCTCGGCGCCGCAAGTAGCCGCGTGCTCGGCCACGATCGGCAACCCCGGGGAACTCGCCGAACGCCTGGCCGGCGGACCCGTCGCGCTCATTGACAATGACGGCAGCCCGCACGGGGCGCGCACGTACGTCTTCTGGAACCCGCCGCGCATCCGCGCCACCGAGTGGCGCTCGCGGCGCAGCGCCAACGTCGAGGCGCACGAGCTCATGGCGACGCTCCTCCAACGCGGCGTCCCAACCATTACGTTCTCGAAAGCCAAGATGACGGCCGAGATGATCCACCGCTACGTCCGCGAGACGCTCGAGAAGACCGCGCCGCAACTTGCGAATAAAATATCCCCCTACCGCGGCGGCTACTTACCGGAGGAGCGCCGCGAGATCGAGCGCCGCCTTTTTAATGGTGAATTGCTCGGGGTGAGCGCGACGAGGGCGCTCGAGCTCGGCATCGACGTCGGTGGCCTCGAAGCCAGCATCGTCGTCGGGTACCCCGGAACACTTGCCAGCTTTTTCCAGCAGGCCGGCCGCGCGGGGCGGCGCGACCGCGACGCGCTGGCCGTCCTCGTCGGCCTCGATACCTCGGTGAACCAGTACGTAATGAGCCACCCGGCTTACATCTTCGGCCGGCCCGTTGAGCAGGCGGTCACGGACCCCGACAATCCTTTCGTGGTGCTGGGGCATCTTCGCTGCGCGACGCACGAGCTGCCGCTCGGGCAGACCGAAACCCCACAGTTCGGCCCCCATACCGACGTGGTGCTGCACGTGCTGGCCGACAACCTCAAGATCAAGCGCATTGGCGAGACGTGGTACCACGCGTCCTCCGAGACGCCGCAGCACGAAATCTCCCTGCGAACCTACTCGGACGCAAACGTCGTAATCGAAGACGTGGACACGGGTGCGGTGCTCGGCCAGGTCGACAAGTTCGATGCCCCGCCCATCCTGCATCCCGAGGCGATCTACATGCACCGCGGCGATACCTACCGAGTCCTAGACCTCGACCTGGAGCGCAACATTGCGCGCGTCAAGCGCGAGGCGGTGGATTATTACACGCAGCCGATCGGCGGCACCGACGTGCATCATATAGACCATTGCCTGCGCGAGAAACCGTTCGGCACGGCACGGGCGTACTGGGGCGAGGTAACGGCGTACTTCCGAAGCGAGATGTACGAGAAGATTCATTTCTATTCGCTCGACGCGATCTCGCGCCACGGCCTCAAGTTGCCGACGTTCGCGCTCGAGACGATGGCGTTCTGGATCGTGCCGCCGGAGGAGCTGATGCACCGGGTGCGAGCGGCCGATCTCGACGTACACAGCGGCTTGCGCGGCATCGGCTACGCCACGCGCATGCTGTTGCCGCTTTTCATGACGTGCGACACGCTGGACTTCTCGCACTCGATCGGCAGCGTCAATTCGCCGTGGAACGCGATTTTCGTTTACGAGCGCTACCCCCACGGCCTCGGCTTCACGGCCAAGGCATACGAGCGCCTGCACGAGGTGATGCCCGCCGTCCTCGACACGATCAGGAAGTGCCCCTGCGAAGATGGGTGCCCGTCCTGCGTCGGCAAGCCGCTGCGGCAGTACACGACGTGGAACGTCGAACGCGGCGAGGCATCCGTGCCGTCGAAGCGTTCGGCGGTCATGATACTTGAGGGCGTCCTCCTCGACGGCGTGCTCCTCGACGGCTCGAACCTTCAGCATGCAGACGTGCATTCACTCACGGACTCCGACGCCGACGACGCGCTGCGCCTCGAGAGGGCGCTGCGGCGACGGCTCGAACGCATGCGCGAGCCGCAGCTTTTCCACCCGATCGAGTCCAGCGTCCCAACGAAGTACCCCGCCGTGGAAAAGGCGGAATCGCTTTCGGAGGCGGACGTCGCCCGACGCGCCGAGCGCCGGCGCTCACTCACAAAGGAACTCCGCAAGCGCATTGCGAAACAGATCCCGAGCAAGACGCTTGAGCCGCTCGCCGGGCCGCCGCGCCCGCCGGACGGGATGCGTAAGCGCGGCAGCAAGTCGCCATCGCATTTCGCCGGCCGGCCCGTCGTGGAAAAGCAAACACAACCCAGCACGAAGCCGCCTCAAGTGGCGATTGCCTCGGGCGATTCAGTGGCGGCCAAGGCCCGCAGGATAAGGCGACAGCGCAAGGACGCTTGAGGCGCGCAAAGCGCCAAACCTTTTGACACGGTCCGCAGACCCGTCTAGAAGGAAGGACATGGAGGCAAGGACTTTTCTCGAACGCGTTCGCGACCTGTCATTCTACTCCGACCAGGTCGCCCATGTGAAGGTGCTGCCGCAGCGGCCGCCCATACACGCCGACGTACCGGGCGGACTTCATCCCGCCGTGCAGGAAGCGCTGCGGCGCCAGGGCATCAGCCGGCTCTATCGCCACCAGGCGGACGCGATCGAGCAATTGCGCGCGGGCAAGAACGTCGTCGTGGTCACCGGAACCGCAAGCGGCAAGACGCTCTGCTACAACATTCCCGTCGTCGAGACGCTCCTCGACACGGCGTCGGCCACGATGCTCTTCATCTACCCGACGAAGGCCTTGGCACAGGACCAGTTGCGCGCGCTCGGCGCGTTCCAGCTTGACGAACACGGGGCACAGTTCCTCGCGGGCACCTACGACGGTGATACACCGCAGAACCTCCGGCGGCGATTGCGCGACGGCGCCAGCGTCATTCTCACCAACCCCGACATGCTGCACCAGGGCATTCTGCCGCACCACGCCCGCTGGA
>CAZJXV010000114.1:0-12509 GCA_964550015.1 uncultured Verrucomicrobiota bacterium
CTCAGGCATGACGGCCAGCGGCTTCTCGGTGAAGACGTGCTTCACACGCTCGTAGATATCGGGGAGCAGCACGGCATGGCGGTCGAACGGCTGGCTGGCGACGACGCCGTCGAGCGTCTCGGCCTCGAGCATCTCGCGGTGGTCGTGGTAGACGTTCGCGACCCCGTAGCGCTCCGCGACGAGCTTCGCCATTGCCGTCCGCGGCTCGGCGATGGCCACGACGTCGCAGTCGTCGATCTGGGCGTAGTTGCGAAGGTGGGCCATCTGGCCCATATGCCCCACACCAACAAACCCGATCCGCACCTTGTCCACGAGCCATCCTCCATCCTGCGCCACGTCACTCAGACGGCGCCCATTGTAGCACACGGTTCTATCTGCGCTATCAGGAACACGGCGGCCGCCTCGGGGGGGGCGGTTGAGGGGTGCTCGTCGAGCCGGGGATCTCAGGCGCCCCTGACGGGGCTCTGGGATGGTTGGATTGCGTTGGGTACCACGGGCTTGCGCCCGAGGCTACTTCCAGACGCCGCTGGCGCGGCTCAGGCAAGATGTGCACGCGTACATCTTGAGGCACATGCCGTCGCGGGCGAGGATGAACCCGTTGTCGGTCACGGATCGTACTTGGTCAAGTGAAAGATGAGCCGAGGCGGGAACAATAGGATGGGCCCTCCCCGAATCAGTCCGCGTCCACGGAGAAGCCACAGCTGCTGCAAACCGTTGAAAAGCCCCTTCTGATCAAGTCTCCATTGCAGAGGGGACAATAGCCAATGCGGCGCTCGGCGGGCAGCTCGCTCCTCTGAGAGGTTTTCCTTCGAGGCGCGGCCTTCCCACGTGCAGACGTGGCGCCCTTGCGGTTAGGGCTGCGCTGCGAAGGAGAAGCCGAACCCGGATTCGGCGGCAGGCTAAAGTCACCTTCGCTGAGCCAGTGGGTTCCGCTTGTGTTGACGTTGCAGCCTGCGTTCGCAAGCTTGGTGATGAACTCCTGTCGGCTTTCCGGGGAGGCGCTCAGGTGGACCACATGCATCCCGGATATGTCGCTGAATTTCCTTACTGTGCCGATCTGAACGAGAACGGTGCTATCGGGATTCCGGCCAAGGGCCATCCCGGCCTCAAACAGCACGTTGGGGCGGGCCTGCCCGGTAAGCTGCTTCTCCCACTCCGGGTCCTGAGGCTTGACGAACTCAGGCTTCAGTCTGGCTTCGTCGTCAGGAGTCAGCAGGACCACAACAGCCGCCGCTTCGCGAAATGCGGTATCTAGGGTGTCAGCGATGAATGGATTCGGTTTCCCAGTCAGCCTGATTGCTTCAATCCACTCCATCGGATTTAGGCGCACGGCGCGCAGGAAAGAGAACAGCGCCCGGGTTAATCTCTCATTCCGGCCGTGAACAACGAAGACTGTGTTGCCCCGTCTACGATTGGCCTTTGCTGACGCGGGCCCCTTCTTCGCGCTCTTCTTTCTCGTTCTCTTCTTGGATTGCGCTGTATCCGGCGGAGTCACTGTTTGAAAGCTAGAGAGCCCAGGTTGCGCTGCTTGCCGAAGGACTGCCAGATCATCATCAGAGGCGAATCGGGAGATGTTTATGCCATGTTCCGCGGCCAGTTGGAGCGCCGCCAGATGGCGCGGGAGTGCAGTCGCATTGACCTTATCGGCAATGATTTCGTACAGCCGCCTCTTGCTGAAACCAAGCTTCTTTTCCAGGCGCTTCAGGAGCTTGGGGTCGATTGGGGTCACCAGCTTACGCCTTCTTCTTTGTGCGTCGCGCACGCTTCTTCGTCTTGCGCTGGGACAAGGTGACACTGACTGTGTTGCGAGTGGTACCGAGTAGCTCCGCTATCTCGGCGACGGAGAAGCCAGCCGAGCCCAAGACAGCAATCTGCTCGACCTGGGGTTCGTCTTTCACCGACAGCAGCGCGAGAAGGTTGGCTATCCGCTTGAGCTGCTCTGTTTCGGCGGAGGGCTCAGCCGATCGATCCGCACTAGCGCTTCCGCGACCTGCCTTTCCCTGAGGCATTCTTCACCTTCCTCGCTTGTCGCGCCAACTCGTTCAACGAGGCCTCTGTGGTACCTAGCACGCGCGCACATTCCTTCCTCGAGAGGCCGAACCGGGACAGGAAGTCGGATTGATCAAGTAGTCGCTTGTCGCGTTGCTCACTGGAATGCAGGCAGAGATACGCCAGGGTTCGTGCGATCACTGCGAGCCAGTCGGCCCCCTCATTGAGATTGTCTGCCTTGGCCATCTGTAAACCTCACACCTAGTTGGAAAGGAGACGTCGCAGCACGCCCTGTATTCTCATGTTATGTTCGTTAACATACGTCGCATACTGTGTCAAGAACAATTCCGCTCCGCCGGTCCGCGCTGCCCTGCTCACTTGCACTACGAGCAGCCGGTGGTGGCGCCGCAGGTGGTGCATTTGAGGCACATGCCGTTGCGGACGAGGGTGAACTGGCCGCATTCGGGGCAGGGGTCGCCCTCGAAGCCCTGGAGGCGGGCGAGGCGGATCATTTCGGTCTTGATGTCGCCCGTGGAGCCGGCGGCGGCGAGGGCGGGGTTGGCTTCAGCGCCGCCGAGGGCGCCCCGGCCATTTCCGTATTGCTCTGTGGTCTCCGTGGCCTCCGTGGTTTTTCTGATCCTGCGGCCTGGCCTCAGGTGCTCGGAGGGGGGCGGGGTGAGGCGCATTTCGATCTGGGCGTCGACGAGGTGCTCCTCGATGACTTCCTCGTCGAACTCGGGCGTGGGTTCGGGTTTCGAGAAGTCTTTTTCCACTTCCTCGGGCGGGACGTGGGCGAGCTCGTGGCGGCCGAGGTAGCTGATGGCGAGTTCCCTGAAGATGTAGTCAATGACGGAGGTGCTCATTTTGATGTGCGGGTTGCCGGCGACGACGCCGTTGGGCTCGAACCGAGTGAAGATGAAGTTGTCCACGAATTTTTCGAGCGGGACGCCGTGCTGGAGGCCGAGCGAGATGGCGATGGCGAAGCAGTTCATGAGGCTGCGGAAGGCGGCGCCCTCCTTGTGCATGTCCAAAAAGACCTCGCCGAGGGTGCCGTCGTCGTACTCGCCGGTGCGCAGATAGACCTTGTGGCCGCCGACGGTGGCCTTCTGGGTGTAGCCGGAGCGGCGCGGCGGCAGCGGCCGGCGGTGGGCGAGGTACCTGTACACGATTCGCTCGGCCACCTTGAGCGGCGCGGCGCGTGCCTCGACCTCCTCGGGTGCGGCACTGAGGGGCTGGCTGAGCTTCGAGCCGTCGCGATAGATGGCGATGGCCTTGAGCATGCACCGCCAGGCGGTCGCATAGGCGCCCTTGACGTCGTCGATCGAGGCGTCGTTCGGCATGTTGATCGTCTTGGAGATGGCGCCGGAAATGAACGGCTGGGCGGCGGCCATGATGCGGATGTGGGCCTCGGTCGGGATGCGGCGGGTGCCGTGGCGGCCGCAGACGGCGGCGCAATCGAAGACGGGCAGGTGGTCCGGCTTGAGGTGGGGCGCGCCCTCGAGGGTCATGCGGCCGCAGACGTGTTCGCTCGCCTCAGCGATGTCTTGTGCAGTGAATCCGAGCGCCTCGAGCATGTTGAAGCGCCAGTCGTCGAGCTGTTCGCGGGTGAAGCCGAGCGTCTTGGTGCAGAAGTCCTCACCGAGGGTGAACTTGTTGAAGGCGAATTGGAGCTCGAAGGCGCTGGCGAGGGCGTTCTCGACGCGCTCGACGGCGGCGTTGTCGAAACCCTTGGCTTTCAGAGAATCGTGGTTGATGTGGGGTGCGTCCTTGAGCGTGCCGGTGCCTCGGCAGTAGTTGATGATCTCGTCAATTTGCGGCTTCGTGTAGCCGAGGCGCTGGAGGGCCGGCGCGACGGAGCGGTTGATGATCCGGAAGTAGCCGCCGCCGGCGAGCTTCTTGAACTTGACGAGGGCGTAGTCGGGCTCGACGCCGGTGGTGTCGCAGTCCATGACGAGGCCGATGGTGCCGGTGGGGGCGATGACGGTAGCCTGTGCGTTGCGATAGCCGTGGCGCTCGCCGAGCTCGAGGGCGGTGTCCCATTCGCTGCGCGCTGCGTCGAGGAGGTCGTTGGGGCAGAGGGCGGGGTCAATGCCGGCCGGGGTGATCGTCAGGTCTTCGTACTCGTCGTCGGGCGCGTTGTAGGCGGCGCGGCGGTGGTTGCGGATGACGCGCAGCATGGCGTCGCGGTTGGGCTCGTAGCCGGGGAAGGGGCCGAACTGCGCGGCCATCTCCGCGGAGGCGGCGTAGGCGGTGGCGGTCATCAGCGCCGAGAGCGCGCCCGTGACGGCCCCGGCTTCGGGCGAGTCGTAGGGCAGGCCCATGACCATGAGCAGGGAGCCGAGGTTGGCGTAGCCCAGGCCGAGCGAGCGGAAGCGGTGGCTGAGCTCGGCGATTTTCTTGCTGGGGAACTGCGCCATGAGGACGGAGATCTCGAGGACGATGGTCCAGATACGGTTGGCGTGGCGGAAGGCCTCTGTGTCGAAGCGGCCGGTCGCGTCGTCGTAGAAGCTCAAGAGATTCGTCGAGGCGAGGTTGCAGGCGGTGTCGTCGAGGAACATGTACTCGGAGCAGGGGTTAGAGGCGTTGATGCGCCCGGCGGCGGGGCACGTGTGCCACTCGTTGATGGTGGTGTCGAACTGCAGGCCGGGATCGGCGCACGACCACGCAGCGCGGGCGATGGTGTCCCAGAGCTCGGCGGCCGGCACCGTTTTGGCTGGCTCGCCACTGAGCCGCCAGCGGAGCGGCCACGGCTCGTCGTTCTCGACGGCGTGCATGAAGGCGTTGTTGACGCGCACGGAGTTGTTCGAGTTCTGGCCGGAGACCGTCATGTACGCTTCGGAGTCCCAGTCGGCGTCGTACTCGGGGAACTCGATGGCGGTGGCGCCTTGCTCGGCGAGCTGGATGACACGACGGATGTAGTTCTCGGGGATTCGCGCGGCGCGGGCCTTCCGGACGGCGTCGCCGAGGGCGGGGTTCTTCTTCGTGTCGAAGCGGGACTTGTCGTCCAGCGACTGATGGCAGGCCCGAATGACGGCGTTGAGGTGCATGTTGCACAGCTTGCTGCCGGCGACGAGGGCGGCGACTTTCTGCTCCTCGACGACCTTCCAGTTGATGAAGGCTTCGACGTCGGGGTGGTCCACGTCGAGCACAACCATCTTGGCCGCGCGGCGGGTCGTGCCGCCTGACTTGATGGCGCCGGCGGCGCGGTCGCCGATCTTCAGAAAGCTCATCAGCCCCGACGAGTGGCCGCCGCCGGCCAGCGGCTCGCCCTCGGCGCGGAGCTTCGAGAAGTTGGTGCCCGTGCCGGAGCCGTACTTGAAGAGGCGGGCCTCGCGCATCCAGAGGTCCATGATGCCGTCGGCGTTGACGAGGTTGTCCTCGATGGACTGGACGAAACACGCGTGGGGTTGCGGGCGTTCGTAGGCGTTTTTCGAGGGTTTCGCCTCGCCGGTTTTGGGGTCGGCGTAGTAGTGGCCCTGGGGCGGGCCCTCGATGCCGTAGGCCCAGTGGATGCCGGTGTTGAACCATTGCGGTGAGTTGGGCGAGGCGACCTGTGCGGCCAGCATGTGGCAGAGCTCGTCGTGGAAGGCGCGGGCGTCGGCCTCCGTGTCGAAATAGCCGTGATTCCAGCCCCAGTAGGTCCAGCAGCCGGCCATCCGGCCGAAGACGCGGCGGCTGTCGCGCTCCATGTCCGTGCGTTCGGCCTCGGGCAGTTTGGCGAGCGCCGTCTCGTCGGGCACCGAGCGGCGGAGCCAGTCGGGTACGCCGTCCTCCTCGACGCGCTTGAGCCTGGCGGGCACGCCCGCCTTGCGGCAGTACTTCTGGGCGAGCACGTCGGTGGCGACCTGCGACCACGCGGCCGGCACGGTGATGCCGTCGGCGTCGAAGACGACCGAGCCGTCGGGGTTGACGATGCGCGAGCGCCGCTCCTCAAAAGGGATGCCGTCGTACGGGTCGCGCCCTTGCTTGGTGTATCGTCGAGAGACTTTCACGACACTGTCCTCGCAGGGAACCTCGCGTGTTTACGACACGAACGGCAATGTGATGCCGCTCTGGTCCTGGTACTTGCCCGCCTTGTCCTTGTAGCTGGTACGGCACTCGGCTTCGGCCTTGAGGAAAACGATCTGGGCGATGCCTTCGCCGGCGTAGATCTTCGCCGGGAGCGGGGTGGTGTTGGAGATCTCGAGCGTGATCCGGCCGCACCACTCGGGTTCGAGCGGGGTGACGTTGACGATGATACCGCAGCGGGCGTAGGTGGACTTGCCGACGCACAGACCGATGACGTCGCGCGGCACCTCGATGTACTCGACCGTCTCGCCCAGGGCGAAGCTGTTGGGCGGGATGATGCAGTGGTCGCCCTCGACGTCCACGAAGGTGCGCTCGGAGAATTTTTTCGGGTCCACGATCTGCGAGTGGACGTTGCTGAAGACCTTGAAGCGGTTTCCGACGCGCACGTCGTAGCCGTAGGAGCTGAGGCCGTAGGAGATCGCGCCGGGGTGCGACGCGCCCTCGTCGAACGGCGTGATTTTGACCTGTTGCTTGATCAGAAAGTCCGGCAAGACGCCCATGGTGCCTGTCCCCATCTGGTCCAGAGAGAAAGGTCCCTCGGATGCCGTCCCCGCTCGGGATTGCCTTGTGCTGCGAAGTCGATATCTAGAGGGCACGCCTATTAGAACCACAACGCGTGGCGGTGTCACGCAGAAAATGCGCCGGGGCGGGTTTTCTTGACGTGACAGGCGAGGGTATGGGGCCGGCCCGTGCCCTGCGGAGAAATTCTGTTGCGCGCGGGGGGCCGGGTGGGTAGGATGCCGGCCAACCTGGAGGGAAATTCAGCGTGGCAGTACCGGCAGGCGAACTCCTCCTTGCATCAATCACGCCGGGCCCGTGGTTCCTCCGCACGCTTTTCCTGATCTTCGGAGCTGGGATTCTCATCACCTTGTACAAGACCAGGCGCGGGGAGCCCATTTTCATGCGGCGAATCCCAGGCCTGGACAAGATAGATGAAGCCGTTGGCCGTGCGGTGGAAATGGGGCGTCCGGTTTTCTTCGTGCCCGGCATCGGCTGGCTGACGGACCCCGGCACGTTGACGGCGATGGGGCTGCTTGAGCGGGCGGCTACGTTGTGCGCGCGCTACAACACGCGTTTGCTTGTGGCGGTGGTCGCACCCGAGATCGTCCCTGTCATGACGAACATCGTGCGGGAGGCCTATCGCGCTGAGAACAAGCTTGAGTACTACAACGAGGACGATATCCGGTTCCTGCCGGGCGGGCAATTTTACTTCGCGATCGCGGCAATGGGCTGGATGCGGCGCGAGAGGATTTCGGCTTCGCTGCTCTTCGGGGCGTTTTTCGCCGAGTCGCTGATGCTGAGCGAGACGGGCCAGCAGCTCGGCGCGATTCAGATCGCCGGGACCCAGATGCCGATGCAGATCCCGTTCCTCGTCACCACGTGCGACTACGTGTTGATCGTCGAGGAGTACCTGGCGGCGCACGCATACATTGTACGGGAGCCGGTGCACGTGGCGAGCATCCGGATGCAGGACCTGATGAAGGTCCTGATGATGCTCATCATCGCGTTGGGCATTGCTGGTGCCACGCTCACCGTCACCGGTGTGACCGATTTCAACTGGGTTGAGGAGGGCATCGGGCGGTTCATGGAACCGTTGTGGGAGTGGTTGTTTTCCTGATGAGTAAGGTACGTATCATACGCATCGTTGTGCTGGTTGCGGGCATTTACTTTGTCGCGGTGTTCCTCGCTGAGGGGATCCACGCTGGCTTCGACAAGAAGTGGATCAAACCAGCGACGAAGATCTACACCGACGTCGTGAGAGTCCTGGGGATGTTTGCGATCGGCGTCGGTGTGGCCAATATTTTCATGGTGCATACGCGCCGTGTGGTTCGGCTGCACAAGAATTGGGAATACAGCCTTGTTCTCTTGACGGCCTTTCTTGTCGTATTCGCTTCGGCCGTCTTGAAGTGGATCGGGCCTAGCTCGTCGCCGGACACGCCGGTGCAGCATGTGGGGGACATTTTCGAGTTCATTATCACGCGGATCCAGGTCCACATGAACTCAACGATCTACTCGTTCTTGGCGTTTTTCGTGACGTCGGCGGCCTTGCGGGCTTTTCGGGTCCGCGGAACGGAGAGCGCGATCATGATGGTGGCGGCCGTCATCGTGCTGCTGTCGAATGCGCCGGAGACGAACTTCCCGGTCATTTCCGAAGTGCGCGAGTGGCTTGACTTGAACCTCAACGCGGCGGTGTTCAGGGCGCTGCAATTCGGGATGCTTCTTGGCAGCATCACGGTCTCGCTGCGGACGTGGCTTGGCATTGAGCGTGGGGCGTTGTTCGAGGAGGTGTGACCGAGTGTCGAACGGGGTGTCAGGTGTGCTTCATCGGGTTTTCGATGCGATCGATAATCTGAACTACCGGATTGTGTACCCGGTTCTGGCTGTGCTCTTGGCTTTGCCTTTCATCGTTGGGCACTGGGAATCGCGCCCGCGGCCCCGCAAGATCACGCGGGGGTTGTTCGACGTGATCGAGGAGTGTGCCGAGACGGGGAAGCCCGTGTTGCTCGTCAATGCGTGGCGCATGTCGTCGCGGGGTGAGAACCAACCGCAGTTCGAGGTTCTCGTCGATCACATGATGCGCCGCAAGGTCAAGTTCATAATGATCTCGCTCGAGCCGGACACGGCGGTTGTCGGGCGCAGTTTATGCCTGGATATCCAGCGCTATTACCAAGAGGAGTACGGTGAGGACTACATCCAATATGGGCGTGACTGGCTTGATCTGGATTTCCAGCTGATATATCAGGGCGGTTACTGGCATATCTGGATTCCGAACATCAAGGCGGACGGTCTCGTCAAGTCGTTCAACACGGACTACGAGAAGCGCCCCTTGGAGCAGTTCCCGATCATGAGGCGACCAGGGGCGCCCCCGCCGGAGCATCCTGGCGAGCCGGTGGATCTGGAGACGCTCAGCGCGAAGGATTATGAGGAGCAGTTTCTGCGGCTTGGCGACTTCGGCTTGATCCTGGAGGTGCACTTCACCTACACGATCCGGGACTTGATTGGCCTTGTGCGGCTTGACAAGGACTTCGCGGGGCCTGATGGCGAGCCGACGATTGAGATGGGGTTGGGAACCGTGAACATGGTCGCTAACGAGATGTTGCCGTACTTCGATTCGGGCGCCCTCTGCGGTGTGCTGGCCGGTGTGCAGGGCGCGGCCGAGTACTCCGAGTTGCTGCGACGCAAGTACGGGGAGGGCCCGAGTAGCGAGGGGGTGCGTCTGCGGGCAAATCCGTATTCGCTTGGCGTGCTGTGCGTGCTGGCGGTGATCGTCATTGGGAACATCAGCACGCTGCGGAAGAAGATCCGTGAGTGGAGGCAAGCGCGTGGCGAAGGCGAATGAGCGATACACCGCACGCCGGCTGATCACCAAGTGGTCGGTCTACGCAGTGCTGTTAGGGCTGCTTATCCTTGTGATCCTCGTTGATGGAGCGGATGATCATAAGGTTCACAAAGGCTTGGACATGAAGATCGCCTCGGCGCTTGGGGCCTTCATCACGCTGGGGCTTTACTCGTTTCTTTTTGGCGAGAATGAGGTGTACCGTTTCCTTGAGCATCTCGTCGTGGGCGTCGTGGCCGCGACCCAGTTTGCGAAAAGTCTCGAGACGGGGCTGTACACCTACTGGATCATGCCGTTCGGTCAGGGAATCAAGAGTCTCACCGGCAGCGTGTGGGGGCTGCACAACCTATGGCCCGTTGTGGCCGTATTGCTTGGCGTGTTCGCCTTGGTGTTCTTCCGCAAGAGGCTGTGGCTTGCCTGGCTGCTTTCGGCTGCGTGCTTCATCGGTGGGGTCCTCACGTTGGAGGTGAGCAGGTGGGCGATCGCCGGGCGCTGGACTCCTCGGCTGCTCTGGTTCCTCGCCCCTGTCCCGGGCGCCTTTTGGTACATGATCTATTCGAAGCGTCACCTGTGGCTGAGCCGGGTCATTGCCGTGTTCGTCATCGGCGCCGGCATCGGGCAAGCGCTCAAGGCGCTCTTCAGCAACTTCGTTGACCAGGCGTTGGGAACATTCAAGCCGTTGTGGGACCCGGCCCTGACGTCGGGCGGATTCACCTGGCGCGGCCTTCTCGCGCTCGTCGGTAACTACGTATTTATCATAGTCATGCTCGTTGTGTTGTTTTACTTCGTGTTCACATTTCGCTTCAGCGAGCATCGTATCGGCCGGCGCAGTCAGGTTGGTGCACGTGTCTTCATGATGATTGCATTTGGGATTGTGTTCGCGACGGTGGTGGGGACGCGGATGGGGCTGGTGACGGACCGGATTTACTTCCTCGTCGAGGAATGGGCGAAGCCGATCATCCGCTCGTGGTTCTAGCATGTCTTTCCCGAAGGTACTGCTCATCGGCGACTCGATCACGCAGACCTATGCGCCGGCGGCGGCCGAGGCCCTGAGGGAGGTGGCCCACGTCGAGCTGATTCCCGACAACGGGGGGGATTCGACCAACGTGCTGGCGCATCTCGGGGACTGGCTGGGCGGCGGCGGGTGGGACGTGGTCCATTTCAACTGCGGCCTGCACGATCTGAAATTCGACCCGGAGAAAGACGCTTACCAGGTGCCGCTCGAGGCGTACGAGGCGAACGTGCGCGAGGTGGTGGCGTGGCTCCAGCGTGAGACGAGCGCGCGCCTCGTCTGGGCGACGATCACGCCCGTCGTCGAGGAATGGCACAACGCGTGCAAACCGTTCTTAAGGCATGAGCGTGATGTCGAGGCGTACAACGCGGCCGCGTTGCGCGTCGTGCGTGCCGCCGGTGTCGAGGTGGACGACCTGCACGCGTTCGTCGTCGAGCGGGGCGTGCGGCAGATGATCTGCCCCGACGGGGTGCACATGACGGAGGACGGATCGCGGGCCCTTGGCCACGAGGTCGCGGGCTTTCTCGAGCCGATCTGCCGGGCGTTGACATGAGTGAGGTGTAAAGGAGGACCGGAATGAGCGGCACGCCGAGCAAGCTGGTGCTGATTGGAGTTGACGCGCCCGTGATGGAGCGCGTGCGGGAGCTGGCGCAGGCGGGCGAGCTTCCTGCGATCAAGGGGCTCATGGACCGCGGTGTGTGGGCGGAGAACTGCCTCGTGCCGTTTCCGACGATCACGCCGCCGAACTGGACGACGATCGCCACGGGCGCGTGGCCGGGCACGCACTCGATCACGTGCTTCCAGCACTGGAAGCCGGGGAGCGAGCTCGACGACGTGTACTTCGGTTTCGATACGGCCGACTGCCAGGCCGAGTACCTGTGGGAGGCGGCCGAACGGGCGGGCAAGCGCTCGATCATCCTGAACTATCCGTCGTCGTGGCCGCCGACGGTCAAGGAGGGCGTCCAGGTCGGCGGGTACGGCCTCTCGATCAACCAGTGGCACTACGGCGAGAAGACGTGGTCGGAGGTCCGGGAGGAGATCGGCAGCGAGCGCCTCTATTCGAACGAGGCCTTCCCGCGCGCCGAGCCGCTGACGTGGGAAGAGACTACGCTCGACGGCAAGCGGGCGCGAGAGGCGCATGACCACCTGGTCAATGAGCCGATCACGATCCGGATGGTTGAGACGCCGGGTGCGGGGTTTGAACGCGTGATCGTCCGCTGGGACTCTACGGGTGCGACGCTCGCGGAGCTTGCGCCGGGCGAGTGGTCGGAACGCATTGTGCACGTGTTCGAGACGAAGGACGGGCCGCGCGAGGCGGCGTTCATGCTCAAGCTCGTCGAGCTCAGCCCGGACGGCGAGCGCTTCCGGCTGTACGCGACGGCGCAGTGTGCGCTCGATCACCCGTGCTATCCGGAGTCCGTGACGGCCGAGCTTCGCGACATCGCAGGCCTGCCGATGCCGGGGGCGTGCTTCCGGAGCGTGGCGGCGGAGTGGGTGGACGACGTGACGGCGATGGAGATCCAGGAGCTGCAGCATGTCTGGTACGCCGAGGCGGTCAAGGCATTGATGGGCGCGCACGAGTGGGACCTGTTTTTCATGCACGCGCACTGCCCGGACTGGATGCACCACGCGGTGATGAAGTATCTCGACCCGATGACGGAGCCCGACGCGAAGGTGCGCACGCGGTACACTGAGCTGATGACGCAGGCGTACAAGAGCACGGACCGGATGATCGGCCGGATTGTTGAGGCCGTTCCGGCCGATTCGCTGATTATCCTGGTGAGCGATCACGGCGCGGTGCCGACCACCCGCCATGGCGTTGACGCGTACGGCGTGCTGAAGGACGCGGGCCTCATGGTCACGAGGAGCGATCCGGAAACGGGCGAGGAGAAGGTTGACTGGTCGAAGACACGCGCCGTGACGCAGCGTTCGGTACACATCTACGTGAACCTCAAGGGCCGCGACCCGCAAGGCATCGTCGAGCCGGCGGATTACGAGGCCGTGCGCGATGAGATCATCCGGGCGCTGTACGATTACACGGACCCCGAAAACGGGCTCAAGCCGTTCGCGAACACGAGGATACAGGACGTCATCCTGTATTTG
>CAZJXV010000115.1:0-12508 GCA_964550015.1 uncultured Verrucomicrobiota bacterium
ACAGGAGGATACCATAAACAATACATATACCAAGTTATATTATTCATGGCCATCAACGCCGCCTGCTCGGGCATTTCCGGGCCACGATGCGCGACCTGCCGTGGCGGCGGCGCTGCACGCCGTACCGTGTTCTCGTGGCGGAGATGATGCTCCAGCAGACGCAGGTGGAGCGCGTCGTGGACTACTTCACACGCTGGATGCGGCGGTTCCCTTCGATGCGGGCGCTCGCCGAGGCGCCGCTCGATGCGGTGCTCAAGCAGTGGGAGGGGCTCGGCTACTACACACGGGCACGCAACCTGCACCGGGCGGCGCGGCTGTTTGTCAGGGAGCATGGAAGTCGCGTTCCACGCGACTTCGAGGCGCTGCTTGCAGCGCCCGGGATCGGGCGGTACACGGCCGGGGCGATCCTGAGCATCGCGTACAACATGAGCGTGCCGGTCCTCGATGGTAACGTGGCGCGCGTGCTGTGCCGCGTGTTCGGCGTCCGGCGGGACCCGTCGAAGCGGCCGACGAGAAACCTGCTGTGGCGGCTGGCCGGGGCGCTCATCCCCGATGGCGAGGCGCGTGACTTCAACCAGGCGCTCATGGAGCACGGGGCGCTCGTGTGCACGCCAGCGGGGCCCAGGTGCGCGCGCTGCCCGGTCAGGCCGCTCTGTGCGGCGCACGCGAAGGGCCTTCAGGAGAAGCTGCCGGTGAAGGTCCGACGGCCCAGGACGATCAAGCACGACATCGGCGTGGCCGTCATTTGCGAGCGGGGCCGCTACCTCATCCAGCAGCGGCCCGACGGCGCGCTGCTGGCCGGGCTGTGGGAGTTCCCCGGCGGCAAGCGCGAGCCACGGGAGTCAATTGCGGCATGCATCCGCCGCGAGCTTCGTGAGGAGCTTGGGATCGAGGTCGAGGTAGGGGAGGAGATTTGCCGGGTGGACCATGGCTATACGCACTACCGGTTGACGCTGCACGTGCACCGATGCCGGATCACACGCGGCCGCCCACAAGCCCATTACGCCCAGCGCGTCCGCTGGACCCGCCCGGCTGACTTCCCGAAATACACCTTCCCGGCGGCCAACGTGCGGATTATCCAGCACTTAAATGCACGGTGAAGCGGCAAGCGCTGGCGATTTCGGCTGGACACAGCCGAGGCAGGGGTGTATAAGAATAGTTATGGTTGCTTGACACTGCAATGCGGGGAGGCCGTATGCCGGATGTTCCAACGCCACAGCTTGTAGCCTTCGTTGTCTGTGACAGTATCATCGAGGACCGTAAGACGGGGAAGAAGACGCTGGTCGGGATCTTCAACCGCGTCAACTCCAGGTCCTTTCCGTGCAAGCACCCAGCACTTTCCGTCTTTGTTTCCTTGACCGGGGGTCGGGGGCGATACCAAGCGCAGCTTCAATGTGTGAAGTCAGCGGAGGACAGGCCGATCCTACAACTAGAGGGACTCATTGATTTCGATAATCCCAAAGCCGTTGTCGAGCTTGGCTTTAACATTCATGGTCTGAGCTTCCCAGAACCCGGGGCGTACGACTTCCAGTTCCTTTGCGATGGGGAGCTCAAGATGACTCGCCCATTTGAGGTGCTGCAGGTAGGAGAGGAAAGATGAGGACGGGTATGAGAGAGCCCACACTGCAGTTTCCCGACAGCAGGGCCGTTGATGACTCTCTCCCGGAGGGCGAAGGCACGAGGTTCAAGCACACTTACTTCGAGATCAATGTTGATTTGTCAGGTGCTTCTGAACCAGTTGGCTTCGAGGTGCCGGACGAGAAGCTTTTTCAGCACATAGTGTGGTCCGGCACTCTGGACTGGCTCGCAGATCCCGAGGAGGACATCTATTCCCTCGAGGACGGAGAGCCGGTGTGATCGAACGTGCCTTCAAGAGAGGAGATGTCCTCCTCATCGAGTTTCGACACTCCGATCTCACTGGTGTGACGGTTCGGCCTGTCGTGGTCGTTTCGAACGACCGGCACAACGCGGCGGACCCCGATCTTGTTTGTCTCATGATCAGTTCACGAGCCCGCAAGGCTCGGCCTGGGGATTTTGTCTTACGCAAGTCCGATCCTGATTTTCAGCAAACAGGGCTCTGGGCCGACTCTGTGCTTCGCATTTCCCGCCTTCAGGCTCTTGAGAGGACACTCGTGCTTCGCTATCTGGGACGGGTTTCGGAGCGTGTCTTGAACGAGGTCAGCAAGAGACTCGCCCAGTTGCTGGAACTGCCCGTCACGGCCTGATCCCTCTTATGCCTACGGCATCTCCTCAAGCGCTTGATATGCAATCGCGCCTTCGCACTGTCTCGGGACGGGCACGGCGGCGAGGTGGCAGATGGTGGCGCACACGTCGGTGAGCCAGACGTTGCGCGCAATCGAGGCGCCGCGCTTGAGGCCGGGGCCGGCCATGATCCAGGTGAACCTGAGCGACGAGAGGCCGAGCTTGTTCGCGGGAAGCTGCTGGCCGTGGATGTAGGCGTAGGGGCTGTCGACGCAATAGACGATGTCGCCGGAGCGGTTGGTGTAGTGGCCGAGGATGCGCGCATCGTCGCGGCGCAGCACGAGGGAGAACGGCGCCAGCCCGAGCCGGGGCTCGATGTACGACCGCATGGCCGTGATCGCCTCCTCGACCGCGCGCTCGTATTCCTCGCCGGGCTCGACGATGCCGTGGGGGTCGCGGCCCTTGAGGTTGACGTAGAGGAAGCAGTCGCGCACGGGCACGACGCGGGACTTGGACCAGTCGATGCGTTCCTTGCCGTCGTCGTCAGTAAAGGTCACGGTGAGGCCGGCTTTCTTGAGCACCTCGCGGGCGGGGATGGAGCGGTCCCAGTTCGGCTCCTCGACGATCTGGGTCTCGTAGCAGCGCATGCCGTGGTCGCTGACGACGACGGTGAGGGTGTCGTCGTCGCCGCACGCGTCGAGGACCTTGCCGATCAGAGTATCGGACGCCGCGTACACGCGTGCGAGGTAGCCGAGGTACTCGTCCGATTCCGCCTTGCTCGACGCGGTATGCGGGTCGGCCTGGTTGATCCACAGATGCGAGGCGTGGTCCACGGCGTGTGTCTGGACGAAGTAGAGGTCCCACGGCTCCTTTTGGAGGAGGTAGATTGACGCGGCGGCGAACCATTCGGCCTGGAACTCGGCGACCTCGCAGAAGGTGGTCGCGTCTATCCAGCCCTTCGATCCCCACTCGCTCACGGCGGCGCCCACGGGCGGGCTCTGGATAAAGCCGCCGGGGACGTTGCGGGCGAGCTCGACGCCGAGCGCGGCGGGCTGCGTGTAGCCGGTCTTCGGCATGATGCTCGTCGTGTAGACCTTGAGCTTGGATCCGTCGGGTGCGGACTCGAGGACCTTGAACCGGGTCCGACCCTCGAACTCGGGCCCCTCGCCGAAGCGCACCTCGAACCAGCCCGACCATTTGCCGAGCGTCGCCGAGGCGAGAACCTTGCTGCCGTCGAGCACGCTCACCGTGCCGTCGCTGCCAAGGGACAAGGCCAACGTGCACGGGTTCCCTCTGAACGGCTTGAAGGTGATCTCACCGACGAGGCCGCTGCCGCTTCCGAGCGCCGCGTCGTTTGCGGTGAGCGGGACGTACTGGACGCCCTTTTGATAGATCTCCATCTTCTTCTGCTGGGTCCACGCGTCGGGGGTGCGCTCGATGGCTTCGGCCGACGGCAGACCGATCCCGTCCTTGGCGGCGACGAAGAGGTGGTCGGGGCAGAGCGTGTGCGGGCACCCGGGCACGCAGCCGTCCACCTGGACGCCGTTCTCCAGCACGGGCGGCCACGAGGCCGTGTACTTCATGAGGACCGAGCGTTTGCCCGCGCGCGCGGCGGCATTCCAGAGGTACTCGGCGGAGTTCTCCTCCGTCGTGAAGCCGGGATGCACCACGTCGAGGGGCTCGCCGGGGTGGTGGACGGTGAAGTCGGTGATGCCGTGCGTGCCGGGTTGGGCGCCGGTAACGATGGTGGTCCAGTTCGACGGTGTCAGCGTCGGGAAGCACGGCAGGGCGTTGTCGAAGAACACGCCGCGCTCGATGAGCTTCGCGATGTTCGGCAGCTTGCCCTGTTCGACGAAGAGGCGCGTGAGCTCCTTGCTCATGCAGTCCACGCCGAAGAGCATGACGCGTGTGGCTTTGTCAGTCGGCATCGATTCTCCCTTCGGACAGAATGCGGTTAAGTAGGTCGGTTGTGGAGCGGCCCTCGACGAGGGGGATGGTGGTGACTGTGCCGCCGGCGGCCTCGACGATGTCGCGGCCGACGATCCGGTCGAGCGGCCAGTCGCCGCCTTTGACGAGCACGTCGGGGACGAGGGCGGTGATGACGGCGCGGGGCGTGTCCTCGTCGAAGAGGGTGACGTAGTCCACGCACTCGAGCGAGGCGACGATCTCGGCGCGGTCGGCCTCGGGCTGGAGAGGACGCGAGGGCCCCTTGATGGCGTGGACGCTGGCGTCGGAGTTGACGGCGACGACGAGGGCGTCGCCGAGCAGGCGCGCCTCGCGCAGGTAGCGCGTGTGGCCGACGTGCAGGAGGTCGAAGCAGCCGTTGGTGAAGACCACCTTCTTGCCGGCGGCCTTGAGGTCGCGCACGGTGGCGACGAGCTTTTCGCGCGGGACGATTTTCTTCTTCGGGTCTGTGATTGCTTTGCTCATCCGCTTGTCCCAGGCCGGCCGTGCGGGTTTGCCGTAGCTGCTTTGCCTGCCCTGTGTTGCGAACCGTGTGCACGCTAGCACAGGTCGCTCGCGTGGTCAACGGCGTCGGGTCTTCCCGCCGGGCGACGTGCGCGAAAAGGGGTTGACTCCCCGCGGGTGCTCTGATAGTGAGGAGAAACGGAGAACGGAAGGGATTTGTCTCAAACCAGAAGGGGGCGATAACCCGGGCGACAGCCTTCGACTGTGCAAAAGAAACTCTGGGCCAAGCTGAAACGGAGGATGGACTGCCGATGCAGATCACGATTACGGGCCGTCACCTTGAACTGCAAGATGACCTCCGCGACTACGCCGCCGAAAAGATCAAGGGTCTCAAGAAATACTCCCCAAACATCATCAAGGTTCGGGCCGTGTTGGGGCGCGACCGCGGCGCTTACCACACGGAGGTGATCCTCAGGGCCGACCACCACCGGTTCTTCGGCGAGGAGAAGGTCTCGGACCCCCGCGCCTCGATTGACAGTGCCGTGGACAAGGTCGAGCGGCAGCTTCGCCGCTTCAAGAAGAAGGTCCAGCGCAAGCATAAGCACGAGCTCGAGCCGCCGCCGGTGATCGAACCCGTCATTGACGAGGAGGGCGAGTTCGAGTACGAGGAGTTCGAGCCGGAGGAAGAGCCACCGAGCGAGTAGCGCCCGCCTCCCCCGTATCGCCCGCCGTCCGCGGCCTCGTCAAAGAAGGGTTGCGCGCCGTTCCCGTTTGTGATATCTTCTGTTTAGAGGCTGTGTGGGTCGTTCGCTCTTGACGGCAAGGCCTTCCGATGCCCGGCCCGGGCGCAGCTTGCACGGAGGATGGAATGATGAAGAGGGTGTTGTTTCTGCTCGTCTGTTTCGAGTTTCTGTTGGTGACTCCCGGTGCCTTGGGCCTTGGGGTTGACGTGGTTGACCCGCGGGAAGGGGTCAGGCCCCGGCGAAATGTCCCACGCCGTTGGGTGCGGAGTGAGGTCTTTCGGCATCGGTACGACCGTCAGCATGCCCTTCAGGTCGGCGGCGGCAGCGACAAGACCGAGTGGGCAGTGCTGTTGGGGCTCCGGTGGCTCAAGCAGAACCAGAACGGGGACGGCTCGTGGGGCGAGGAGCCCATCCAGACCGCCATGACGGGCCTGGCGCTCCTCGCTTTCCTCGGCCATGGCGAGGATCACTTGTCAATAGAGTTCGGGGCGGCGGTCCGTCAGGGGATTTCGTGGCTTGTCGGTCGACAGGACGAGAAGGGCTACTTCAGCCAGGAGGCGCATTGGGCTTACCAGCACGCGATCGCCACGTATGCAATGGCCGAAGCGTACGGGATGACGGGGTTGGAGGAGCTGCGGCCCGTTGTCGCGAAGGCCGTGTGGCGCATCTGCGATGGCCAAACGGACGAGGGCGGCTGGTACTACGGCTACGCCAAGAAGAAAGACGATGGAACACCATTGAGGGGCGGCGACACGAGCGTGTCCGGGTGGCAGATCGAGGCGCTGACCGCCGCCTGGTACACGCGCATCCGGTTCTCCAACAACATGCTCAGGGATGCCCGCCTACTCGCTGCCGAGGACATCAAGAGCCGGTTCAGCGAGGAGCATGGTTGCGGCTACACGGGCACAGCCCCAAGCCGGGACAAGGACAGCAACTACTGCACGACGGCGGCGGGCACGCTTTGCCTGTTGTCGCTGGGCCAGCGCGACTCGGACGAGGTCAAGGCCGGCCTTCGTCTGATGAGCAAGTATAGCTGCGACTGGCAGAAGACGACGGGCGGCGCGTTCGGGCCGTTGTACGGCTGGTACTACGTGACGCAGGCGATGTTTCATGCCGCGCCGGATCCGAAGAAGAACGAGTACTGGAAGTTCTGGAACCCGCTTTTCAGCACGATGCTGATCAGCCAGCAGCACGCTGACGGCCACTGGGACTTCCCGAAAAGCAAGGGCGGGCAGCGCGCGAAACGTCACTTCCCCGGGAAGAACGGGCACGTGTACTCAACCGCGATGTGCTGCCTGATGCTCGAGACGTATTACCGCTATCCGCCCCACTTCGGCGCTGTCGCCAAACCGGTCGAACAACCGATAGTCGAAGAGGTCGGGGGCGAAGAGACGGGCGATGAAGACACAGGCAATGGTGATGAGGAGGAACTAGAGGAATTCGATCCGGGTATTGACGACGATCTGGGGATCGACGATGCTGATTTGGGGCTGGACGAGGATGAGGAGCTGGGTCTGAATTCGTTCGCGGGCGGCAGCGACAAGACCCAGTGGGCGATATTGCAGGCACTCCGGTGGCTCAAAGACAACCAGAACGAGGACGGCTCGTGGGGCGAGGAGCCTTACGAGCCTATGATGACGGGCTTGGCCCTCCTCTGTTTGCTTGGCTACGGCGAGGACTATCGGTCGGAAGAGTTCGGGGCGACGGTACGGAGCGGGCTTGGTTGGCTTGTCGGTCAACAGGACGACGATGGCTTCTTCGCCAAAGGCGAGCAGCGGGCGTACCAGCACGGGATCGCGACGTACGCCATGGCCGAGACGTATGCGATGACGGGGCTGCATGACTTGCGGCCCGTTGTCGCCAAGGCGGTGCGACGCATCTGCGACGGCCAGACGGACGAGGGCGGCTGGTATGAGAACTACGCCAAGAAGAATGAGGACGGAACGCCGCTGCGGGGCGGCGACACGTGCGTCTCGGGCTGGCAGATTCAGGCGCTCACGGCGGCTTGGTACGCAGGCATCCGTTTCCCGGACAAGGTCCTGCGGGACGCGCGCAAGCGTGCTGCCAAGGACATGAAGAGCCGCTTTGACTCCGGAAGCGGGTTCGGCGACAAGGGCACTGCTCCCAGGCGCACGAAAGAGAAGAACTACTGCACGACGGCGATCGGTGCGCGCTCCCTGCAGCTTCTTGGGCACGGGGAGTCCGAGGAAGTCAGGGCCGCCGTCGAGATCATGAGGACTTACACGTGCGACTGGCAGGAGACCGAAGCCGGTCTCCCCGGTCCGCTCTACGGTTGGTACTACGTGACCCAGGCGATGTATCATGCTGCGCGGCCCCTCAAGAGCAGCAAGTACTGGAAGCACTGGAATCCTCTCTTCAGCGAGACAGTCTACGACCACCTGGAGAAGGACGGACACTGGGAATTCCCGGAATCCGAAGGCGGGAAACGCGAAAAGGCCCAGTTCGAAGGCCAGAACCAGGTCCTGTACTCCACGACCCTGTGCTGCCTTATGCTCGAGGTCTATTACCGCTATTTGCCCACCTACCGGCCGTTGGCTGAGGAAGGAGAGCAGGAGCCTAACGAGGACGATCTCCTGTGGCGCGGCAGTTTGTCCGCTGACGGGCTGAGACACCGGTTCATTGTGACAGTGGACGGCGACAAACTGGAGGTCAACTGGCGGGCGCTGAGCAGAGAGAGATTCGTGGAGAAGGTATCCAACCTGTCTAAGATCGGCGAGATGGTCCGCGTGTACGTGCACTGGACCGACGAGGCAAAGCACGATGACATAATCCTGCTGGTCACGGGGCTCATGAAAGCGGGCGTCGTTGTGACTGTCGTTCCGCCCGGTGACTGGGATGAGCCAGGCCCGTTCGACGTGGAGAACGAGTGGGGGGACGAGGAGTCCGAGCTGGAGGAAGAAGCCCCCGGCGACGTCTTCTAAGCATTTCCGGGATGGGATCGCCCCTGGGGTGTCAATTGCCCTGAGACGGGGCCATTTTTTGCGTGAACAGACGTAGTGCGGATGGTATTGTAATTGGTTCTCAGGGAGGGACTGTATTGGAATGCGCGGACTGCGTGTAGGATACTTCTACGAGAAGATGCGTGATGAGCTCCGGCTGTCGTTGCAGGCGGGCCAGCGCGGGATGAACCGCCGGATCAAGGTGGCCGAGGTGGAGCGGCCCGGGCTGGCGATCACGGGGTTTTTCGACTATTTCGCCGCGCGGCGCGTCCAGGTGATCGGCAAGGTGGAGATTTTCTACCTGCGGTCGCTTACGGGCGAGGTGCGGCGCGAGCGGATCCGCCAGCTCATGGAGCACAGCGTGCCGTGCCTGATCGTGGCGCGCAACTACCGGCCGCCGGCGGAGCTGGTCGAGGAGGCGGACAGCTACAACGTGCCGCTGTTCCGGTCGCCGATGATCACGATGAACCTGGTGAACCGGCTGACGCTGTTTCTGGATGAGGAGTTCGCGCCGACGGTCTCGATTCCGGGCAACATGATGGAGGTGTTCGGTGTCGGGGTGCTGATGCGGGGCAAGGGCGGCGTGGGCAAGAGCGAGACCTCGCTTGGGCTGATCGAGAAGGGGCACCGGCTGATTACGGACGATATCGTGCGCATCCGCTTGCGCGAAGGGCGCTACCTGGTCGGGACGGGCGCGGAGCTGACGCAGCACCACATGGAGATCCGGGGCCTGGGGATCATCAACGTGCAGGCGCTGTTTGGGGCGGTGTGCTTCAAGGAGGAGGCGCCCATAGACATGGTGGTGACGCTGGAGCGCTGGGACCCGGAGAAGGAGTACGAGCGGCTCGGTATCGAGGAAGAGACCATATCGATCCTGGGCAAGCCGGTGCCGCACCTGCTGATTCCGGTGCGGGTGGGTCGCGACATCGTGCTCATGGTCGAGACGGCCGCGCTCAACCACCGGCTGAAGGCGACGGGATACAATCCGGCGAAGGAACTCAACGAGAAGCTGATGTCGCTGATGACGAAGCGGTAGCGGCCGGGACCGGCGCGGAGCGTTTCGATATTGATGAGCACACCCAAGACATCGAAGTCCACGCAGGCCGTTCGCGAGATTCGTATCGTGAACGAGCTTGGGATGCATGCGCGGCCGGCGTCGCTGCTGGCCAAGCTGGCGGGCAAGTATCGGGCCGATATTTACGTGCGCAAGGGCGCCGACCAGGTCAACGCCAAGAGCATCATGGGCATTATCACGCTGGCGGCGGGCAAGGACACGGTGCTTCAGTTCACTGCGTCGGGCCCGGACGCTGAGAAGGCGCTGAACGCGATCGCGGAGCTGATCAACGGGAAATTCGGTGAGAAGTAGCGTGGCAGCGGAGCAATCATACTACGGCCTCGGCGTCTCGCCCGGGGTGGCCATCGGGACGGCCTACCTGTTCAAGCAGGAGACGACGGCCGTGCCGGAGCGCACGATCACGGCCGAGCAGGTGGAGCCGGAGTACGCCCGCTTCCTCGAGGCGCTTCAGGCGAGCCGCGAGCAGGTGATGTCCGTGCGCAAGCGCGTCGCGGGGGAGGTCGGCGAGGAGCAGGCGAAGATCTTCGACTTCCAGATCCACATCATCAACGACAAGCACCTGGCGGGGGAGGTCAAGGAGCGGCTTGCCGCGCGGCTGCAGAACGTCGAGGTCGTGTTCACCGAGAGCATCGAGCGTTACATCCAGTTGCTGAGCGACATTGACGACGAGCTGTTCCGCGAGCGCCGCACCGACATCCGCGACGTGCGCGACCGGATCCTGACGAACCTGGCGGAGCGCCGGCCGCGCGGCATCGAGGAGCTCCCGTTCGCCTCGGTGGTGGTGGCGCACGATATCGCGCCGTCGGACGCGGCGATGATGGAGCACGGCAAGGTGCTCGCGTTCGCCACGGACCTCGGGGGCCGCACGTCGCACACGGCAATCATGGCCGCCTCGCTCGGCATTCCGGCGGTGGTGAGTCTGCACGACCTGAGCCTGAAGGTGCAGAGCGGCGACTCGGTGATCGTGGACGGCCACCGCGGGATCGTGGTGGTGAACCCGACCGAGGAGATGCTGCAGCGCTATAACCGCGAGCTGTTCCGGATCAAGGAGTTTGAGGACGAGCTCGCCGAGATTCGCGAGGAGCCCGCGGTCACGACCGACGGGCACCGGGTCGTGCTGTCGGCCAACATCGAGCTGCCGGACGAGATCCCCAACGTGCGCGCGCACGGCGCCGAGGGCGTGGGGCTGTACCGGACGGAGTTTCTGTACATGAGCCGCGAGAGCCTGCCGAGCGAGGACGAGCAGTACGAGGCGTACAAGGCGATCCTCGAGGGGCTCGCGCCGGACCCGGTGATCATCCGCACGTTCGATCTGGGCGGCGACAAGTTCGTCTCGCACCTGGACATTCCGTTCGAGCTCAACCCGTTTCTGGGCTGGCGCGCCATCCGCTTCTGCCTCGAGCGGGTGGACCTCTTCAAGGTGCAGCTCCGGGCCATCCTGCGCGCGAGCGTCCACGGCAACCTCAAGCTGATGTACCCGATGATCTCGAGCGTGGACGAGGTGGTGAGCGCGAACGCGATCCTCGACGAGACGAAGGAGGAGCTGCTGCGCGACAACGTGCCGTTCAACGAGAGTTTCGAGATCGGTGCGATGATCGAGGTCCCCTCGGCGGCGATGACGGCGGATATCATTGCGGGCGAGGTGGACTTCTTCAGCATCGGCACGAACGATCTGATCCAGTACACGCTCGCGGTCGAGCGGACGAACGACAAGATCGCGCACTTGTATAAGCCGTGCCATCCCGGCGTGCTGCGGCTGGTGAAGATGACGATTGATGCCGCGCACGAGCACGACATCTGGGTCGGCATGTGCGGCGAGATGGCGGCCGATCCCGCGGTGGCCATGCTGCTTGTGGGTATGGGCATTGACGAGCTGAGCGTGAGCGCGATCGCCGTGCCGAAGATCAAGAAAGTGATCCGGAGCATCTCGTACGCGGAGGTCGTGGATTTCGCGCGCGACGTGATCCGGTACAACCGGGCGGAGCGAATCCGCGAGATGGCCGACGAGCGGCTTCGAAGCGTGTTGCCCGAGCTCTCCGAGCATGGGGCAAGCTAGAGGCGCGGGGCGATGCCTCACGAGGGACAGGCAGGGGGCCGGGGGGAGGGATGAAAGCCCTTGTCCTGGCAGCCGGGTACGGCACGCGGCTCCGTCCGCTGACCACGCATACGGCGAAGCCGTTGCTGCCGCTCGGCGGCAGGCCGATCGTCGAGTATCTCGTCCAGCAGCTTGACGCTATTGCCGAGATCGGCCGGATAGACATCGTGACGAACGACCGGTTCGCCGCGGCGTTCGAGCGCTGGGCCAACGGCCTTGCGGCCGACACGCCGATCGCCATCGTCAACGACGGCACGTCGAGCAACGAGGAGCGGCTGGGCGCGATCGGCGCGATGCACTACGTGGTGACGAGCCGGGGCATTGACGAGGCGCTGCTCGTCGTCGGCGGCGACCAGGCGTACACGTTCGATTTCGGGCTGTTCGTGCGCTTCTTCCAGGGGCACGGCTCGTCGGTGGCGCTGCATCGGATCCGGGATCCAGAGGCGATCAAGCGCTACAGCGAAGTGCGGCTCGATGAGCGAGGGCGCATCGTCGAGTTCCGCGAGAAGCCCGCGGCCCCGCGCTACGAGCTGTGTGCGACGTGCCTGTACCTGTACACGCCGGCGGACGTGGGCCGCATCGGGGAATACCTCGAGTCAGGCGGCAACCGGGACGCGCCGGGCCACTATGTGGGCTGGCTGCACACGCGCGCCGACGTGTACGGCTACGAGTTCGAGGGCCCGTGGTTCGATATCGGCGACCGCGCGGTGTATGAGGAGGCCGACCGTTTCTTTGCCGAGCGGGCTGCCGCATTGAGGAAGACGGATCGTGAGAGAGGACACTTGAGACGGTGAAGGCGCTGGTTCTGGCTGCAGGCTACGGCACGAGGCTTTACCCGCTGACGAAGAACAGGGCGAAGCCGTTGCTGCCGGTAGGCGGCAAGCCGATCATCAACTACCTGCTCGAGGGGCTGGTCGCGATTGATGAGCTCGACCGCATCTACGTGGTCACGAACAACAGGTTTGCGCCGGACTTCGAGCGCTGGGCGGCCGAGGTGGAAAGCCCCAAGCCGATAACCGTGGTC
>CAZJXV010000116.1:0-12439 GCA_964550015.1 uncultured Verrucomicrobiota bacterium
CATCCCCTTGCGCTTCATGCCGACCTGCCCCGGCCCCGACCACGGCGTCGGCAGCACGTCGAGCAAGACGAGACCAACGAGGAAAAAGATAACGGCAACGACGTAGTTGCCGTACGCGCCGATGTCGCCCATGAGCCGCCCGGCGGCCGCCGTGATGGCGCCGATGAGGCCGATCGTGATGAGGATCCCGACGGAAAACAGCGTCGAGACGACGAACGCGCGGCCCGTCGTCGTGCGGCCCTGCTTGTCTATGAACCCGACGATCAAAGGGATGCTGGTGAGGTGGCAGGGGCTCAGCAGGATGCTCAGGATGCCCCACGCAAAGGAGGCCGCCACGGCGACCGCGGCGCTTCCCTCGACGGCGCGCGCCAGCGTGCCGAACACCCGGCGCATGAGCCCACGCTGCTGTGTGGTTTCGACCGGCGCGGTCTCGTCGCGGAGGACGATGCCGTGCTCGGCGAACATGCTCAGGATATCGTCTTTCGACATGAAGCCTTGGTGCCGATTCAACTCGCGGCCGGACGCGTCGAAGAAGATGAGCGTCGGGATGATCTGAATGCCGAATACCTGGACGGCAACCGGATCCTCGCTGATGTCAATCTGCTCCACTTCGAGCTTGTCGCCGTACTCCTTACGCAGCTCTTTCAGGACGGGTATGAGCGCTTTGCAGGCCTCGCACTTGCCGCGCCCGAACTCCATCAGCCGTGGCAGCGCGGCCGGGGTGTTGTCTTGCGTCGGCGTGTCGGTCGGACCGGCCGGGGCCGGCGGCGTCTCGTTATCCTTGAAGACAACGACCGCGACGGCGGCGGCAATGATTGCGATGATGACAACGATCTTTGCAATGACGTTCATGGCTTGCTCCCCAGCGCCTCTGGGCGTGCTCAGGGTTCTCTGCGGCGCTACTCAAGCATCGCCTTGATCTGGGAGAGGGCCGGCACCTTGCCAGTGACCTTGACCTCGCCGTCCACGACGAGCGCGGGGGTCAACATGACGCCGAAGCGCGTGATCTCGGCGAGTGACGTGACCTTTTCGATCTCGCACTGGAGGCCGAGCTCGCTCGCCGCCTGGCCGGTGAGCTGGGCGAGTTTCCGGCACTTCGGGCAGCCCGGTCCAAGAATCTGAATCTTTTTCATCAGGTGTCTCCTAGCCGAAAATGGAGCCGTAGATGATTCCGCTGATCGTGGCCATTATGACGACGAGCATGACGTACGTGATGGTCTTCTTCGTGCCCATGACGCTGCGGATGACGAGCATGTTGGGCACACTGAGCGCGGGGCCCGCGAGCAGAAGCGCCAGCGCAGGGCCCTTGCCCATGCCGTTCTCGATGAGGCCCTGCAGGATGGGCACCTCGGTCAGCGTGGCGAAGTACATGAACGCGCCCGCGACCGATGCGAACAGGTTCGACACGACCGAGTTGCCGCCGACGGCGGCACTCACCCACGCCGACGGGATCAGGCCCTCATGGTTGGGCCGGCCCAGCAGCGCCCCGGCCACCAGCACGCCGAACAGCAGCAGGGGCAATATCTGGCGCGCGAGGCCCCACGACGAGGTGAACCACTCGCGCGACTCGTCGCGGCCCGTGGCTGTGGTGACCGCCAGCCCGACGACGCCCGCGCCGAACGCGAGCATCGGTGTCCCCGGAAAGAGCAGTGCGAGCGCTGCGGCCGGGACCGCGGCGAGGAGGACTTTCCACCACGTCAGGCCGAACCATGCAACCAAGAGGAGCGCGAACGCGGCAGCGGCGGCGGACGTGATGATCCACTTCGCCGACCAGATCGCGTACCAGAGGCCCGCCGAGGAGGCCGGCCGGCCCCAGTTGGCGAAGACGAGGACTGCGATCATGGCGGCGAAGAACAGAACTTCCTGCCACAGCGGGCGCTTGACGTCCGGCTCGGGCATGACGGCCTGCGCGGTGGCTTTCTCGGTCTCTTCTCGACGGTAGATGACGTGCATGAGCAGGCCGACGATGATGCTGAAGGCGATGGCGCCCACCGCGCGCGCAATGCCGAGCTCGAGACCCAGCACGCGCGCGGTCAGGATGATGGCGAGCACGTTGATCGCCGGGCCGGAATAGAGGAACGTGGTCGCGGGTCCCAACCCGGCGCCCATCCGGTAGATGCCGGCGAACAGCGGCAGCACGGTGCACGAGCAGACGGCGAGAATGCTGCCCGAGACCGAGGCGACACTATAAGCCACGACCTTCTTCGCACGGGCGCCCAGGTATTTCATGACGGACGCCTGGCTGACGAACGCGGCGATGCCGCCCGCGATGAAGAACGCCGGCAGCAGGCACAAGACAACGTGCTCGCGCGCGTACCACTTGACCAGCGCAAGCGCCTCGAGCACGGCGTTGTCGAACCACGCACGGCCCACGGGCAGGTAGAATGCCGCGAAGAACACCGCCGCGATGACGGCAAGCGCCTTCCATTCCTTTTTCCAGTCCACCGGCGTCCCGCCTTCGCTCACTTCGCAAGCTTGAGTTGCTCTGTCGCGTTGGCCTTGAGGACCGCCCCGACGCAGTTGAGGAAATCCAGGATGCACGGAGCCATGAGCGTGTAGTACACCTGCGTGCCGCGCTTCTCATCGCGGACGATGCCGGCCGCCTTGAGCAGGGCAAGGTGCTTGGACACCGTTGACATGTCGGCGCCGATCAGGTCCGTGAGCTCACATACGCACTTCTCTTCCTTGGCGAGCTCGCTCACGATGAACAGGCGGGTGGCATGAGCTATCGCTCTGATGATGCGTGCCCGGGCTTCGAACCATGCTTTGATCTTCGGGTCCATGGTGCGCTCCTTGAGTACAGCAGTCTATGGCGAAAGGGCCAAATGGCAATTTGGCCTGGCAGCCATGCAGTGTCAAGATCTTTTTTTCGATCTGTGATTCGGCGAACGGGAAGGGGGGTTCGTGGCTCGGTCAGGACGCGGCGTGGGAAATCCAGCGGCTGCGCAAGTGCCTGACAATGAGGATGAAACAAGCTCTTGGGATGTGACGGGGCCGGGCGCCGGCCTCGATCTGAGTCAGTCCAGGAGCTGGTCGTACTGCTTCGTGACTTTCCTGAAGGCGGCAATGACCTGGTCGGTGTAGCCTGGCTCTTCCTCGATCCACACGGGCATGCCCAGGATGCGTTCGTGGGCCTCTTCGCTCACCGGGAGGCTGCCGGCGGGATAGCCCGGGTAGTCGCCCGCCAGCGGGCCGTCGCCGGTGCCGTAGATGTCGTAGCCTTCGGCGAACAGCTTGAGGCGATGGGTAAGGTCGTAGCCGCGGTGCGCCATGGAGACACCTTCGGCGACGACGGCCTCGATAAACCGCCGCGCGGCCAGGCCGCCGAGCTGCTCGGGCCTGTACATCATATGCATGCCGCCGTAGAAGCCGGCCGGTTTCGCTTTCGGGTAGGACTTGAGGGGCTCGAGGCCGGGGATGTCGCCGACGGCCTGGTAGATCTTCCGGCGGTACCGGGCCCGTTTCTCATTGCGGTCGTCGAGGCTGTCGAGCAACACGAGGGCCGTCGCCATCGCCCAGGGGTGGGGCCTGAACTTGAGGCCGAGGTTGGTGGGCGCGAACGCGCGGTAGGCGGGGTTGGTGAAATCCTTGTCGAGGCCGGCGCGGTTCAGTTGTGCAAAAAGGAGCATGCGTTCGTAGAGCTCGTGGTCATTCGTCACCGCCAGGCCGCCTTCACCCGCCGCGATGGGCTTGCCGCTAACGGGATCGCCCTGCATGGAGAAACAGCCGACGTGCCCGATCGAGCCGAGCTTTCGGCCGTCCCATTCGGCGCCGTGGCAGTGGCTGCAATCCTCGATCACAGCGATGTCATGGCGGCGGGCGATGTCCATGATGGCATCCATGTCGCAGACGTTGCCGTAGAGGTGGACGATGCTGATGGCCTTCGTGCGCGGTGTGATACGTTTCTCGGCGTCGGCGGGGTCTATGACGAGCCGTTCGGGGTCTATCTCGCAGAACACGGGCCGGGCGCCCATGTGCACGGCGGGTGAGATGGAACAGATCCACGTGTAGCAGGGATGAAGCACCTCGTCGCCAGGCGCGACGCCGACGGCGTAATAGGCGGCCCACAGGGCGCTGGTGCCGTTGTAGAAGCCGATACAGTGGGGCGCGCCGATGTACGCGGCGAAGCGCTGCTCGAGCTCAAGGGAAACGCCTGAGCCGGCGATCGAGTACACGTCCTCGTCAATGAGCTTGGAGATGAGGGCCTTGATCCGGTCGCGCGGCGGTCGCCAGTTCTCTTTCGGCTTGACCGTCACCGCCTTGGGGCCGCCGAGGATGGCAAGCTTCTGCGCTGTGACGTTTTTCATGGCGTCGGCTCCTTCGGATCGCACGCTTACAGTGACGTGACGCTCAGCACCGGACGACCTCGCCCGTGCAGTCACGACTTTTCAAGTATACAGATTATCAGACCCTCCGGCTACAGGAAGCGAGGCGCGATCAGCGGTTTTCCCGCACGGGGCCTTGAGTCAACTGGTGAGCGGCGGCGCTTGACACCGCCAACCAGCCTCGGCTACAAAACAGGTGCATCTCCGCCGGCGTACCGCAAAGCCGATAAGCACGCGTCAATCTCTAAGAACGCACGTGCGAGGCATGGATGGACGAGGACGCTAGGCGACGACGGTATGCGTGGAAGCGGCACCCGGTGTTTCGCTTCTTCGCCTCGACGCCGTTGGCGATCGTGCTGATCGTCGTGATTTCCGTCGTGCTCGTGTGGGGTACGGTCCTTGGCGCTCGCACGAGCCTTCGCGTCGCGCTGCATTCCGTCTACGGCGGCATATGGTTCCAGGGGCTTCTTGGCCTGCTCGCGCTCAACCTGCTGTGCTGCACGCTGCGCGCCCTCCCCTACCGGCTGTCCCATCTCGGCTTTCTCGTCACGCATCTGAGCCTGTTGCTGGTTTACGCGGGGGCGGTTCTCACGATCAACTTCGGCGCACAGGGCACGGTCGTGATTGTGGAGGGCCGGAAGACGGATTTCTACTTCGACCCCGCATTCGTGCAGTGCACGGACGCGTCGAGCGGAGAGGCGATCAACATCTCGACGACGTTCGAGAAACGCGCCGCCCTGCTGCAGGAGCGCTACGACGGCATCGTGCACGCCCGCGCGAACGGCCCGGGCGGGGTGTCGGTGCTCGTGGACAGATATTACCCGGACGCTTCGCCTGCCGGCACAAGCACGATCACGTTCACGATCCCCGAGCAGAACGTGCGCGAGGTGGTCCCGGCGATCGCCGATCCCGACAAGATCGTTCCCATCGGAAAGACCGGTTCGTCGGTCACGGTGGAGAGGACGTTTTACGACTGGAAGGACGGCCGGGAGGCGGGAACGCCGCAGGACCCGGGGAACCCGGCCGCGCAGATCGTCGTGCATCGTCCCGGCGGCGATGAGGCGCTGACGCTCTTTGCCAGGTTTCCGGGCTTCTCGATGCGGCCGGAGGCCACAGCCGGCGATTTCTCTGCAACCTACACGTACGTCTCCGAGTCGCCCGAGCTGCTCGGGTGGGAGGCCAAGGACTCGGTCATTCGGCTCACCCTGACGGACGAGGAAGGCAACCGTGTGAGCGCCTGGGTCCCCTATTTCGAGCGCCGCGAGGTTGCGCTTGGAGCGCGCCGCTTTGTCATCGAATACGGGCGACGTGTGCCGCTCGGGTTCGAACTCGTGCTCGACACGTTCATTGCGAAGCACTATCCGCGCAGCAACATTCCGGCCGCCTTCGAGAGCCACCTCACCGTCCGAAACCAAGCGGGCGGCGAGCGGCACGCTGTCGCGGCGATGAACGCGCCGGCCAAGATCGGCGGATATGTGCTCTATCAGTCGAGCTACGGCACCGATACCGTCACGGGCCTTCCGTACACCGTGCTGTCGCTGAGCCGCGATCCGGGCACGGCGCTTCTGTACGTCGGCTTCGCAACGTTGACGGCCGGACTCATAGTCACGTTCTACGTCAGCCCGTGGCTGCGGCGACGAGACCGAAAACGGCACAAGGAGTCACCATGATCCGGTTCTTCTGCGCACTCGCGCTCACGGTGGCGGTCGCGACGTTTCCGCCGGCCGCGCGGGCGTCCGAGGCGGTCGAGTTCTCGACGATCCGTCACCTGGTCGTGCAGGACAACGGCCGCCTCAAGGCGTTCGACACGTATGCCCGCGAACGGCTGCGTTTCGTGCACGGCCGCGAGCGACTCGACGGGCAGGAGCCGGTCGAGACGGTGCTGTCGTTCGCGTTCGACGCGGAGCGCTGGGACGAACGGCCGGTGCTCGACGTGCCCTACATCCCGCTGTTCGGGGCGCTCGGTTATGACAAGGAAAAGAAATACCTGTCGCTTGCGGAGTTCCGCAGCCAGCTCCCGACGCTGCGTGGGCTCGTGCGCGCGCCCGGCGTGTCGCCGGGGGGAAGCAAGCGCCTCGCAGAGGCTGCGAACGAGCTTGCCGCGCGCGCCGACGCGCTTCGCGCTCTGACCGAGTTCGAAGACAGGGTCCCGATCGTGCCCGGGGTCTCGGACGATCCCCACGCCGAATGGATGCCGCTCGCTTCGGCGACCGGACACTCCGAGGAAGATATGGCGGCCGTGCGCGCGGCCTTCGAGTCGCTGCGCACGGCGTTCCTCGACGGAAACGGACCCGCTTTCGACGAAGCGTCGCGCGATCTGATCGAACGCCTGCGCGCGCTCAACCCCGCCGTGTATCCGAAAGCGGGCCGGGTGGCGCTCGAGGCGCACACCAACGCATTCAAGCCGTTTCGCGCGGCGTGGTTACTGTACGTGGCGACACTGCTGCTGGCGTTGATGAGCCTGTGGTCGAAGCGCGCGGGCCTGTACGTCGCCCTGTTCGTCGTCCTGGTGCTGAGCACGCTCGTGCACGCCTACGGCCTTGCCGTACGCACGATCATCGCCGGGCGGGCGCCGTTGACCAACATGTACGAGTCGTTGATTTTCATGTCGTGGGGAATTGCCGTGCTGGGGGTGATCTTCGAGGCGAAGTACCGCCTGCGGTTCGCGGCGCTTATCGCCTCGGTGCTGGGTATCCTTACCATCACGATCGCCCAGCGCTTGACCATCGACATCAATCCGGCGATAGCCCCGCTCCGCAGCGTGTGGCTCACGTACCACGTGCTCACCGTCATGCTGGGGTACAGCGCGTTCGCCGTGGCGCTTGGCGCGGGGCACCTCGTCGTGGGCCGCGCTGCCTTGAGTGCGGTCCAGCCCGAGCGCGCTGACCGGCTCGACGACTTCGTCTATCGCGTGCTGCAGGTCGGCGTGCTCTTCCTGACCGCCGGGATCGTTACCGGCGCGGTGTGGGCCAACTACTCGTGGGGGCGCTCGTGGGGCTGGGACCCGAAGGAGACGTGGTCGTTGATCACGTTGCTCGGTTACCTCGCGGTGCTGCACGCACGACACCAGAGATGGCTCGGCGGCTTCGGCATGGGCGCGGCGAGCATCTTGTGCTTCCTTCTCGTCGTGATGACCTATTACGGCGTGAACTACATCCTGCACGGCCTGCACTCGTACGCGGGTGACGAGCCGCGCCGCCTCCCGGCGTGGCTCATTGCCTACGTTGTTTTCGAGGGCCTCTACGTCGGCGCGGCGGCCCTTATCGTCAGCGTGCGCCGACAGGCCCGCCGAGTGGCGTCAGGGTAGATTACGCCGCCGTTAAGGTGGGCCGATCCCGCTTGACTTTTCCTCATCGCTTCCTTATAATACTTGGGTCAAAGGAAGAAACAGATGCTTGAGGACAAGCTTGCGCCGCCCCAGGACGATTCCCCCGCTCTCGAGTTGGGCAGCGGCTCGCGTGTGGCGGTGATGGGAGGCGGGCCTGCGGGCTGTTTCTTCGGCTACTTTTTGTTGGATATGGCCCAGCGGGTCGGCACGGACGTCCATGTGGACGTCTACGAGCCTCGGGATTTTTCCCGGCCGGGCCCCGCCGGGTGCAACAAGTGCGGGGGGATCGTGTCCGAGCTGCTGGTGCAGACGCTCGCCGCGGAGGGGATCAACCTGCCCCGCACGGTGGTCCAGCGGGGGATCGACTCCTACGTTCTGCACATGGACGTGGGCAGCGTGCGCATCGCGACCCCCCTGCAGGAGAAACGGATCGGCGCCGTGTACCGCGGTCCCGGCCCGCGGGATATGCAGGAGAAACGATGGGACAGTTTCGACGCGTATCTACAGGCGCTGGCGGTCAACAAGGGCGCGCACCTGGTGCACAAGCGGGTGGATGACGTCGGCTGGGACGACGGACGGCCACAGCTCGAGACGCGGGACGGTCGGCCGGAAACCTACGACCTGCTCGCGGTGGCGGTGGGTGTGAACTCCCCCGCGCTCGGACTTTTTGAGAAGTTGGGGTTTGGCTACAGGCCTCCCCGCACCACGAAGACGTGCATCCGCGAATACCACCTTGGCGAAGAAGCGATCGCGAAGTACGTGGGCAGCTCGATGCACGTGTTTCTGCTCAACATCCCCCGGCTGAAGTTTGCCGCCATCATTCCCAAGGGGGACTACGTGACGGTCTGCCTGCTCGGCAAGGACATCGATGCTTCGCTCGTGCAGTCGTTCATGGACTCTCCCGAGGTGAAGGCGTGCTTTCCGCCGGACTGGCGCTCGGACCAGGTGTCGTGCCAGTGCTGGCCGCGTATCAGTATCCGGGGCGCGACGCGGCCGTTTGCCGACCGGATCGTGTTTCTCGGCGATTGCGGCGTGACGCGGCTGTACAAGGACGGCATTGGGGCCGCCTACCGCACGGCCAAGGCTGCGGCCGGGACCGTCATTTTTCAGGGCATCTCCGGCGAGGATTTCAGGCGGCACTACTGGCCGGCGTGCCAGGCAATCGGCAGCGACAACGCAATCGGTAAGGCGATGTTCGCCGCCGCGCCGCAGGTCCAAAAGAGTCGTCTCGTCCGCCGGGCGATGCTGGAAATGAGCGCGGCGGAACAGCAGACCGAAGGCAGCCGCCCGCGCATGAGCATGGCGTTGTGGGACATGTTCACGGGGAGCGCGCCCTATCGGGACATCTTTCTGCGCGGGCTGCACCCGTTCTTTGTGAGCCGGTTTCTGTGGAAAGCTCTGACCTCAATTTTCCGTCGTGACAGAAAGAGAAGGCAGGAGGTGAGGACAGTGGGCACGGGCGCGCTGGGCAAATCGTATGCGGACGGCGAGGTCATCATCCGCCAGGGAGAGGTGGGCGACTGCATGTATGTCATCCAGGAAGGGCGAGTCGCCGTCGTTGCGGAACAGGACGGCAAGGAGGTGCGCCTGGCCGTGCTGGGCGCCGACGATTTCTTTGGCGAGATGGCGCTCGTCGAGCGCGAGGTTCGCTCGGCCACCGTGCGCGCCCTGGGCGACGTCCGCGTGCTCACCGTGGACAAGAAGGTGTTCCTCCGCCGGATCCAGGAAGATCCCTCACTCGCGTTTCGCATCGTGGAGAAGATGTCCCAGCGCATTCGGGAGTTGAACGCTGCGCTGGTCAAGCTCAAAGCGCGCGAGTGACGCTCCGGCGGCTGGATGGATCAGGCGGATGCGCGTGCGGGCGGTCACCTACTCTGTCCGATAATCCCCCCGCCGACGACGACGTCGCCGTCGTAGAACACGGCCGACTGTCCGGCGGCGGCCATGGTCTGCAGCGTCGAGAACAGGAGATTCACACCCCCCTCTTCGCTGCACGACACCGTCGCGGGCGCTCCCGGATGCCGATACCGGAGCTTGACGTGTAGATCGAGGGGACCCTCGAACGTATCGAACGGGATCCAGTTGACGTGCGTCACGGAGATGCGTCGCGTGAGCGCCTCGTCGCGCATCCCGACTATGACGCGCCTCGTTGCCACGTCAATGGCGAGAACGTAGAGCGGGCTCTCCGCCGCGATGCCAAGGCCCCGTCTTTGCCCCGTCGTGTAATGGGCAACGCCGCGGTGCTCGCCCAGGACGTCGCCGCGGGTGTTCACGATGGGGCCCGGTTGAAGCGATTCCGGAAATCGCTCGACGAGGAATCGGCGGTAGTCCCCGTGGCGAATAAAGCAAATGTCCTGGCTACCGGGCGTCTCGCTGACCTTCAGGCCGAGAGACCGTGCCAGCGCGCGGGTGTCTTTCTTGGCCATATCGGCGAGCGGGAACATGGCGCGCGAAAGCTGTTCTTGCGAGAGGCTGTAGAGGAAATAGGACTGGTCCTGATCGTGGTCCGCGGCCTTCTTCAGCAGGAACCTGCCGGTGTCCGGGTCGCGGCACGTCCGAGCGTAGTGGCCGGTGGCCACCCAATCCGCGCCGAGGGCCCTGGCGCGCTCGAGCAGGTGACCGAACTTCACCGCGCGATTGCATACGACACAGGGGTTCGGCGTCTTCCCATCAAGGTACGTGCGACAGAAGTACTTGACGACCGTATCTTCAAAGATCGCTTCGAAATCCAGGACGTGGAACGGGATGCCGATCTGTGAGGCGACGCGGCGCGCGTCGTCCATCGCCGCAATGCCACGGCGGGCCTGGTGCGACTGCGTCTCCGGTCCCGGCGCGGCAAGCCTGAGGCCGATACCGATAACGTCGTGTCCCTGCTGCACGAGCAGGGCGGCGGCGGTCGAAGAATCCACGCCACCGGACATCGCGACAACGATCCGTTTCCGTTCGGCCATTTCCACGCCTTGACAAGATGGATTTCGCCCAGCAGGCCGCATGTGTCCCGCCTGCGTCAACGCTTAAGCGATAACACAAGACCGCGCCCAAACGCCACGGAACCTTGTCGCGTCCGCGCCGTGGGGCCTTCGGAGCTTGACACCGTCTGCACGAGGGGCGGATACTTCGTGGCGCCCGGGGAGCACGCGTTTCGTGCCAGGACGAGAAGGAAGACTGAACACGTCATGCAAGCGGGGTCGCCCGCCCCGTCTGCTCCCGGTTGGCACACCCAGCGCGGGAAGAGACCGGACGGTCCATGTGCACGTGCGCACCGTTCCCGCGCGTTGACGTTCTGTGGAAGACGGTTTTATGCCGGCATCATCGAACGTGACTGAAACGACAGGTCCGCAGTGGAAGAGCCCGGAGCTTCGCTGCGCCGATCTGCCGACCGAACCCCAACCCGATGTCGGGCGGGTGCTGGTGACCGGGGCGTCAGGCTATGTCGGCGGGCGGCTGGTGCCGGAGCTGCTGGCCCGCGGCTACCGGGTCCGGGTGATGGTGCGCGGGCCATCGCCGGAATACGCGCACCGCTGGCCGGGCGCAGAGGTCGCGGTGGCGGACGCCCTGGACGCCGACAGCCTGAAGGCGGCGCTGCAGGACGTGCACACGGCGTACTACCTGATCCATTCCCTGTTGCTGGGGCCGAGGCAATTCGCGGCGATGGATATCCAGGCTGCGCGTAACTTCCGGGCGGTCGCCGAGTCGAGCGGCGTGCGGCACGTGATCTACCTGGGTGGCCTGGGCGACGCGCGCGGGCCGCTGTCGGACCACTTGCGGAGCCGGATGGAGGTGGCGCAGGCGCTCCAGGCGGGCACGGTGCCGGTGACGGTGCTCCGCGCGGCCGTGATCATCGGCTCGGGAAGCGCGTCCTACGAAATGATCGAGCACCTGGTAAAGAACAGCCCCGTGATCTTTCTGCCGCGCTGGGGCTACAAGCGGTGCCAGCCCATTTCCATCCGGGACGTGATCAAGTACCTGGTCGGCGTGCTTGAGACGCCCGGGGCCGTGGGGAAGAGCTTCGACATCGGTGGCGAGGACGTGCTCACGTACAAGGAGATGATGAGGATACTGGCCCGGCTGCTGCACAAGCGGAGGCTGTTTGTCTATTCGCCGTTTTCTACCCTCGGGTTGTACGCGTACGTGGGCAGCCTGCTCACCCCCGTGCCGGCGCCGATCGTGAGGTGTCTGATCGAAGGCCTCAAGAACGACGTCGTCTGCCAGGACGACGCGATTCGGCGCCTCGTGCCGTTCCGAACGGTCCCGTACCGGGAGGCGCTGGTGCGGGCGATGTCGCGCGAAGAGCAGGACATGGTGCACACCCGGTGGTCCGACGCGTATCCGCCGGCGCACGAGCTTGCGCTCAAGCTGCATGAACTCCGGTCCGGTCCACGGTACACGGCTTCGCATTCGCTGACGACCGAGAAGGACGAGGCGGCGCTGTTCCGCGCGATCTGCCGGATCGGCGGCAGGGAAGGATGGTTCCACAACAACTGGATGTGGCGGTTACGCGGCGCGTTGGACCGGCTGCTGATGGGGGTCGGGACGGCGCGCGGCAGGCGGAGCCGCTCGGAGCTGAAGATCAACGACGTGATTGACTTTTGGCGGGTCGAGGACCTCAAGCCGGGCGAGCGGCTGCTGCTGCGCGCGGAGATGAAACTGCCCGGCAAGGCGTGGCTGGAGTTTCTCGTTGGGCAGGAAGACGGGCGACGCCGGCTGTGCATCAAGACCTCCTACGACACGCACACGCTCTGGGGAAGGCTGTACTGGTATCTCTTCTTGCCGTTTCACCACTTCA
>CAZJXV010000117.1:0-12235 GCA_964550015.1 uncultured Verrucomicrobiota bacterium
GTATAGACGCACGCAGGCACGGCGCGGTAGTCCATGCGGCGCAAGCCGCCCATAGGCGCGGCCCCCATCGCGTTCTCCGCCGCCGTCATGCCCTCGTGGTGCCCGACGTGCGCCAGCAGCCACCCGCCGATCACGTCGCCCGCCGCGTAGATACCCGGGATGTTCGTCTCGAGGTACTCATCCACGACGATGCGGCCGTTCTCCGTCCTGACGCCGACGGTCTCGAGCCCGAGCCCCTCGGAATTGAGCCGGCGCCCGACGCTCACCAGCACCGTTTCCGCCTCGACCGTCGCACCCGAACTGAGCCGCGCCGTCGCGCCGCCGGCGCCCACGTCGAGCCGTGCCACCTGCGCGCCCAGGTGAAGCCCGATCCCGCGCCTCTTGAAGCTCGCCTGCAGTGTGCGGGCGACGCGCGCGTCCTGGCCCGGCAGCAGTTGCTCGAGCATCTCCACGATCGTCACTGTCGCCCCGAGCCCCGCAAAGAGCGTGGCGAACTCGCAGCCGATGGTGCCGCCGCCGACGATCAGCAGCGTTTCGGGCACCGTGTCACGCTCGAGGATGTCCGTGCTCGACAGCACCGTTGTGTGGTCAAACGGCAGCGACTCCAGCGGCTGCGGCTCCGAGCCCGACGCGATGATGATCGCCTTCGTCGCAAGCGTCCGGTCGCCCTCGGCGCTCTCGACGCGCACGGCGTTCCTCGCCGCGATCGTGGCCGTGCCCCCGACGATCTCGATGCCGAGCCCCTTGGCGAGCTGCGCCACGCCGCCCCGGAGCTTCGCGACGTGGCGGTCCTTGCGCTCGATGAGCCTCGCCATGTCCGCGCGCGGGTTCTCGCACGCGAGGCCCAGCGCGTCCGCCCGGCGCATCTGCTCGAGCACGCCCGCCGCCTCGAGCAGCGACTTGGTGGGGACACACCCGCGGTTGAGGCACGTGCCGCCGAGCGCGCCCTTCTCGATCATCGCCACCCGCCCGCCGAGCTGCGCCGCGCGGAACGCGGCCGCATACCCCGCCGGGCCGGAGCCGATCACCACCACGTCATAGTCAGGCATCAACCGACCTCCTCATCGCGACGCGCGTCAGGCCGCCCGCAGGCGCTACTCGTCCACGTTGATCTTCACGGGCACGAAGTCCCGCAGCGCCCTAGCCGCCTCCGGCCTGTTCCACACGCGCACGGCGTACTCGGTGCAGGCCAGGCAGTTGTAGCCCCAGAAATAGGCCATGACAAGTTTGTTCTCCCGCTTCGCCTCGTCGAACGCCGCGTCGAGATCGTGCCGCCACGAAAACGCCGCTTCCCCCACCTCCGGGTAGCGCACGAGGCCCTGCAGCGGAAACCACTTCGCCTTGCCCGACTCCACGACGACCGTGCCGACGGCGATCGTAAGCCCGACCGCGACGGCCACGATCGCCACAGCGCGGTTGAAGACCGAATGCACGCGCCGCCTGAACACCCCGAGCGCCACGGCGAGCGCCACGAACACCCCGCCCGCCAACATGCCGGTCGCGTGCGGAAACGTCTGCGTCAGCGGCCGCGACACGTAGAAGATCACCGCGACCAGCACCACGGCGAACACCTTCTTGATGCCGAGCATCCACGCGCCCGCGCGCGGCATCGCGCTCAGCGCCCCCGCGAACGTCCCCACCGCCAGAAACGGCAGCGCCAGACCCAACCCGAACACGACCATGATCGCCACCGCCACCCCGACGCCCTTGCCCAAGACGAACGGGATGATGAGCCCGAGCGCCGGCGCCGTGCACGCAAACGCAAGCGGCACCACGACGAGGCCGATGACGAACGCCCCGATAAGCCCGACCGCGTTGCGGCCCGAGGCCGCTTTGTTCCGGAGCGCCGCGGGGAGCTGGATCTCGAACGCGCCGAGCATCGAAGCGGCCAGCACCACCAGCACCACGTCCAGGATCAGGATGTACACCACGTTGCTCGTCAGCCCGTAGAGCACGTCCTTGAGCGCGCCGATGAACGCGCCGATCAGCCCAAACGGCAGCACGACGCCCACGCCGAGCGCACTCGTCATGGCGACGTTGCGACCGAACTTCGGCCCCGCCTGGTCGGCCAGATACCCCATCGTGATCGGGATCATCGGGTACACGCACGGCGAGAACGCCGCCAGCAGCCCGCCGACGAGCGCCAGCCCGAGCCAGAGCGGCAGCGAGCGCTCCTTCGGCGTCTCGATCCGCCCGCCCGCCACGTCGCGCACCTCCCGATAAAACGCCTTCTCCCCGCGGTAGCCCACGATGCGCGTGAGCTCCTCGCCCGCCGCGTTGAAGAAGATGATGTTCGGCTTGCCGACGAGGTCGTAACGCGCGACGTACACCGCGTTCGACGTGCCGGGCGCGGCACGCGGCCCCACCGGCTGCCCCCCGCCCCGTTCGCCCGCGACGAGCGAGGGCATCGTGTCGCGAAACACCCCGAACTCGGCGTTCTCGACGGCCGGCATGCCGACGGCGACCGCGAGCGCTCGCTCGATCTCACGCAGCCCGAAGCACAGCTCGTCGTTGCACGGGGCGTACTCGAACGTGAGCGCAAGCGTCCGCGGGCCCTCGGCCGCACCCGGCCCGGCGCGCAGCTCGTACACCGCCAGGAACTCGCCGACGAACTCCTTGAACTCGACGCCCCCCACCCGGCGCGCGTGCAGCCGCGAGTGCCACCACCGCCCGAGCGTGAAGACGTTTTCGTCCTCGAGCGCCAGGCGCACCTCGTCCTGGAGGTGGTAGCCTTCGGGGATCGTCGTGGCGACGGCCACCAGCACCGTCCCGCCCGGCTCGACGGTCGTGTGCGAGGCTACGACGCGAAACTCGAGCGCCGGCTCCTTCGACGTGTCCGGCCCGCCGAGCAGCTCTCCGAGCGGGTTGTCACCCGACACCTGCCCCGGCGCACTCGCCGCCAGCAGCGCCGCGAGAACCACGCAGGCCGGCATCGCCACAATCACCTTTCGACTCATCGTGCTGACCTCATTGCCCGAACACGCCGGGCCGTCGCCGTGGTCCCGCGCCCGGCAATCGCTACAGGCGCCGCTCGAGCAGCCGGATCGAGCAGAACTCGCTGCACATCGTGCAGACGTCCTTGAACCGCGACACGCTCGCCTTGTGGTAGGCGCGGGCACGGTCCGGATCGAGCGCCAGCTCGATCTGCTTCGACCAGTTGCGCGCCTTGCGCCACCGCCCCATCTCGTCGTCCCACTCGCGCGCGCCCGCGACGCCTTTGGCCACGTCGCCCGCGTGCGCGGCGATCCGCGCGGCGATCACGCCCTCACGCACGTCGTCCACCTCCGGCAGGCGCAGGTGCTCGGCCGGCGTCACGTAGCAGAGGAAGTCGGCCCCCGCCGCCGCGGCGATCGCACCCCCGATCGCCGAGGTGATGTGGTCGTAGCCCGGCGCCACGTCGGTCACGATCGGCCCCAGCACGTAGAACGGCGCCCCGTGGCACAGCGCCTTCTCGAGCCGCACGTTCTCGGCCACCTCGTCGAGCGGGATGTGTCCCGGCCCCTCGATCATCGCCTGCACCCCGGCCTCGAGCGCGCGTTGCTGCAGCTCGCCCAACGTGATCAGCTCGACGACCTGCGCCCGGTCGGTCGCGTCGGCCAGGCACCCCGGCCGCATCCCGTCGCCCAGGCTCAGCGTCACGTCGAACCGGTGCGCGATCTCCAGCAGCCGGTCGAACTCGGCATAGAGCGGGTTCTCCGCGTCGTTGGTCAGGATCCAGTCGGTCAGAAACGCCCCGCCCCGGCTCACCACGTCCAACACGCGCCCCTCGCGCCGCAGCGCCTCGATGCTCGCCCGCGTCACCCCGCAGTGCACGGTGATGAAGTCCACCCCCTCGCGGCAGTGCGCCTCGATCGCCGCAAAGAGTTCGTCGGGCGTCATCGAGCTGATCGCCCGCCCCTGCGCCGTGATCTCCACCGCCGCCTGATAGATGGGCACGGTGCCGAGCGGCATGTCGCACGCCTCGAGGATCGCCCGGCGGATCGCCGCGATCTCGCCCCCCGTCGAGAGGTCCATCACCGCGTCCACGCCCGCGCCGCGCGCGGCCTCGAGCTTCTTCAGCTCGAAGTCGAGGTCGCTCACGTCGGGCGAGGTGCCGATGTTCGCGTTCGTCTTCGTGCGAAGCCCCGCGCCGATGGCGACGAGGCCGCGGAAGTCATGCCCGGCATTCTTCGGCACGACCACCGTGCCGCCGGCCACCCCCTCGACAATCCGCTCCGGCGCCACCCCCTCGCGCTCGGCCGCCGCGCGCATCGCCTCGGTGATCTCGCCCTTGCGGGCCGCTTCGATCTGGTTCACAGCTCCTTTGCTCATAGCCCTGTACTCATAGCCCTTTGCTCATAGCCCCTTGCTCATAGCCCTTTGCTCATAGCCCCTTACCCATAACTTTGGTCCATCCGGTCGGAGTTCCAGCGCACAACTCACGATGACCCTGGAACACACGTCCGTCCACGTGATGGTAGCACACCGCGCCGGGCATGGCGCGAAATTCGGGCCGCGCCTCAATCCGCCGACAGGGAAGAGAGTACGGAACAGGCTGGCGCAGCGGGCCCGGCCGGCAGGCCCGCCTACTTCCACTCGTGAAACACGTCCTCGAAGGCGCCGGTGAAAACGTTGTCCACCGCCTGCCAGCCCTGGATGAACGAGTGGTCCATGTTGCCGATCTCGTAGCGCCACGCGCCGAACCGGCCCCGGCTCATGATGCCGAGCCGCCCAAGCGCCGGCTGCAGCACGCCGAGCGCCTCATCGCGCGCCAGCGTCGGCACCGGGTACGCCTGCGGCACCTCGATCATGAACTCGTCCACGATGCGCCCGCGGTCCTCCGCGCCGAGCAGCCCCGTGTTGAGGCAGCCCTCGACCGTGTCCTTGACGATGTCCTTCGACGGCGGCTTCACGTCGCTGAACGAGGTCTCGCACATCAGCGAATGGGTCCGCTTCACGTCGCCGCCGGGCACGTTGTTGTACGAGTAGTTCGAGAAATTCGTCACGCGGTAGAACGGGCAGTTGTCCTCGGGGAAATACATCCAGCACCGGGTGTTGTCCACCGGCCGCTCGATGCCCAGCCCCACGATGAACGCGCTGTTCCAGCGTAGCCTCGACGCGGCCTCGACCAGGTCGGCCCGCGCGGGCCTGAGGCGCGCGGCCAGCTCGTTGAGCGGCATCGTCGTGATCAGCACGTCGTACTCGTCGGTCTCGCCGCCGGCGAGCGTGATCCGCTTGCGCGCGGTGTCTATCTCGACCACCTCGGCCTCAAGCGTCATCTTATCTCGGACGGTGTCGCCGAACCGGCGGTAGATCTCGCCCGTGCCGCCGGTGAGCGGGAACCGAAACGTGTTGTTCGGCCCCCAGGCGACGTCGTCGTGCTGCGTGATGACGTTGCGGAGCACGCGCTCGATGTCCACCACGCTGACTCGCTCGGCGATCCACCCGGCGCTCATGTCCTCCGGCCGCGTGGCCCACACCTTGAAGTTGTACGGCTCCATGAAGTATCGCGCGATGCCCCGGCCGAACGTGCTGCGGATGAACTCGCCGAAGTTGCCCGTCAGGCGCTCGGCGCCGTGCACCTCGATGAGGCCCATCAGGCACTCGAGCAACGCCTCGGGCGGCAGATAGCGCACGTTGTTCTGGAACGGATACGGCGCCCACGTCCCCAGCAGCCGAATCCAGCTCTCCCGCTCGTGCTCGAGCCGCGCATCACCGAGCATCTCGTCCACGAGCGCGTCGAACTCGGCGAAATGGCTGAAGATCACGTGCCCGCCGATGTCCCACGTAAAGCCCTTCTCGTCGGTCATCGAGCCCGCGAGCCCGCCCAGCACGGCCTCCCGCTCGTAGAGATGCCAGTTATCGTAGCCGAGCAGCCTCAGCCGCCGGGCCGCCCCGCAGCCCGTCGGCCCGCCGCCGATGATGAGGATGCGCTTATCCATCGTTGAGATTCACCACAGGGTTCGGCCCAGTCACAGGTTCGGATCGAGCACGCCCGGCGCCGGCCCCTACCCGGCGTACTTCTTCTTCATCTCGGCGACCGCCGCCGTGTCCACCAGGTCCGCCGCGATGAGCTGCTCGATGCTCGGAATGAAGCGGTCGTTCATGATCTTGACCGCACACACCGGCTCGCTCACCTCGGGGAAGTAGGGGTAGATCTCGAGCCTGTTGAAGATCTTCGTGTTGAGGTGCTTGACGTCCGCGAGCGTCAGCTCGCTCGCGTAATGGTTGTACACCGAGAAGGCGACGATGTTCGTGGCGATCGAGTAGAGAATCGTCTGCTCCTTCATGTTGTCGTTCTTCTTGTCGAGCCGCTTGTTGGCGTTGCCCACGATCGCCACGTCGCCCGCGCCCGCCACGTCGAGGTCCGCGAAGTAAATGGCCGTCAGCGTGTCCACGAACGACCGCGTCGTGTGCACGCAGTCCTTCATGTGCCGGCCCTCGACCATGTACTCGCCCGAGATCATCCACATGTCGCGCGCGAGCCGCTCGAAAATCCGCAGGCCCACGCGCCCGCACGACTGCGCCGCGCACCGCCCGGCCATCACCGGCTCGTTGTTGCGGCCCGGCTTGCCGATCTTCGCGTACAGCCAGTGCCGATCCGGCTCGCTCACGATCGGGTAGGCCAGGTGCGGCAGCGGGTCGTATTCGGCGAAGTTCTTGATGTCCGAGTCGCTGTAGCACAGGTACCGGGGGAAATCGCCCTCCTGGATCAGAAAACGATACAGGTACATCGCGTACAGCGTCATGCCCCGGCCCCGGGGCTTCGGGTCGTTGAGCAACTTGCAGAACTTGTCCCACTTGACGCACGCGTACATGTCCGCCTGCCGGACCGCCCGCACGCCGTGGGCCTCCACCACCTCCACCGAGTTGTCGTCGCTGTTGGCGTCCATGCAGATGACCCGCTCGGGACCGTCGAGCTGCTCGACGAGGAACTCCACGATCGGGCCGACCGTGTCGCCCTCGTTCCACATCGGGATCTGCACCTGGAAGTCCTTCGAGCGCAAAAACGCCAGGCACTTCTCCAGGGTGGCCGCGTCCTTGAGCGCCTCGCCCGGCGTGAAAAAATCCTTCTCAAGCGATTTCCTGAACGTCTCAAAGTCCTCGCCCGCGAGGATCGAGAAGTGCGCCTGCGAGCGGGCGACGTCCGCCTCGCCCTTGAGGGCTTCATCCATTTCCGGCATCGTGCTGGGGTCTCCTTGTCCAGTGTGCGCCCGCGGCCGGCCTTGTCCTTGGCCCGCCGCGCGCTGTGTTGTGCACGGGTTGCCTTCCGGCCCACAAGAGTGCCCGCCGCGAAGGGCTGCCCGCGTGACCGGGAAAGGGCTCATATACATCCGAACCGCCCCCGGCGCAACCCGGAAAATACAGACCGCCGAATCTCTGCTCAGCGCGCGCCCGGACCCGGCTCCGTTGGGCCCTTGCCGCGCGGCGCGCGGCGAGGGGCCGCGCGCTCGCTCACGCTCACCTGCCCGTCGAGGATCCGGATGTCGAGCCGCTTGCCCCGGTAGGGCAGGCCGTCGAGAACGACGCGCTTGAAGCCGAACGGCAGCGGCTCGATCCGGTAGCCGCCGTCGTGCTGGGGGCGAAAGCCCGCGACGTACTTGATGATGAGGTCCACGATCCACGAGTGCTGGTAGTCGTCAATGCCACGGAACACCGACGCCACGCCCGTGAACGGGTTGTAGTGCTCGAACGCGTTGGGACGCCCCAGGTCCTGGTAGAAGAACATCATCCGCACGAACGTCGCCAGCAGCTCCGCGGCGCGCTCAAGCAGGCCCGCGTCATAGCGACCGGCCTCGACGAGCGCCTCGACGATATGGCTGTTCGCCATCGGCCAGACCCGCCCGCTCCACGGGCACTGGTGGCGTTTGCCCCGCCAGAGACCCGCCGCGCTGAACGAGGCGTCCCTGCGGCTCGTCGCCGGCACCGGGAACGGCGTCCAGAACTCCGCCGGATCGAGCAGGTGGCGCACCAACCCCGGCACGTGCTCCCGCTGCGCGATATCCGTGAAGTACGGGTAAAAACACACGGCCGCCTCGACGCCCGTGCGCCGGCCCGTGGCCGGGTCCACGTCGGAGAACATCGCCCGATCCGGGTCCCACATCCGCGTGCGCACCGCCTCGCGCGTACGCGCCGCCGCGGCCTCCCACCGGGCGGCCCCCTCCGCGTCGCCGAGCCGCTGCGCGATCTCGGCGAGCGCCCGGTACAGCTCGTACGCGTACACCGTCGCGTCCACTGCCTTGAGCCGGATCAGCGGCTCGCCCAGCCCCAGGTCGGCCTCCGGGCAGACGGCCGTGTACCGGCTCATGAACTCCTGCCCCGTCTCAAACTGATCCACCACGTCAATGAGACCGCCCTCGTCCGGGTCGCGCACCCGGCCGAGGTAGCCCGCGTAGCGCGCCAGCGGCCCGTACACCTCGCGCAGGAATTCCTCGGACGGATGCACCGCGTCGAGCCCCAGCATGGCGCGCCCCCAGTTGGCGTGGAAAAAGCCCCACCCGACGCCGGAATGCACGAAGATCGTGCCCGGCAGCGACCCGTCCGCCCGCTGATTGTGGATGAAGTTGCGCAGGCACCCCCGGGCCAGCTCCGGGTCGGCCATCCAGCGCGTCTCCAGCATGTGGGCCGGCGCGCTGTACGACACCGGCCCCCGGAAATACTCGATCCCCTCGGCCACCGACGGCCACGGCTGCTCGGCCGTCCCGCCCCGCGTCGTCAGCAGCCGCAGCCCGTACCAGCGGTACCAGTAGTACTTGGTGATGTACTCGTCGTCGCACTCGAACCGAGGCACGCTCTCGAAATACCGGCGCCACGCGCGCCCCGACCGGTCCGAGAGCCGGCCCCGCGTCGCGAGCGCATCGCCGAACGCCGCCTCCGCCCGGGTCGGCGAGCTCGAGATCGCCGCACACAGCTTGAGCGACCGCTCGTCGCCCGGCTCGAGCTCCACCACCGCGTGCTGCCCGATGTAGGCAAGCCCGTCCGGACGCACCCCGCCCAGGTTCACCTCGTCCCCGAGGCCTTCCCCGTCGAACCGGTCGTGAAACGGCGTCAGCGCCCACCGAGGCAGGTTCTCCGTCGGCTGCGAAAGCTGCACCAGGTACGAACGCCGGGGCGCATCCATGCCGAGCACGCAGGTGACGTCGCGCACCGGCCCCGGCCGCACCTGCAGCGCCTTGGTGAACGACACCGCCCCCTCGAGCACGCGCACGTCGCGCGCATGCTGCGCCAGGTGGCCGGGCGCGTACGGCTGGCACGTCCACATCACCACGTGCAGCCGCCGGCGACGCCGGCCCCGGTTGCGGATAATGAAGTCCGAAGCCAACACGTCGCTCTCCAACACGCACTTGCGCTCCTGCACGCGCAGCCCGTCGGCCGCCCGGCCGATGATGACGTAGTTGACCCGGAACGCGCTCGGCCGCCACAGGTAGCGCCTCGCCCGCAAGGGCAGGGCCCGGACCTCCTCGTCGATCAGCGACACGGCGAACACCGGCGCAAACGGCAGGTTGTAGTAGCTCGCCTCATCCCAGAACCCCGCCCGCGTCAGCCACACCGGAAACCGCGGCGCCCAACAGACCGCATCACCGCCGCCGAGATACCACTTGTCCCGTCGCTGCAAATACTTATCAATGTCGCGCCCGCGCATCACGCCCTCGCCTGCCCCCTCTCCATGCCCGGTTTCTTCACTTTGCGGGAACAAAAACCGGGCCGGGAACGTATACAACAGTGAAGCCTGGGAAGGAAACCAAAGAAGGAGATCACTCAGGACGCATGACAGGGCGCGGACGGGGAAGGCCCGCCCCGATCATCGCCTAACGGCACTCTTCGTAGGTGTTAGACGAAATCGTTCATTGATCTCCCTTCTCCACAGACACCCCTCTTCCCCCGTGGCCTCGTCCACCCCCCCCCGGACGAGGCCACTTTTTTGTTTGATCCGCGCCTCTGCCTGCGCGAGAGTCGCCCCACGGGCCCCGGCCCGAGTCCCGGCGGCGCCCGGCCCGCGCTCCCGACCCACACATCGCAGAGGAGGACATGATGGAATACCGCAAGCTGGACGGGACCGAGTTCGATGTCTCCGTCGTCGGCCTCGGCTGTTGGGCCATGGGCGGCCTGAGCTGGGGCGAGGTGGACGACGCCGAGTCCGAAGCCGCCGTCAAACGCGCCCTCGACCTCGGCGTCAACTTCGTGGACACCGCCGCCGTCTACGGCGCCGGCCGCTCCGAGCGCGTCGTGGGCCGCGCCATCAAGGGCCGCCGCGACGACGTGGTGCTCGCCACCAAGTGCGGCATCCAATGGGGCGTGCCGGGCGACTTCACCTCCTTCACCCGCGACGCGAGCAAGGCCATGATCCTGCGCGAGTGCGACGAGAGCCTCGAACGCCTCAGCGTGGACGTCATAGACCTCTACCAGATCCACTGGCCCGACGAGCACACGCCGATCGCCGAGATGATGGCCGCCATGGCCGAGCTCAAGGCCGCCGGCAAGATCCGCGCCATCGGCGTGAGCAACTTCTCCGCCGCCCAGATCGCCGAGGCGCGCCGGCACGCGCCCGTCGCCAGCGTCCAGCCGCCCTACAGCCTGCTCCGGCGCGACATCGAGCCCGACCTGCTGCCCTACTGCGCCGAGCACGGCGTCGGCGTCCTCGCCTACAGCCCGATGCAGAAGGGCCTCCTGACGGGCAAGTACACGCCGGACTCGACGTTCCCCGAGTCGGACGCCCGCGGCCGCTGGGACAAGAACTTCAAAGGCGAGCGGTTCCTCGAGTGCCTCAAGTTCGTCGAGAAGCTGCGCGAGATCGGCGCCCGCCACGGCCGGACCGTCGCCCAGGTCGCCGTCAACTGGATCGTCCACCGCCCGGGCGTCACCGTCGCCATCTGCGGCGCCAAGCGCCCCGCCCAGGTCGAGGACAACGTCGGCGCCGCCGGCTGGCGTCTCACCGACGACGACCTCGCCGAAATCGAGGCCGCCAACCCCGAACCCCCCGGCGGCGGCAGTTACTAGAGGACCTCACGCAAAGGCGCAAAGCCGCAAAGGCGCGAAGGAAAATGGGGACTGGCACCTGTTTTTCATAGAGGCCGGACACATTCGACACCCCGTGGCCCAGAAAAATGGGGACTGGCACCTATTTTTCATAGAGGCCGGACACATTTGACACACCGTGGCCTAGAAAAATAGGTGCCTGTCCCCATTTTTGAGAAAACACAAGAAAGCGACCGCCGGGCCATCGAGATGAGGCGATACTGAAACCATACCACCCCGGTGGCCTCGGCACCGGGCGCGAAGCCGCCCCTCAAGGCGGCTTCTGCATTTTTGCCCCTTTGCCCCTTTGCCCCTTTGCCCCTTTGCGCCTTTGCGCCTTTGCGTGAGACCCTTTCCTACGTTCCTAGCGTCTTCGCGTGAGATCCCTTCCCTGGGCGCTCGTCTTCGTCTCGCCTCGCCCCTTGCAGTCGCGCGGCGAATATGGTGATCTACGGGCATGACCGAACTTGCGGGCAAGACCACGTTCATCACCGGCGGCGGCAAGGGCATCGGCCGCGCCGTCGCGCTCGCCTTTGCTGAAGCGGGTGCCGACGTCGCCGTCTGCGGCCGCGAGGCCGAGGCGCTCGAAGCCGTCGCCCGCGAGATCCAGGCCCTCGGCCGCAAGGCCCTCGCTGTCACCGCCGACGTCTCGCGCGAGCCCGACGTCGAGCGCGCCGTCGGCCTCGTCCTCGAGACCTTCGGGCGGCTCGACATCCTCGTCAACAACGCCGGCCAGTACCTCACCAAACCGTTCACCGAGCTCACCACCGCCGACTGGGACCGCCTCCACGGCACGAACCTCCGCGGCACCTTCCTCGTGTGCAAGGCCGTCGTGCCCGGCATGATCGAGCGCGGCGCAGGCCACATCTTCAACATCGCCTCGGTCGGCGGCCGCATGCCGATGAAGCACGCCGCCGCCTACTGCGCCAGCAAGTACGGCGTCGTCGGCTTCTCGAAGGCGCTCGCGCGCGAGCTCAAGCCCCACGGCATCAAGCTCCAGATCGCCTACCCCTACCAGGTGGACTCGCACGGCCGCGTGGACTGGGCCGCCGAGGACCCGGCCCGAACCAGGTGGATCACGCCCGCCGAGTTCGCCGCCGTCCTCGTCGAGAACGCGCGCCGCCCACACCGCGTGCTCATCGAAGACCTCGTCTTCGAGCCCACCACCGAGGCACGCCGCTAAGGAGACCGCCATGTCTGCGCATCGCAATCGAAGCCCCGGAGGGGCGCATGCAAGTAG
>CAZJXV010000118.1:0-12126 GCA_964550015.1 uncultured Verrucomicrobiota bacterium
GGAGTGCGAGCCCCTCCACAAAGTCACCATCGTCCCGCGCGGCGTCTCGTTCCTCGGCGCCACCATGCAGCTCCCCGAACGCGACAAGTACATGCAGAAAAGACAAGAGCTCCTCGGCACGATCACCGGCCTGCTCGCCGGCCGCCTCGCCGAGGAAATGTTCTTTGACGACGTCACCAGCGGCGCCGCCAGCGACTTCAAGTCCGCCACCCGCGTCGCCCACGCCATGGTGTGCGAGCTCGGCATGAGCGACAAAATGGGCACTCTCACCTACGGATCGAGGGACCAGTCGGTCTTCCTCGGCAAGGAGCTCGGCGAACTCGGACACCGCCGCGAGTTCAGCGAGGAGACCGCCCGCGAGATCGACGCCGAGGTCCGCCGCATCGTCAACGAATGCAGCCAACGCGCCCGCGGCATCCTCACCGAGCACAAGGACAAGGTCCGGGCCGTCGCCGAGGCGCTGCTCGAATACGAGGTGCTCGAGGGCAAAGAAGTCACCGAGATCATCGAGGGTACCTGGACGCCCGAAGCCCACCTGGCCCGGCGCGCCAAATCCGACACCGCCCAGGAGCACCCCAAGGACGCCGCCGCCCCAACCGCCGACGAAAAGCTGCCGTCGAATGTCCTCCCGAGGCCAAACGAGAGCTCGGCCTGAAATGCGCACCAGCGCCCCGCGGCCACGCTACGCCTGGCGCTGGGGCCGCTTCGCCCTCGACCTCGGCCCGCGCACCGCCCTCATGGGCATCGTCAACGTCACCCCCGACTCCTTCTCCGACGGCGGCCAATACCTCGATCCCGCCGCCGCCGTCGACCACTGCACCCGCCTCGCCGAGGACGGCGCCGACATCCTCGACGTCGGCGGCGAGTCAACCCGCCCCGGCGCCCCCGAGGTGCCCGCCGACGAAGAGGTCCGCCGCGTCATCCCCGTCATCGAGGCCGCCGCTGCGCGCCTCGACATCCCCATCAGCGTCGACACCAGCAAGCCCGAGGTCGCCCGCGCCGCCCTCGACGCCGGCGCCGCCATGATCAACGACGTCACCGCGGGCGGAGACCCCGCCATGCTCGAGCTCGCCGCCGCGTGCGGCGTGCCCATCGTCCTCATGCACATGCAGGGGACCCCGCGCACCATGCAGGACCACCCCCACTACGACGACGTCGTCACCGACGTCGCCCGCTTCCTCGCCGCCCGCCGCGACGCCGCATCCGCAGCCGGCGTGCCCGACGATTTGACCGTCCTCGACCCCGGCATCGGCTTCGGCAAGACCGTCCGCCACAACGTCGAGCTCATCGCGCGCCTGCCCGAGCTGCTCGCCCTCGGTTGCCCCCTGCTCGTCGGGCCCTCGAGAAAATCCTTCATCGGCGCCACCCTCGACCTCGGCGCCGGGGAACGCCTCATCGGCACCGCCGCCGCCGTCGCCGCGTGCGTGCTCGGCGGCGCGCACATCGTGCGCGTACACGACGTGGCCGAGATGCGCCAGGTCTGCGACCTCCTCGACGCCGTACGCGCCGCCGCCCCCGGAGGCCCCGATGCTTGAACTCCTCATGGCCGTCATCGAGATCCTCATCATCTTCGCCGTCTACTACCTCGTGCTGCTCTTCATCAAGGGCACCCGCGCCGAGCAGCTCATCTGGGGCATCGGCATCCTGCTGGTCGGCTTCTTCTTCGCCCAGCGGCTCCATTTCGACGTGCTCGCCTACATGCTCTCGTCCTTCTTCCAGGTCTTCATCATCGCCGCCATCATCATCTTCCACCCCGAGCTGCGCCAGGTGCTCGCCCGCCTCGGCCGCCGCAAGTTCTTCAGCCTCGCCGAGGACACCCACCGCATGGTGCCCGCCATCCACCGCGCCGTCACCAACATGGCCTCCAAGCGCATCGGCGCCCTGATCGCCATCGAACAGGACATCTCGCTCGGCGAGCTCATCCGCTCCGGCGTCGAGATCAACGCCGAGGCCACCAGCGAACTCATCGTCACCGTGTTCACCTACGGCTCGCCACTGCACGACGGCGGCATCATTATCAGCGGCGACCGCCTGCGCTCCGCCGCATGCATCTTCCCGCTGTCGAGCCGCACACTGCTCGACAAGTCAATCGGCACCCGCCACCGCGCCGGCCTCGGCCTCGCCGAGGAAACCGACGCCTTTATCATCGTCGTGAGCGAGGAGACCGGCCGCATCTCCATCGGCCGCAACGGCGCCCTCGAACGCAACGTCAGCGAGCGCCGACTCACCGAAGCGCTCGAAGAGCTCTACGCCCCGCCCCGGCGCGCGTGGCTCTCCGCCCTCTGGAGGAAGCGCGCATGAAGCCGCGCATCCACAACCTCAACATCAAGCTCATCGCCCTCGCGCTCGCCGTCGCCACCTGGTTCCTCCTACACGGACGCACCATCACCGAAAGCGACTGGATCGAGTGCCCCGTCGAGCTTGCACTGCCCGACAACGTCATCGTCGAAGACCAGGACTCGCTCTCCGTCGAGATCAGGGTCCAGGGCCCCGTCGACAAGATCAGCGACCTCCGACCCACCGTCGCCATTGACGCGCGCGACGAAATCGAGCAGGCCCTCGCCGGCGGCGCCCCCGCCGCCACCCTGCTCCTGCCGCTGACGCGCGGCGAGTTCCGGCTCCCCAGGCGCGTGGCCCTGCTCCGGCGGCCCGACAGCATCCAACTGCGCGTCCAGCGCCTCCAGCGCACCGTGCTCCCCGTCGAGGTGGCCACCTTCGGCCGACCCGCCGACGGCTACGAGATCGTCCGGACACGCGCCACCCCCTCGACCGTCACACTCGAGCTCGGCGCCGAGACCGCCGCCGCCATCACCGCGATCCACACGACACCCGTCAACGTCACCGGCCTCACCGCCCCGGTCCACGACACGGTCTTTCTACTCGATCCCCAACCCGGCTCCGACCTCCCGCTCGAGCACAGCGTCAAAGTGCACATCGTCATCGCCCCGCGCCTCGAGGAGCGCCTGCTCGAGCCCGTGCCCGTCATGGTCTTGAAGCCGCCCAACGACCGCAGTAGAATCGAAATCAACCCGGGCGCCATCGCCATCAAGGTCCGCGGACCCGCCAAGCTGCTCGCGGACCTCGGGCCCAAGGCCGCCGCCGCGTACGTCGTCATAGACGAAGGCATCACGCCGGGGTTCACCTTCACCCTGGTGCCCATCGTCATCATCAAGACGCCCGGCGTCGAGCTCGACACCACCAGCGTCCCGGAAGTCAAGCTGACCGTCGCCGCAGACAACGAGTAACGCACGCACCGAGACAACCGACCGATGAACCGACCCGCAACACTCTTCGGCACCGACGGCGTCCGCGGCATCGCCAACACCGAACCCATGACCGCCGAGACCGCCCTCAAGCTCGGCCGCGCCGCCGCCCACGTCTTCAAGCACGACGACCGCCGCCACCGCATCGTCATCGGCAAGGACACCCGCCTCTCCGGCTACATGCTCGAAAACGCCCTCGTCGCCGGCATCTGCTCCATGGGCGTCGACGCCCTCCTGCTCGGCCCGCTGCCCACCCCCGCCGTCGCCTTCATCACCCGCAGCCTGCGCGCCGACGCCGGCGTCATGCTCTCCGCCTCACACAACCCCTACATGGACAACGGCATCAAGTTCTTCTCCAACGACGGCTTCAAGCTGCCCGACGAGCTCGAACGCCAGATGGAGGCCTACATCGCCTCCGGCGAGCTCGACGACATCCGCCCCACCGCCGCCGAGGTCGGCAAGGCCTACCGCATCGACGACGCCATCGGACGCTACATCGAGTTCATCAAGAACTCCTTCCCAAAAGGCATGACCCTCGACGGCTTTAAGCTCGTCCTCGACGTCGCCAACGGCGCCGCCTACAAGGTCGCCCCACGCATCTTTACCGAACTCGGCGCCGACGTCGCCGTCTACTCCGACGAGCCCGACGGCATGAACATCAACGACCACTGCGGCGCCCTCTACCCCGAAGTCGTCCGCAAGGGCGTCATTGACCACCGCGCCGACGTCGGCATCTCCCTCGACGGCGACGGCGACCGCTGCATCATGGCCGACGACGACGCCACCGTCGTGGACGGCGACCACGTCCTCGTCCTCGCCGCGCTCGACCTCAAGAACAAGGGCCTGCTCAACAACAACGCCATCGCCGCCACCATCATGAGCAACCTCGGCCTCTTCCGCGCCATGGACGACGCCGGCATCACCGTGCACCGCACCAAGGTCGGCGACCGCTACGTCATCGAAACCATGCGCGAACACGGCCTCAACCTCGGCGGCGAGCAGTCCGGCCACGTCATCTTCAGCGACTACACCACCACCGGCGACGGCCTCATCACCGCCCTGCAGATCCTGCGCATCATGCGTGAGACCGGCCGCAAGCTCTCCGACCTGCGCCGCGCCATGCCCCGCTACCCGCAAGTGCTCATCAGCGTGCCCGTCCGCGACAAGCCCCCCATCGAAACCCTCGACGGCGTCCAGCAAGCCGTCCGCCACGTCGAGCAGACCCTCGGCAACGAGGGCCGCGTCCTCATCCGCTACTCCGGCACCGAGTACCTCGCCCGTGTCATGGTCGAGGGCCGCGAGGAACGCGACGTCAAGGCCCACGCCGAACGCATCAGCGACGCCTTCCGCGCCGCCCTCGGCTAAGCCCCCGTCGGGCCGCCGCCCCCGGACGGCCGCCCGGGCCAGCCCGCTTTCTCGACGAGAAACTCCCCATACTGCGCTCCCGCACGCGCGACGCCGCCCGGCCCGACCGGCCCGGGCAGGCGCCTCTCACACACCCCCGCCGGGCCCCGGTGCCCCGACGAGAAATTTTTCAAAAAAGTGCATTTCTCCTCTTGACAGCCCTCCGGCCCGGTGCTAGCGTCCGCCTCAGAACGCAGCGACGCTCTCGACGAGTGACACGACCAGGCGAAAGGAGGTGAGTAGGAATGGCCGAGAAGGTCGCGAAAGTTGGGGTCAAGAAGCAGGCCGGCTACCTGTACTTCGTCGACAAGAACGGCGACATCTCAAGAGCGAAAATGTCGCGCGGCGCGGCGAAGCGCAAGAAGAAGAAAAAGAAGAAAAAGGTAGCCAAGAAGAAGAAAAAGAAAAAGAAGAAGGCCAAGAGGAAGAAACGCTAGAGCGCCCTCTTCCAAACCAGGTCACGACTCCTGCCCCATCGGGTAGGAGTCGTTTTCTCCCGACCCCCGCCGACCGAACACCCCCACCTGCCGCTGTTTTCCGGAACACTTCCGACGGCCACTGTGTCATACTCGACACACACCCTCGACCAGGAGACCCACCATGCACCGCCATAACAGCGCCGTGATCGCCGCCTCCATCGTCGCCGCCGCCCTTATCGCCGCCGCTGTCCTCAGCGCCGCCCACGCCGACTACGCCCGGATCGAACTGCCCGACCTCGTCCAGCAGACCGACCTCATCGTCGTCGGCAAGATCACCAAGATCGACAAGGCCGAGCCCAGCCGCGACGCCACCGACCGCGCCACCATTACCGTCGAGCAGGTCCTCCTGGGCAAAGCGGGCGAGACCGTCATCCTCGGCTTCCCGGGCGAACGCATCTGGATCGGCCCCGACGGCCGCACAAGCCGCTTCGAAGCCTCGAGCTGGATCCGCTACACGATGGGCCAAGACGGCATCTGGCTCCTCAAGTGGGACAAGAAAGCCGGGCTCTACACCGCCGCCCACCCCGCCCGGCGCCAGCCGCGCGAAAAGCTCGACGAGGTCAAGGCCGCCATCGCCAACGCCGAAAAAGCGCGCAGGCCCCCGCCCCCGCCCACCCTCGAAGAGAGGGCCATGATCGAGTTCTGGATCAAAGAAGAAAACCTCAACACCTACGGCGACCCGAAAGACACCGTCTACACCGGCGGCACCCCGCTCTTCGACGAGGCCACCGGCACGCGCACCGACCGCTTCGACTACATCCTCAAAAAGCGCCCCGGCCTCGTCGGCGAGCTCCACAAGCGCTACGCCCCCCGCGGCCCGCAGCCGCCGCCCGTCCCCGTCGAGTGGCAGGAACGCATCGACGCCTGGCTCAGGCACAACAAGCTCAACCGATACGGCGACCCCACCGGCACCACCTACCCCAACTGGAGCCCCCTCTTCGACGAGAAGCAAAAAATCCTCCGCAACCGCTACCACTACCTCCTCGAAAAATTCCCCGACCTCCGCAAGCAGTTGGAGAAGGGTTAGCCCGCATCTCTCACGGCGCGCAGGGCGCGGGAAAAAATAGGGACAGGCACCTATTTTTCTGCGCCAGGGTGCATCAAATGTGTTCAGCGCCTACAGAAAAATAGGTGCCTGTCCCTATTTTTTCCATTGCGCATCGGTCACCGCTCGACCTCGGCTCTCTGTGAGAAATGCGGGTTAGAGCCGGAACGCCTCTGCCTCCTCGTACATGGCGAGCGCATTCTCGGCGGGAATGTCCTTGGTCAGCACGTTGCACGTGCTCAGGATGAACCCGCTCCCCGGCGCCGCCGTCTCGAGCAACGCCCGCGTCGCCGCCCGCACCTCGTCGGGCGTGCCGTACGGCAGCAGGCGGTTGATATCGAGGTTCCCCATCAAGCAGAGCCGCTCGCCGTAGCGCCGCTTGACCTCGGCGATATCCATCCCCGCCGACGGCTGCAGCGAGTGCACCCCGTCATAGCCGCACGCAATGATCCGCTCCATCACCTCGCTCACGTTGCCGTCCGTGTGCAGCATCACCGGCACCGCCGGATCCGCCGCCTTGATGCCCCGCACGATCCGCTCGTAGTACGGAAACACCAGCTCGTCGCACAACCGTGGCGACAGAAAAGTCCCGGCGTTGTAGGCGATGTCGTCGGCCACGAGCACCAGGTCGAGCCCCAGCTCCACGCACCGCCGGCCCAACTCCATGTGAAACCGGCACACCGCATCCGCGATCCGCTTGATCCGCCCCGGGTCCGCCAGCGCCAGCTCCATGTACTGCTCGAACCCGAACAGCCACGTCAGCGTGTCGAACACCCCGCCCGTCTGGCCGAACACGAAGAAGTCCGTCTCGTCGCGCCACCGCTCGAGCCGCGACGTGTCCATCATCGCCACCGTCGGCTCGACAAACGCCTCGTAGTCCGCATCCGTCACGAACGCCGGCCTGACCACCTCCAGCGTATGCTCCGTGCGCAGCACCTCGATCCCGTACCAGTTGCGCGAGCGCCGCCGCCCGTACTCGTCCTCGCCCAGCGGCTCCTCCGGCGGCCAGTCGGCGCACGCGGCAAACAGGTCCATCCTGAGCCGCTCCCGCACCCCCTTCTCCCACTCGAACGTATCGTCGGAGACGAATCCCAGCGCCTCGGCGAGCTCCTTGCTTACCTCGAGCTCCCCCTTCGGCACCGTGTCCACCGGCTCGTGCCGCAGCGCCGCCAGCACCCGCTCCTTCTTCGTCATCGCCATGGCGCCCTCACGCTCCCGCCGAACGCACCTCAACCTGCACGCTGCGCCGCGGCCGCACTGTGACCGCCGCCTCGGCGACCGTCCGGCGACGCCCCGCAGCGCGCTCCACCCGCAGCCGCGCCTCGTGCGCCCCCTTCGTCACCCCGCGCAGCTCGGCCCGGATCCCGCCCTCGTCGAGAAACACCAGCCGCTCGATCGTCGCCCCCGACGCGCGCACCCGCAGACCGCGCGCCCGCCACACCACGTGCCGCCGCAGCCCGTCGAGCGGCACCACCTCGACGCCGCCGCGCACGCGCCTCACCTCGCACCCGTACCCGACGAGCCCGAAGTCGGCGTTCTCGACAACGTACGCCCGCTGCTGCTCGAGCGCGCCAAAAAGCGCCAGGCCCGTCTCGCTCGACCATGGGTCGAACAGCATCCGCGCCGGCTCCCACGTATACAGGTAGCGGCCCGCCCCGTCGCCCCGCACGACCGACCACACGCCGAGCGCGCTCGCGTACGCGCTGCGCAGCAAGGCCTCGTCGCCCGTCGCCTCGTACGCGTCCTGCACGACCAGCCCGTTGAGCGACGCCATGTAGCTGAACTCGATCTCGTCCTCGAGCGGGTGCGACTTGCCGTTGCCGAAGCCCGATCGCACGTCGTTCCCCGCCAGGTACCACGCGGGCGCATGGTGCCGCGTCGCCAGCGCCACGGCCAGCGTCTCCGCCGCGAGCGCCTCGTCCTTGCCGACCGCCTTCCGGAAGAAGTACACCGTCTCGTAGCCCGTCGTGTCGAATGAGAATTCCGAACCGTACGGGTAGCGCACGCGCGCGTAGTGCCGCGCGCTGCGCCGCATCTGCCGCCGCAGCGCCGCCCGCTCCTTCGTCAGCCCTTCCTCGTCGAGCGACCCGAGCAGACCCAGCAGCGCCGACTGCCCCATGTTGCCCATCGTCACCGCGTCGCCCGCGATCATGTCGTGCGTGTACATCGCCATCGCCGTGCGCCACGCGCGCACCAGCAACTCCCGCGCGCCGAGCCCGCCGTCCGGGCCGAACTCCTTCGCCGCCCGATACAGCGCGTGGTAGAGATTGAACACGTGCGGATAGTTGAACGAGCGGCACACGTCGCTGCCCTTGTAGTGCCGCCACACCGCGTCGCCGTACCACAGCACCACGCCGAAATCGTCCGGCCGCTGGAGCTTCCCGTGCAGGAACTGCTCGACGTAGCGCGCCAGCGCCCGCCGCTCTTTCTCGTCGGGAAGCGCCGCGTTCTTCGCCGCCAGGTAGAGCGGATCGGCAAAGCCGAGGTCGTCGCTCCCGCCCACGTAGAACGCCGCCCGCGCCTCGCGCACGAGCGCCTCGTCCTCGCAATCCCACATCAGGAACGCGCCCGACCGCGGGTCGTCCGCGTCGGTGACCTGCTGCTTCCGCGCGATGAACGCCGCCCGCTTCCGGATCAGCGCCTCCACCGGCTCGATCGCCCGGAAGTGCACCGCCGTCCAGCGCCCGTCGTCGAACTCGACCCGCGCCGTGTACGTTCCCGGCGTCGCGAAGCGCACCGCGTACCGCTGCCCGCCCAGCGCGCGCACCCGCGCACCCGGACACCGCACCCGCCGCACCGCCCGCCTCGAGCGCACGGCCACCCGCGCCGTGGCATTCGCCGGCACCACCGGCGCCGGGATCACCGTGAGCGCACCGACGCCGTGCCGCACAAGCACCTCGTCGAGCTCCGCGTACGAGCCCACCCACCGCAGCGCGAACGAGAACACCCGCCGCTCGCCCGGCCCGAGCCGGAACTTCGTGTGCCCGTTGAACCACTCGTGCCAGCCCAGCACCGCGCGGCTCGCCGCCGAGTGCGCGTACACGCGCAGCACGCCCCCACCCAGGAACCGCGCAAGCTCAAGCGCGTCGCTCTGGTCCCGCGCCATCGCCTCGAGCGGCGTGTCCCCCTCCGGCATCACGACGAGGAACGGCGCCCGCCCGCACAACGCCTGCACCAGCACGTACGAACCGTGCCCCGCCACGAACGGATGCACCGTCACGCGCTCCTCGTACATCGCCCGCATGTCGCGCGCGTCGAAGCACGCATTGAACGGCAGCGGGAACGAAACCTCGCCGACCTCCAGCGGCCCGTCCGTCGCGTTCCGCACGCTGACCTGCCAGCGGAGCCCCTCGCCCGCCATCAGCCGGAACCGCGACGCCACGCGCACCGGCCCGCCCGCCGACCTCGTCGAGATACCCGCCGCCTTGCCGCCCGAGCGCAGCACCGTCACCGCCCCGCCCGACTCCACAGCCTCCCACTTCCTGCGGCCCACGGCCCGGCACCGCACACGCACCCGCCCGAAACCAAGCTCCGGTGACAGCACGGGGTTCGTCGAGACGAAGTTCAGCCCCGGCACATGCGCGCGGTGCCGCAGCCCCACCAGCGTGCCCGTGCGCGCGTCGAACGCCGCATCAAACCGCCGCCCACGGAGCCGGACCGACCGTTGACCCACAATGACTCTCCACGGTTAGGTGCCTGCGGAACCGTATACTACAAAAGGAATCCTACACGGGAAACACCGTCCCCATCGCAGAAAAGCCGCACCCGAGGCGCAACCCCCGCGTGCGGCCGACCGTTCAGTCCCTTCGCTCACTTCGGCTCGGAAAACTGGCGGTACACGGTCTTGTAGATCACGTAGCTGTACACCATGTCGCCGTCGAGCGCCGCGTTGCCCGAGCCCGCGCCGCGGTCGCCCCCGAACTTCGTGGACCAGAAGCACCCCGTGCCGTGACGGCCGTCGTCAATGCGCGTTCGGAGCACCCGCTCGATGAAAAACTCGCTCGCGTTCTTGTCCTCGGTGTGGATGCACCCCACGATGCCGATCTTGTTGTTGATCGTCGCAACCGCCTCGTGGATGTCCCTGACCTTGCTCACGACGAGCACCGGACCGAACACCTCCTCGTAGAACAGGCAGTTCGTCTCGTCCACGTCCGTGATGATCGTAAACGGATGATAGAACCCCGACTCCAGCAGCTCCGGCGCCAGCTCCGTCTGATAGGCGATTCGCCCGCCCTCCCTGACCGACCGGTCGAGCAGGTCTCGCACGTGCGCAAGCTGCTCGTCGTCCACCATCGGCGGCAGGCTGTAGCGGCCCGGCGTCGCGTCCGCCTCGGCCACCTCCTTGGAGGCCCCGTCGCCCGTGACGATCTGCTCGGCCTCCCTCCTCAGCGCCTCGAGCAGCTCGCCGTACCGCTCGTGGTCCACGAGCACCTCCTGGATCGACGAGCACCGCTGGCCGCCCGTGATCGTCTTGCCATAGACGATCTGCGGCACCGCCTTCGCCAGGTCCGCCGCCTTATGCACGTACGTGATGTTGATCCCGGCCACCTCCTTCATCACCCGCTTGCCCATCCCCGAGCCGATCGCGTCCACCTTGTCGCCGATGTCCTTCGAGCCGGTGAAGTGGATCACCTTCGGCACCGGGTGCGACGCCGTCGCCGAGCCCGCCCCGAAGTACATGTTCACAAGGCCCCGCGGCACCTTCACGTGCATCCGCTCGCCCGTCTCCTTGAGCGCCGTCAGGATCACCTTCAGCATCGCCTGCGACGTCTCCGGCGTCAGGTGCGACGGCTTCCACACCACCGTGTTGCCCGTCACCAGCGCCGAGACCACCTGCGCGATCGGGATCGCCAGCGGAAAGTTGAACGGCGTAATGATCGCCGCCACCCCGCGCGGGCTCAGCCGGCACTCCATCGCCGTGCCGTTAACGATCTTCTGGTGCGTCGCCCCCTTCATGCTCAACGCCATCGGCGCGACCACCTCGACCACCCCGATCGCCTCGGCCACGTCCAGATGGCAGTCGAAAAGCGTCTTGCCCATCTCGCGGCACATGATCCGCTCGATCTCTTTCTGATTGTGCTCGAGCAGCTCGGCCACGCGCAGAAACGCCTTCAGCTTGAAGTCGCCGCTGATCGCCATCCACTCCATGAAATCGCGGTCCGCCGCCGTCATCGCCCGGTCCACGTCCTCGCTTGTGCTCACCGGCGTCCGCCCCAGCAGCTCGCGCCGGTCGGCCGGATTGACGTTGTCGCGGAAGCGGTCCGACTCCGACGAAAGCCACTCCCCGTCAATGTAGTTCATGTACGCCTGGTCCTCGTCGAGCACCGGCGACAGATCCGGCGCCAGGTCCACCCCGATGCTCGCCCGCCTCAGCGACGCGCCAATCTCCGGCTGCTCGTCGAACGCCACCTCCTTGAGCGACACCCGCGCCAGCTCGTGGTTCCCCAGCTTGAACTCCTTGTCGCCCAGCTTGAGCGAGATGTTCTTCGTCGCCATGGATTGACTCCCTCCCGTTGAACGGACGCGTGCACACATTGCGGGAGCGCAGGACCGCACCGGACGCTTCGCCCCTCCCGGTCAAGACGCCGCGCATCCTACCAAACCACCCCCGCCCGGTCAACCGGCACGAGGCCGCCCTTGACGAGCTCGTGGCGTTTTTCGGCTGCGAGCCGGGCGTGCGGCGCGCCGTGCGGACCACCAACGCCATCGAGCGGCTCTTCGTCGAGCTGCGACGCCGCCTGCGGCCCATCGGGTGCCTGCCCAACGCTGGCACCGCGCGCCGCCTGAGCCTGGCCGTCTGCTGCGCCTACAACGGCCGACAACACCGACTCAAACCTGACACCCAAACCCACGCGGCCCAGGCGGCTTGAACACCATGAACACACCCAACCACAACCCAGCCCCAAGCGAAATTACACAAAACTATGGACACCAC
>CAZJXV010000119.1:0-12110 GCA_964550015.1 uncultured Verrucomicrobiota bacterium
CGGATAAAGGTCCTCTTTCTCGACGGGCGACCGGCCCGTCCGGGCCGGTCGCCCGTCGACGAAGGTTGGTTGTTTCTTGCGCGCGGTCCGTAGGCTGACGCCTACGGCTACTCACGTAAAGCCCCTACGGGGCGTCGCGGGCACAGGTTTTTCAGCAGGCCCGCAAGCCCGTGGTGGCAGGTCAGGAAAACCTCCAGAGCCCCGAAGGGGCGATTGAGAATAGATCTTGATCGCCGGGGAAAGGCCGACGGTCAGCTGTTACCTAGAAAAAGCCCAGCTTGACGAGCACCTTAAGCACGACGACCGCCGCCACCGCGCAGGCGAGGAACGCGAACGCCCGGCGGATTTGCACGCCGCGCAGCTTGCGCACGACGAACGCGCCGATCTGCGCCCCCACCGTGCTGCCCACCAGCAAGCAAACCGCGAGCACGATATCGCAGTTGCCCTTGCGCGCGTGGCTCAACGTGGCAATCCCCGATGCAAACACGGTCGCGAACAGGCTCGTGCCGATCGCCACCACCGTCGGAATACCGAGCAGGTAAATCAGCACGGGCACCAGCACGATCCCCCCGCCCACACCCAGGAGCCCCGCCACAAAACCCTGCGCCAGCCCGAACCCCACGATCGTCCACAGCGAAATCCGCTCGATGCCCGACGTGGGCAGCGAAATGTGCGGGGGCCAGAGCGCGCCCCGAATAAACCGGCTGAGCGGCGCCACAAACGGCGCGCTCGGATCGGCGCGCAGTTCCCGGATCCGCCGCACGCTCTCGAGGTAAAACAGCACCCCCATCAACGTGAGGATCACCGCGTAGATGAGCGGCAAGACGAAGTCCACCGCCTCGATCCGGCGCGAGGCGATCACGATCGTGCCCGCACGCTTGAGCACCTCGACGACCGAGGTGCCAAGCTCCACGCCGACCACCGCGCCGATGACCATGTACGCGCCAAGCTTGTAGTCAACGTGCTGGTCCCGGCGGTGGCCCAGCGTACCCGAGACCGTCGTGCCGAAGATCACCGCCGGGCTCGTCCCAACGGCGAAGTTGTACGGGATCCCGAAGAGGATGTGCAGCATCGGCACCGAGATGACCCCGCCGCCGATACCGAAAAAGGCCGACACGAACCCCACCGTCACCCCGAGCGCCACCAGTGCGACCGCGTCCACCGAGACGCCGATGACCGGCAGCGTGACCTCAAACACCCGACTCCCCCTTCCCCTTGTTGCGCCCGGCGCGTCGGCCGATCAATCCGCTGAGCGCGGCGAACAGAACACCCAGCACGAGCGGGCACAACAGGCAAAGCGCCACGTACAAGAAGGACGGCTGAAAACCGTCCTGGTCGGGGCGAACGTCACGAAACACTGAAACGGCAAAGGGCCACTCGATCATGGCGATCCCAGGAACACTTGCAGGTACAACATATAGGCCACCAGCACCACGGCAAACAGCACGGCCACACCCATCACGCTCAGCAGGACGATGCCCAGCAGCCGCCCTCTCTTCCTGCCCAGCAGCCGCTCGAGGCCCGCTGCTCGCCGCTCGCCGCCCGGCGCTTCGCCGGCCGACGCTTCGCCGGCCAGCTCTTCGCCAGCCGCGGCCTCGCCAGCCGCTGTCGTTGGCCGGCGGCGAAGCAACATCACGTACGAAACCGTCGCGCCGGCGAACCCGGCCGCGAGCACGCCCAGAAAAATGTCCAGCATCAGCGGGCTCTCGCCGCGCGCCTCCGTGTCCGCGCGCAGCAGAACGACCAGCACCGCCAGCGCCACCAGCCCGACGACGAGCAGCACGAACTTGACGTGGATATTCATTGCACCTCTCTCCGGTTGTCGCGGTACGGTGTGCCGAAAACCGATCGCCGCTCTTATAGCATACGGAGTCCCGGCGTGGACAAAAAACGGAGCGTCACCCCATCTCGAGGCTGCTCAGAAACGCGCGGAAGTACGGGTTGATCTTGTCGTACTCGACAAGGAAGGCATCGTGCCCGTAGTCGGAACGGATCTCGTGGTACACGACGTGCTTGGCCTGTGCCTCGAGGATCTGCGCCATGCTCGCCATGTCCGCGGCCGGAAAGAGCCAGTCGGACGTGAAGCTCATCATGAACACCCGCGCCTGGATGCGCGCCAGGGCGTCCTCGATCGTGCCGTAGCCCCGGCTCAGGTCGTACCAGTCCATCGCACGGCTCAGGTACACGTACGAGTTCGCATCGAACTTGCGCACCTTGATGAACTTGTCGCCCTGGTGATCCAGGTAGCTCTCGACCTGGAACTGCTCGTCGAACTCGTGCCACTTGTCGATGTTCGTGTGCTCGCGGCCGAACTTGTGGCGCATCCCCTCCTCGCTCAGGTACGTGATGTGCGCCACCATCCGCGCCAGCGCCAGCCCCTGCAGCTCCGGCATCGTGTCGTAGTAGTCGCCGCCGTTCCAGTTCGGGTCCGCCATGATCGCCTGTCGGCCTACCTTGTTGAACGCGATCGCCTGCGCGTTGAGCGCGTCCGACGCCGCGATCGGCATGATGGCGGCCATGTACTCCGGGTGGTCTACCGCCCACTGCAGCACCTGCATCCCGCCGATCGAGCCGCCCGTGATGCACAGGATTTTCTCGAACCCGAAATGGTCGCGCAGCAACTGGTGCTTGGCGTTGACGATGTCGCGAATCGTGATCGGCGGGAAGCTCGGCCCGTACGGCTTGTGTGTCTTCGGGTCGATCGAGTAGGGCCCCGTCGAGCCCGAGCAGCCACCCAGGCAGTTCGACGCGATGATGAAATACTTGTCCGTATCGAACGGCTTGCCCGGCCCGATCGCCTCCGTCCACCAGCCCGACGACTTCTCTTCACCCGGGAGCTTGCCCGTCAGGTGCGCGTTCCCCGTCAGCGCGTGACACACGTAGATGACGTTCGACTTCGCCGCGTTGAGCGTCCCGTACGTCTCGTAATAGAGCGTAATCGGACCGAAGCGCCGCCCGCTCTCGAGCTCCATCTCGTCCGGCGGCTCGCCAAACGTGTACGTGCCGGTCTGTAGCTTCGTGTCTTTCATCCTGTTATCTTGGCCCTTGCGTTGCAGCCCTGTCAACGCCTGTCCCCTCGGCGCTCTCTGCGTCCTCCGCGGTGAGATGAGATGCACCGCAGAGCACGCAGAGCACGCGGAGACTAGATCTTCGCCAATCCCTCGCCGAGGTCGCCGATGATGTCCTCGATGTCCTCGATGCCGACGCTGAGCCGCACGTAGTCCTCGGTCACGCCCGTGTCGAGCCGTTCGGCGTCGGTCAACTGCTGGTGCGTCGTCGAGGCCGGGTGGATGATCAGGCTCTTGGCGTCGCCGATGTTCGCCAGGTGGCTGAACAGCTTCACCGACGCGATGAGCTTCTTGCCCGCCGCCATACCGCCCTTGACGCCAAAGCCCAGGATCGCCCCGTGCCCTTGCGGCAGGTACTTCCGCGCGTTCGTGTAGCTCGGATGGCTCGGGAGCCCGGGGTAATTCACCCACGTCACCTTTGGATGCTTCTCGAGCCACTGCGCCACCCTCAGCGCGTTCTCGCAGTGGCGCGGCATCCGCACGTGCAGCGTCTCCAGCCCCTGCAGGAACAGGAACGCATTGAACGGCCCCAGGCACGGGCCGAGATCGCGCATCAGTTGCACCCGGGCCTTGAGCACGAACGCGATCCCCATCGTCCCAAAGGTCTCCCAGTATTTCACCCCGTGGTACGACGCGTCCGGCTCCGTCAGCTCCGGAAACTTCCCGTTGCCCCAGTCGAATCGGCCGCTCTCGACGATGCAGCCGCCGATGCTTGTCCCGTGCCCGCCGACGAACTTCGTGCACGAATAGACCGAGATATCGGCCCCGTGCTCGAACGGCCGGAACAGATACGCCGTCGTCACCGTGTTGTCCACTATGAGCGGGATGCCGTTGTCCTTGGCAATCGCCCCGACCGCATCGAAATCCGCCACGTCGTTCTTCGGGTTGCCGATCGACTCGATATAGAGGCAGCGCGTGTTGTCGTCAATCGCGGCGCGGAAGTTCTCCGGGTCCGACGGGTCCACGAACCGCGGCTCGATCCCCAGCTTCCCGTGCAGCGTGTGGTGGAACAGGTTGTACGTGCCGCCATAGAGCGAGCTCGAGCTCACGAAGTTCTGCCCCGGCCTGCAAATGTTCAGAATGGCCAGCGAGATCGCCGCCGAGCCGGAACTCGCCGCCAGCGCGCCCGAGCCCCCCTCGAGCGCCGCCATCCGCCCCTCGAACACCGCCCACGTCGGGTTCATGATCCGGGTGTAGATGTTGCCGAACTCCTCGAGAGCGAAGAGCCTGGCCGCATGCTCCGGGCTGTCGAACACGTACGACGTCGTCTGGTAGATGGGCACGGCGCGCGACTTCGTTGCCGGGTCCGGCTCCTGGCCCCCGTGCAGGGCCAGCGTATCGAAACGATATCCTTTCTTCGCCATGAGCTGCGGCGCTCCTCTTGTGTGCATCCCGATTGGCGACCACCAATCTGACACAAGAACACCCATCCGTCAATGGACGGCCCGAGCCCACACAGCCAAGGCGCACAAAAAACAACCGACCCCGGAGGGGTCGAACAACCGGCGGATCCCACGCCGCCCATCGCTCGACCCCTTCAGGGCCAGATTCTCTTGTCTTCGCCTCGGGCTGCCGACTGGTGCTCGGCCATGCGCCCGAGCAGCTACTTGCGCCGGACGTTACCAGGAGCAGCACCCGATCTTCCGGGCTTCACCCTCTCCGTTGCCGTCGCCTCCGGGGCCGAAGCAGAGGCAACGGTCCAGTTCGAGATCACCTCGGTCAAATCCAGGCCGTCCACGACGCCGTTGCCGTCGAGGTCGGCGTTCTCGTTCCAGAGCGGGTCACCCGGCGTGGTCTCCCACGCGCTGAGCACGGCCGTCAGGTCGAGGCCGTCCACGACCCCGTTGCCGTCCACGTCGCCGGGCACCGTCAGCGCCACCGTCTGGAAGCAGGTGAAAAGGTCCACCACCGCGCCTGTCGGCGTGTCGCCGTCACCGTTGCTTGTCGTCCAGGTCGTCTTCAGCGGCAGGTACAGCTTGCCATCGCTCCCCAGCGACGCGCTCGCCGTCGCCTTGCCTGTCGCGTCAACGACACACGTGTCAACCAGCGTCCCCTGGGTGCCATCGTCCTTGATCGCGTAGTACGTGCCGCCCGCCTTGTTGTCGCCGACGATGACCACGCCGTTCTCCGTCACGATCGGGCAGGACATGTCCCACGATGCGTGCGAGCCGGAGGCCGAGTTGTCATAGGACCACTTGAGCGACCCGTCCGAGGTGTCAACCGCATACAGCTTGCCGTAGAATCTCACGCCCGTGCTTCCGATTTCGGCCCCCCCCAGGGTCTGGAGATAATAGGTGCCACCGTCGTGGCTCAGGCAGCCGCCGCGGGGCCCAACGACGGTGCCGTACACCCAGGCCCCCTCGCCCCCGGCGGCGTCAGGGTCCCAGACGCACTGCGTGTCGTCTATCAGCATGGCCGCGTTGGCCCACAGGGCGCTCCCGTCCTTGTCAACGCCGACGACGTAGATGGGGCCGGGGGTCTGACCCCGGTAGCTGTTTGTCGCCGCCGCGTAGATGTTGCCGTTCGAGGGGTCAATCGTCGGGGTCTCGGCGTTGCAGTTCAGGCCCAAGTTCGTCTGCCAGAGCTGGTTCGGCGTCCCGGTGTCGTTGGCGTCCCAGGCCCCAATGACGTTATCGCCGCGGGCGCCCACCACCATCAAGACATCGCGCCCCTTTCCGCTGTCATAGTACTGGTACAGGGCGTAGCCCTGGCTCTGCCGAGTGGTGCACGAAGGATCTCCCGCCCAGGTCTCCTGGATCCTGGCCGGCGGCGTCGCGCCGGGGCCGTAGTCGGTACCTGCGTACAGGTTGTTATAGGCGGTCGCTTTGTGCAGGACGATCCGGCCGTCGGGGGCAATCTTGGGCGAAGGCCCCTTGAGGTGATCCGGCGCCGTGTCGTTCAGGTTGCTCCACGTCGTTGCCGGCGTCGTCGTGTACCACGCCCAGAGCGGATCGGTTGCGTTGGCAATTGTATGATAGACAACGCTGCCGTCGTTCGAGAACGCGGGCGTGTAATAGCGCGATGCGTCGTTCGCGCCCACGACGGTGACGTTCCACAGCAGCGCGCCCGTCTGGCGCTCCATGCCCTGAATGCCCTTCGCCGCCCAATAATGGCTCCCGATTACGATATCGAGCCCGCCGTAGGCCCCGTCGTAGAACGGCATCTGGGTCGCGTGCACCTGTCCCGGCGACGGCTTCTGCCAGAGCACGGTGCTGAAAACGCTCCCGGGCGCTGTCGCCACGCTCCAGTCCGCCCGGCCCGTGTTGCACATGTCGCGCTGCTTCATCTGCCAGACATCGGCCGCCGCCGGCGGCGCCGACGCAACAAGCAGAACGATCAGCATGATTCCCAGTAGTGTCCTGTTCATCGCCTTCCTCCTCCCGGCCCAACCGGGCCCTTGTCATCAGAGAACGGTGGTCACCTGCGGGGCGTGAGACAGCAGGCAGACCCCCAACCAACACTCTTCATTATACCGCAGCCGCGAGCGGACCGCAAGAACTTTGTTGCGCGCTGCGCCTTGGAGGCCGACACGCGGCCTTTCCGCTTGATGCGCCAAGCCTGCTCTGATACAAGCGCGGGGCGCGTGTGCATCAACATCTCCTGACTTAGACCATCCGGCGAAGGGGCTCGAGCACGATGAAAAAGACGGGCAAACGGTGGGGCCATTCCGGCGTGCCGCTGGGCGGCATCGGCGCAGGCAAGGTCGAACTCTGCCCGAACGGGCGCTTCAGCAACGTCACCACGAGCAACAACTGGGACGTCCCGGTCTGCGCCGGCAAGCCCGGCCTCAAGCCCGACCGCAACCCCGGCGGCATCCCCGAGAGCTTCTTCGCCACGTGGGTCAAGGGCCAGGGCGCGCGAATCCTCAAGACCGACCCCGTCAAGGGAATGAAGGGCGTCCCGAAGGGCCAGATCTCGTATGAGGGCTACCTGCCCAAGGCCATGATGCGCTTCACCTGCTTCAAGGACGTGGACCTCCGGCTGCGCGCCTACTCGTCGCTGCGGCTCGACAACAAGACCGACGACAACTACCGCGACTCCGCCCTGCCCGCCGCCGTCTTCGAGCTCACCGCCACCAACACCGGCCGAGGCAAGAAGACCGTCAGCCTCGCCTTCTCGTGGCAGAGCACCATCGGCCAGGGCGGCTATTTCCGCGGCGTCATTGACGACACGCGCGACAACGTCTCCGGGATCAGAAAGGACGGCGGCTGCATCGGCCTGCATTTCTTCAGCACGCGCAAGAAGGTAGACCCGCGCGTCGAGGGAACGTATTCGCTCGTCACTCCGACGGCCGACGATGCCGAGATCACGTATCTCGCGGGCAAGCAGCGCCTCCACGCTGACTCCTACTTCACCAAGGAATTCGACAAGGACGGCACGCTCCCCGGCGCCGTCGAGCGCGACGTGAACGGCGCCCTCGCTGTCAAGTTCACACTCAAGCCGAAGGAGAGCCGCACCGTGCCCTTCGTGCTGGCATGGTGGTTCCCGAACCTGATCGCAGCAAGAAATCCCGAGATCAACTACGGCCACGCGTACGAGAACTTCTTCGGAGGCTCGTGGGAGGTCGCCGAGCACGTGCTCGCCCGCCGCGACGAGATCCAGCAAGGCTTCCACGACTGGCACCGCCTCATCATGGCGTCGAGCGTGCCGAAGTGGCTCCGCGTCAAGTTGGTCAACGACCTCTTCCCCGCCATCACCAGCAGTTGGTACACGAAGGACTACCGCTTCACCATCAACGAGGCGCCCACCGACATGAGCGGCTGCGCCGGCACCATCGACCAGCGCGCCGCCGCCCAGGCGATCTACGCCATGTGCTTCCCCGAGCTGAACAAGGCGGAGCTCACGCTCTGGGCCGAGCAGCAGATCACCCCAAAGAGCCCCGAACGTTACGGCACGCACTGGAACCTCCAGACCGGCGCGTTCGACCTCGACCTCGACCGCCGGGGCGCCATTCGCCACGACGTCGGCTGGGACGACCTCGAAGGCGGCTCGATCGACCGCGGCGCCGGCTGGGCCAATCTGCACTGGCCCGACACGCAGACGGTCTTCGTGCTCCAGTGCTACGGCCACTACATCTGGACGGGCGACCGCGAGTGGCTCGACTTCATCTACCCGAAGCTCAAGGAGGTGCTCGAGTTCGAAGCGCGCCTCGACCAGAACGGCGACGGCATCGCCGACCTCTGGGGCACCGGCAGCAACACCTACGACGGCGACGAGTTCCCGTGGTTCGGCGCCACGCCGTTCGTCGCGACGCTCCATCTCGCCGCCCTCAAGGCGGGCGAGAAGATGGCCGCGTGGAAGGAGGACCCCGAGTTCGCCGCCGCGTGCCGCGCGCAGGCCGAGAAGATCCTCGACACGATGGAAAACGTGCTCTGGGACGATAGGCTCGGCTACTACATCTGCTGGCACGACGAGTCCTGGGCGAACTGGAAGAAGGGCGAGCGGCCGCACAAGGCTGAGTCGAAGAGCTGCATGAACGCGCAGCTCGCGGGCCAGTGGTTCGCCCACCTCTACGACCTCGGCGACATCCTGCCGCGCGAACGCATCGAGTCGGCCGTCACCGAGATGACGCGGCGCAACCTCGCCTGCGTCCCCTACTCCATGGCCAACGAGCACTTCCCCGACGGCCGGCACACGTCGTCCTGGCCGTACTACTCGGAGACCTATTACGGCGCGAACGCCATCTACGAGAACCAGGCCGACGGCGGCCTCGAATGCTTCGAGAAAATCTACAAGCTCAACCACGAGGACGAGGCGAGCCCGTGGGACGCCGTGCTCTACTACGGCGGCAAGGACAACAACGAGCCGAAGTGGGGCAACTTCTACATGACGAACCCGGCGAGCTGGTTTGTCCTGCCCGCCGTCGCCGGCTTCACGATGAACCTGCCCGACGCCACGTTCGTTCTCGCGCCCAACGTGCCCAAAAAAATCGGACGCGGCCGCACGCTCAAGGCCTGGCCGATCTTCATGCCCCAGTTCTGGGCCACGATTGATCACGAGCGCACCAAAGACGCTGCGACCACCACGTTCACCATCGCGAAATGGCACGGCGGCCGGCCCCTTCACTTCAAGACGCTCAAGACGAACGTCCCACGTGGAACGTCCGCGCAAAAAGCCATCGTGACCGTCTCGCTCAACGGCCTAGAGATCGCCTCGAGAAAAATCACAGCCGAGCCCGGCACCCGCCGCCTCACGCTCAAGGCCCCGATCACATTCGCGAAGCAGGGCGACACCCTCACCATTAGGATTGAGCTGTAATCTCCCCCCAGCGCCCTCTGCGCCCTCCGCGCCCTCTGCGCCCTCCACGCCCTCTGCGCCCTCTGCGCCCTCTGCGCCCTCTGCGGTGATTGCCTTGATCTACTCACCGCAGAGATCGCGGAGAACGCGGAGAGCGGAAACCTGAAAGCCCTTGTCGGCGTCGAGAAAACTGAGTATCCTACGGTGTTGCCTGCAAGCCACGACCCACTCCGCGAGGGAAGGACTGCACGATGCTTTCTGAACGACGACACGTAACAGTGCTCGCCCTTGTTCTGGCGCTCGCCCTTGTGGCCCCCGCATACGGCGCAGGGAAAACCAACGGCAAGGACGCGGCTAAGCCGGAACCTCCGGTCCGTGTGGACATCTTCGAGATGCTGTACGGCTACGAGGTCGCCGAGATCGAGCACAACAAGCTCCTGCGTCACGGCCCGCACTGGCGGTGGTGGAAAAACGACCGGATCTGGACGCTGGTCGACGGCCAGCCACGGACGTGGCTGGAGACCGACGGAAAGGAGAACTTCACCTTCACGATCACGTTCAAGACCCCCGTGAAGATCTCGAAGATCGTCGTGGGCGCCGGGAAGACGCACCGGCAGGAGCGGTTCCAGCCCTTCCGGTGGTGGCTTGCCACAAACGGGACCGAAGAACACAGGCGAATCGTCCTGTGCACCGGGGAGGTCCGCGTGGAAGGCGAGCACACCGCGTGGGGAACAACGGGCGTGCCGGAGAAGGCCCTCACGTTCGGCGTCGAGGCCATCAACGACGACGGCACCCCTGCGCCGGAAGGGCAGAGGTCCGTCCACCTGACCGGCGTGGACCTCTACGGGCCGGAGGAGACGGCATATGTGTGGGCGTCGCCGGCGCCGGAGCTCTGTTTCGACAAGAAGTTCCTCCCGTTCGTCACCACGGCCGGCGAGGGGTTCGACATGCGGGCCTGGAAGATCAGCAACGCGGGCAACCGCACCGAGGACGCGAGTGGGATCGCGTGGTCGTCGTCGGACGAGGAGATCGCCACGGTTGACTCGAACGGGGCGGTCAAGGCGCTCAAGCCGGGCGAGGTCACAATTCGCGCGAGCTTGACGCCCGACATCTTCGATGAAGTCGCCGTACACGTCATCCCCGAAGAGGAAGGGAAAGTTGATCTCGACCTGATCTGGGTCGAGCGCTGGATCCGCGACGCCGAAGGCAACCTGGTGAAGCGCGATTGGGATGCCGAAGTGACCGATCCGCAGCCGGGCGAGTCGCTGGTCTGGCACGCCCACGTCATCAACGTCGGCGAGAAAACCTGCAAGCACGCCGCGCTCTTCTACTCCGTTGACGGCGCGGCCAGCAGCACGGCCGTGCCGATCACCGACCTGCCGCCGGCGGGGCCGCTTGTGGAATCCACCAAGAAGATCGGTGACGTGCCCCTGCTGCGCCACACAAACGAGCGTGTGGTCGAGTTCCTCGAAATGCCGTTCGACGCGAAACGCCACGTCATCGAGGTGAAAGTCGCAGCGACCGGCGATGACGAGGACACGAACCCGGGCAACAACACGCTCACCGTGTGGTCGGACGGGATCGTGTTCGGTTACTACATGAGTGAAACCGCCTATTACGGCTTCGGCGCCATCCAGCGCGTCGGCACGGGCGACGACCTGCCCGCTGACTTCAAGGTCCCCTATACCGGAATCGAATGGGGTGACGATGAGTGGGCCATCCACAGTTCAACGTCGTACGACCGGTTCCAGCGCATCGTGCGCGTGTTCAACCGCCAGTTCGCGATGTCGAAGCATCCGCTGACGCCCGAGGGCATCACCGAGCGGATCAACGGCGAGATGTTCCTGATCTCCGATGCCGAGAACACCGGCGCGACGTTCGGCGTAAACGGCCACAAGTTCGGCCAGCTGAACAAGACGATTGACCTGATCTGGGGCTACGTGACCGGGCAAGGCAGGTCGTGGGCCGAGTTCAAGTACGACCGCCTGCAGAAGCGGTGGCGCGGCGGCTCCTACCCGTACATTGACACGCCGCTCATCCACGAGGTGAGTCACGCGCGCTATCTCATTGATATCTACGGCTCGGGCATTTGCGGGCGCGACATCCACGTCCTGAACCCGGACGGCACGCGCGCCTTCCCCGACGACCAGATGCCCTGCTACGACTTGTTCGCGCGAATCGAACGGCACACGCCCGAACAGGTCGAGCAGGCGGAGAAGCGCCCGCAGACGGGCTACCTCAGACGCACGATCTCCGGCCACGGCAACATGGTCGGCGGCATGGGCTACGCCAGCGGCTGGTGCGAGCACTCGGCCTACGCGTGGGAACGCATCCGCGGCCGTCGCGCACGCGCCGGCACGTGGAACGCATCGCCGCCGCTGGGCGAGTTCTTCAACGCGATCCCGGACAAGAACGTCGTGCTCATTCAGACTCCCGAGGGGAAACCGTGCGCGGGCGCGACGATCGAGGTCTTCCAGTGCAAGCACGACGACTGGACCAAGGGCATCTACGCCAAAGTCGTCGATAACGAGGCGGACATCACGGTGACCACCGACGCCGAGGGCAAGGCCGACCTCGGACCGAGCCCGTTCGCCACAGCCAGGCCCCAGCACAAGTACCAGAACAAGGGCGTGTACGGTTATAATGGGGAGCTCAACGCCGTCCTGCGCATCACGTACGATGGAACGACGTTCTACAAGTTCCTCACCGCGTTCGACGCAAACCTCGGCTACTGGTACAAGTACGGGTTGGGGATCGAGGGGTGGCCGTACCCGGAGGTCAAAGAAGATTCGGAACTCACCTACG
>CAZJXV010000120.1:0-12078 GCA_964550015.1 uncultured Verrucomicrobiota bacterium
GCCGCAGCAGGGCGTTGGTCCGCTCGGCGATCCATACATCGTAATGGTACTGTTCCGGAATCAGCCATTTCCGTTTCTGGCTCGGGTTGTTGCCCGTAGGCGGCTGGAAATAATCGCGCCAGTTACGGCACCCTTTCTCTTCGAGCCAGAGGGCGTAGTGTTGCCCGATATGCGCCTCGTCCGTGTGGTTGCGCGCAAGCTCAACGTGGCCGAAGCCGTAGAAAGGGCCGTGGAACGTTTTCCAAAACTCGAGGTCCTGCATCACGGGATACGCTTCCAGAGACGAGAACTCGTCCGTCGTCGCGAGCGGCTGAAAGTGGGCCTTCCCGACGAGGGCGGTCGTGTATCCCGCTTCCATCAAGTCCTCGCCCACAGTGTGCTCGCTCTCGGGCAGCTTGGTGCCCAGCGACCACGCGCCGTGCTGGCTCGGGTACTTCCCGGTAATGATCGAAGAACGGCACGGCGTGCAGGTCGGATTCGCGCAGAAGGCCTGAGTGAACGTCGTGCCCTCGCGCGCAAGCCGGTCGAGGTTCGGCGTCTTGACCTCGGGGTTCATGCAGCCGAGCGTGTGCCAGTGCTGCTGGTCGCTGGTAATGAGCAATATGTTCGGTCGCGACCCACTCATCGTTCTTACTCGTCGGCGAACTCGCGCGGATGGCGGCGCTTGAGCTCCTCAATCGCGTGGCCGCGGCCCGTCGCCTCGAGTCGCTTGCAGTACTCGCGCAGATTGCCTTTGGCGTGGAACGGGCCGCCTTCACGCATCACGGCCCAGAGCGGGTCCGTATCATGCGGCATCGTCTTCATCATGTCGTCGTGCCATTGGTTCAGAATAGAAACGGCCTCCCTGCACAACTCAGGATGCAATTCCGCCACGTTGTGCTGCTCGTGCGGGTCTTCCTCAATGTTGAACAACATCTCGTCGGGGAACAGATGAAACCCGTCGTGGTAGGTACGCATGTAGAGCCACGGGCCGAACCGCACGGCGCGCTGGCACACATGAGCGCACTGGCTGATGACGAGGCTGTCGCGACCGCAGTCGCCGCCATTCGCAATCGCCGGCGCGAAGCTCCTTCCGTCCCACCTCGGTATCGGCGGCCGCTCGAAGAGCGCGGCCAGCGTCGGGGCCAGGTCGAGATTGTAGTGCAGTCCCGTGTCAACGTGCCCCGCCCGGCCCCCAGGCCAGCGCACGATCATAGGGATGCGGCAGGTAATGTAATCGGCCGTCGCGTGTTCCACATAAATGCCGAGTTCACCCATGTTCTCGGCGTGGTCGCCGCTGATGATGATCGCGAGGTCGTCCATGACGCCCTGCTTTTCGAGCGCGGCGAAGAGCTCCCCGATGTGATCGTCCATGTAGCGGATGCCGCAATCGTACCCGTCAATGAGCCGGCGGAGATCGGCCATGTCCTTGATTTCGCCCGGATAGCGCGGGTACTTCGGATTTGACTCGTTCGTGTACATCCCGATCTCACGCGCGCTGTGAGGGCCGACGTGCTTCCTGTGCTCGGCGAGCACGTCCGCCGTGAGCCACTCGGGCAGCGGGTCGTTCTCGAACGGATTGCCGAATTCCTTGGCCGCTCGGTACGGACCGTGCGGGTCCCAGTAGTTCACGTGCAAGAACCAGTTGTCGTTCGCCGCGTTCTGCTCGATCCACTTCAGCGCGATCGGCGTGACGTCCTCGGCGGATTCCATGCCGCCCTTGCCGGGATTGTACATTTCGGAAAATCCAGCGTAGAACCACCACGCCGAATGGCGCTCCGCATAAGGACTGATCGTCACGGTCTTCAGACCCGCTTTGCGCAGAAACGCCGCAAGGCTCTCGTCGGCGAGGCGATCGTGAAACCCTCTCGTCGGCCCGTCGATGCGCATGTCGGCGTTCGTGCCGCCGTGGTTGACCACCCCCGTGTGTATCCCGAAGCGGCCGGTCATCAAAGCGGCGCGCGACGGAAGGCACGGCGCGTCCGAGCAGTAATAGTTCGTAAACCGCACGCCGTCGTTCGCGATCCGGTCAACGTTCGGCGACGTATTCCGATGATACCCGTAACAGCCCAGGTGGTCCGGGCGCTGCGTGTCGAGGTCCAGATACAGAATTCGCATGTTCTTCTCCCCTATCTCACGCGCTTGCCGTTGAAGCGGGAGCCTCGCCCTACCACGGCCCGTCACGCACCAGCAACGGATCGACGGTCCAAGCCATGCGATCACACAGCCGGTTCATCATTGTCAGCTTCACGTTCCGATGTTCGGGCTCATCCCACCGGTTATGCGTTTCGTTCGGGTCGTCCTCAAGGTCGTACAGCTCCCCGCCGCCGGTGCCGTGACCGACGACCAGCTTGTGCCGATCTGACCGCACCATGGTGGCGTGCGCGGCAGTCTCGTAGTTCTGGTTCGCATTGTAGTACTCGCAATAGACATCGTCGCGATGGTAATCCGCGTCGGCGTCGCCGGTCAAGAGGCGCCATAATGAACGGCCCTGCATGCCCGGATGACGCGGCAGGCCGGCGGCGTCGAGAAGCGTCGGCGCAAGGTCTACGAGCTCGACGAGAGCACGGCTCCGACAGCCGCACCGGACCGTACCGGGCATCGAAACGACAAGCGGCACCCGCACAGCCGGCTCGTAGAAATAGCAGCCCTTCAGGTAAATCCCGTGGTCGCCAAGCATCTCGCCGTGATCTGACATGAAAATGACGATCGTGTCTTCGAGTTGTCTCGTTTCGTCAAGAACCTCCAACATGCGCCCCACTTGGTCGTCGATCAGGTCCACCATGGCCCAGTACGCGGCACGCAGGAGGCGGTGCTCTTCGCCGGTCATCTCCGCTGACACGTAACCGTGCCTCCCGCCATAGGCGCCCGCAGCATCAATGCGCTGCCAGACTGGCTTGTTGTCGAGCTCGCCGTCCACGTAGTTGGGGAGCGGGACCTCGTCAAGGCGGTCAAGATAACGCTGCAGGTACTCCATCGGTGGGTCGAAACTGTGGTGCGGGTCAAAGATATTGACCGAAAACAGCCACGGGCGGCCCGTTGAAGCATTCGCCTTCATGAACGCGATTGCTTTGTCGGCGCACCATGTTGTTTGGTGATGCTCTGCCCTGACGCCGACCTTCACGTGGGGGAAGCCACGGAACCGTGTGCGCGTGAGCTCCACGCCCCTGCCGTGCAGCCAGTCCATGTACTCATTGGTTGCCCACCCGGGGCCGGGATGATTCGACCAGTGGAAGTCGTTGTAGCCATCGTCAATACGGCGCTCCATTGTCGCACATACGTCAGGATGACAGGCCGAGATATGGAGCTTGCCCGATAGGCCGCAGGCGTAGCCGGCGTCGCGAAGCAGCCTTGTGACCAGCACCTCGTCGGCGGGAATGGACTGCCCGTTCTGGCGACAGCGCGTCGTGCGGGGATACCGTCCCGTGAGGAAACTTGCCCGGCTCGGCGTGCAGACGGTGCTTTGGGCGAAGGCGTGGAGGAACTGGACGCCCTTGCCAGCGAGGCGGTCGAGGTTCTCCGTGCGCACGAATCGGTTTCCGTAACAACCGAGCGTGTCGAACCGCTGCTGATCCGTGCAAATCCATAGAACATTGGGTCTCTTCATGCCACCGTCCTCGTCACTTCACTTTCCCCGTAACCGTGCGCGCCGCCATCGAGGAGACTTCGCCGGCGGCGTCGGCAACGCGCTTCGGCCTGCCCCTGCGCCGGACTTTCTTTGCACGCGTCGGTTTGAGGCACCAATCAGGAATATATTTGCGCTCGGCCTTGAACAATTCCTCAGCCATGCTCCGGATTTCCGCCAGCGAACACACCGCCGCCGACAGCGGATCGAGCATCATCGCGCGGACCACCGCTTCCCGGTCCTTGCCCAGCACGCCCTGCACGCCCAGCTCGTACACGGCCATGTGCGCCCGGCACAACGCCGCGCATTGCTCGGGAAGGTCGCCGAAGTATGTGGGAGAGAAGCCCTGCTTGTCGACGAGCACCGGCACCTCCACAACCCCGGCCTGCGGCAGGTTCGGAATGAGCCCGGTATTGAGAACCGAACCGTGGACAACGGTCGGACGATCGAACCGGTGCGCTTCAATGATGTCGGCGGCGTACTCGTGACCGCGCGTCAGCTTGATCTCCTCTTTCCCGGCGGCCATTTTCCTGCGTATCGCGTCCGTGCCCCGCCGCCAACCCGGCCAGTTGTCGGCGTAGAAGCTCGAACCGCCGCGATACCCGCGGCGGCAATACTCCCCCAGAAGATCTTTGCGCTTTCGGAAATAAGGCACGTACTCCGAAAAGTGCCCGCTCGATTCCGTCACGAAGTAGCCGAATTCCTTCATAACCTCGAAGCGCACAATATCCTGTTCGTATGTGACCTTGTCTTCCGCGGCGGCCCGGAGGACGGGGTACAGGTCATGGCCACGGTGCGTCAGTTCGGTGAACCAACTCATGTGGTTGATGCCCCCGCAGCGCCACACCATCTCCTCGTACGGCACACCGGCAAGATCCGCCAGATACCTCGACGTGCCCTGCACGGAATGGCACAGCCCAATCAGCGGATGGTGCGTCGAGCGGATCCCACCCAGCGTCATCATGGACATCGGGTTCGTATAGTTGATGATCAGCGCGCCGGGGCAATAGCGCTTAGCGTCGTCGAGGATCTCGAGGAACGGCGGCAGTGTGCGCAAGAGTTTCATAATCCCGCCGGGGCCGATTGTGTCGCCGATGCACTGGTCAATGCCGTACTTGAGCGGGATGTCGTTATCGTGACGAACGCACTGGACGCCGGACACCTCGATCGTGCTGATCAGGTAATCGGTCCCCTTCAGGACCTTCCTCCGGTCGGTGGAGGCGTCGATCTTCCATTTGGGCTTATCCATCAGTTCGAGGATGCGGCGCATCAGCTTCACGTTGACATCCAAACGCTTCTCGTCAATGTCAACCATGCCGAAGGTGCCCCGATCGAGGCCCTCGATGTTCAAGATGTCGGTGAACAGCGGCTGCGTGAAGCCGCTGCCCGCGCCGAGAAGCGTGACCTTGACCATTGCGTGATCTCCGTTCAGACGTGACTACTGCAGTATGACACCTTTCTGTCCGGCCTACTTCCTACACTGCGGGAATATCGTGATCCGAAGATGCGTGCACCCGTAGGGCACCAGGGTCACGTGCTCGAGCCGCTTGCCGAGCCGTGTGCGAAGCGTTGCGGGGTCCGGCAACTGCGGCGTGAGCCTGAAGTCGCCCTTGAACCGTCCCTGTACGTCTCGACCCTCCGTGGTGTATTCGCGCAGAACGGACGCCCGTTTCTCGATCCGCCATTCGCGCACTCGTCGAGCAGGCACCCGCAACTCGATCGGCGCGGCGTCGAGGCTCCACGGGTCCGGCGTGACGGGCTTGTGAACGATCTCCACGTCACGAGCCAGGCTCGTCTCGTCCACGGCCAGCGCATAATTCCACGGGCTCGCGGGATACAGGTTCCACGCCGGAAAGGCCTTTGTGCTCCTGCCGTCCTTCCGGTCCACGCGCCAGTCCTCCTCGATGCGTAGCGCATAAACTAACGGCCCGCGCTCGATCGCGACGCCGCCTCGCGGCCAGCGAGTGAGCTTGAGATGCATCGGCAGGATCACGGTGACGCGATCGTTATGGTGGAACGTGCGCCGGATTGTGACGAAACTCCCTGGCGTGAGCCGCCCCTTCAGCCGCTCCCCGTTCACCAGCACGCGCGCCCCGCGGCACCAGCCGGGAATGCGCACAGACAGCGCGAACGACACAGCCGCACCGGTTCGAATCTGGAAATCAACGCGCTCGGAAAACGGGTAGCTCGTCTCCTCAACGAGCGTGACCTCCTGCCGCGCTTTCCCGACGAGGGCGGTAATCCGGCTCGGCCCGTAGAGCGCTGCAACGAGGCCGTTCGCGCCGTCTCTGAGCCACATGCGTGCGGCGAAATTCGGCATGATCCGGTTGACCTCGCCGGGGCAGCATTCCGTGCCGGGACACGGGCGGTACGACATCCACCCGTAACCACGGCAATACAGGTTATGGTTCGACGCCCGGTCGGCAATGACCTGGTTCGGGCAGGAGAAATACTGAAGCGCCTTGAAGTCGCTCTTGACCGCGCCCGGCGCAGCGTTGAAGCATGCCCGCTCGATCTTGTCGGCGTACTCGGCCCGCCCGGTCGCGAGGAGCAGGGTGCCTGCGCCCCACGTGTAGTCGGCGATGTCACACGTCTCATGGCTGTCGAGCGGGTCTTTACCGCGCAGCCGTTCCGTCGAGCTGCACACGCCGTCAACGAGCATGTGGTATCGGTCAATCTTCCGGTACGCGTTGATGGTTGCCTCGAGGGTCTTCCTCTTCCCCGTGTAGATGTAGAGCACGGCGCCGAGCTTCCCGATCTCGTTGTACGTCACGCCGTGGTCGCGCGGCCGCTTTCGCGACAGCATGTTCTCCAACGTCGTGTCGTGCCCGGGGTGGAGCCGGTTGAATTCCTCATAGGCGGAAAGCGCGTGCTGCAGGAGCCGCCGATCCCCTGTCTGCGCGTACGTCCAGAGGATCGGCTCGATATTGCACACGTCGCGCTCGTCGCTGTGAGACGCCGAACCCGAGAGATAGTGCCTCGTGAGCGCAGGCACAATGCGCCCGTCGCTGGTTGCGGCGTGCAGCGCCATGAGAGCGCGAAAAAGCACCGCGTGCGGCCAGCGGTTCATGCCTTCCGCCTTCTTCATGAAGCGGGGACCAAGGTAGCCGTCGCGGTCCGCGTGCGCCAGCACGTGGTCTAGCTGTTTGCCCGCCTTCTCGACGAGGAACCGGTCTTCGAGCAGAAGGCCGGCGCGCATCATTCCGTCAATCCAGTAGCCCGTCTGCTCGTACGGCCACCAGCCGAGGCCCGTGGACACGGGGAGCTCCGACACCGCCCAGCCCTTTGTGTTGAACGGATACCCGGCGGCCTCGAGATGACCGGTGAGGCCGTCGCGTTGCTTTTCCAGATAACGCCGCAGCCATCCTTCCGGACGGATGGCGCTCAAGGAGATCTCATCGTACTTCGCGTACGTCCGGACCAAGGCTCGCCCCCTGATACCCACAATGTCGCCACAACGCCGGCGGTCCCGAGCCGACTTCCCGGGGGATTCGTTCGCCATAGTTTCGTCTGCGCAGGTCGAGGCGCGGCGGCTGGTGCGTCTTGTTGTATACGTACTCGGCGACTAGATCGCTCGGCTCGTCGATGCCGATCCCGTGCGCATGTTCGGGAACTCAGAGGGCTCCCGGCGATCGACACGCGCAGCTCAGTCACCCTGATCCGACCTTCTTTTCTCCGACTCATGACGAGCCGCTGCCGATCGGCCCCATGAAGGAGACTCCCATGAAACGTTGCTTGCGGACGTGATCTCTCGTACCAGCTCAGTCTCAATGTCATAGATGCCTATTCTATACTTGCCGCTGTATGCTCTTCCGAATTCGTGTGTGAAAGCAATGTAACGACCGTCTGGTGATACCGTCGGGTCCTCTATCGAGTACGCCCTCGCCAGAAGTAATCGCTCTTCGCTGCCATCCGGTCTCGACACATAGAGTTTCCATTGCTCATGGCTGGTCTTGACCGCGCAGTAGACAATGTGTGATCCATCAGGAAACCATGCCGGCCCGCCAACTGAGTGTGCGTCTATCGGGATCCTTGCCACCGTGCCTGAACCGACGTCCACACTCCACAGGCTGTGTGTGAGCATTCCGATTTCGCCGGGCTTATCGAACCGCTCAAGAATGATCGTCCCGCCGTTAGGCGACCAGGCAAGCCGAACAACAGAGAACGGCTCTCTGTCCAGCTTCGCTAAGAGCTTCTCCGAGTCCGGCTCCTCGCGATTGACCACCCAGATACGGTCAGCCCGTGACTCGTTCTGGTTGTCCAGCCTCTCGAAAGCAACCATCTTCGAGTCGGGACTCCAGCATGGATCCCTGTCGAACCCGCCGGCGGTCAGTCGCCGTTGCTCCCCCCGACCATCGGCAGAAGCAACATATATGCCCCACCCCTCGTACTGAGGATTACGAAGGCTGTAGGCAACCCATTTCCCGTCAGGTGAGAGGGCCACTTCGAACACGCATGCGAATTCCGTTCCCTTGCGGATGGCGGCAACATTCGTGATTTGTCGAAGCTCTTCGTCCTCGCCCAATACATACACCTCACCCCGTCCCGTCAAGTGGGATATGATGGCCATTCTGCCCACAGGAATTGCCCTTATCTGTCGTTCCGCTGGCAACATTGGGTCAGTCGGCTCGTAACAGCTCAAAATCGCCATACACAACAGAACGAGTGCACTGCCAATACGCAACGCGGCAGGGCCTTGTACCACCTGACGTGTACGTGAGCATCCTCGGGTGTCAGAAGGTCCCTTCAATCTTGATGAACCAAACCACATCGCCTGACCCTCCATAAGGATCCTCAGCATAATACGACTCGCCCGTATTCAAGTCAACTTGATCGATCTGATCCATGCAGGATGCGGCGTTTGCAGGGCAATTCTCACTCCCGATGTCTGTGACGGCCCGGCCGCACCGTCGAGACTGGCGGCATTGCCTTGACGTCCGACATGCACATGTAGCGTCGAGGAAGGCGCGCCGCTCACCGGGAGGATGCACCCGCGAGCGGCGCGATCGGTACGCTCAAACCGACGAGGCACATGTTCGTCGCCCACTCCTCCGCAGCCAGGCAGCCGGCGATGCGGACGGACCCTACCAGGGCGCAGTACACATAGGCGTCTTTCTCGCTCAGGTCGTACACCCGCGCGAGCAGCTCAGTCATGTCCTGCGTCGCGAGCTTGACGCTGTCGAAAAGCCCACCCCGACACGCCAGACAGATCAGGTTGTCGGGCGTCTCGACCAGCGGCCGCGCGCTGCGGTACTTCGTGTCCACGTCGAGCGTGACAGTGACGTCGGCGGCCGTCTCGCCGCCCTCGCCCAGGATTTCGCCGTCACCCTGCACCGCGTGAACGTCCCCCAGCACGAGCAGACCGCCGTCACGCTCGACGGGCAGGTAAAGCGTATTACCGGGGCGCACTTCCGTGAAGTCCATGTTGCCGCCGTGGTCGTAGTAAGGCGGATCGGCCGAAACCGGCGTCGTGTAGATGTCGCCGATCATCGGCGCCAGAGGCACCGCGATGCCCCCCGGCAGCTTGCACGCGCCGCCCTCGACGGGAAACGCCAACGGCCCCCGCGCATACCTCTCCGCCAGTATGCCACGACCGTGCGCGTGCGGCAGGCCAACGATATCGATATGCTCGATACGAACGGCAAGCATGTCGCCGGGATGGGCGCCCTCGACGGCGATGGGGCCGGTCTCCTCGCGCTCGCGGTACCCGGGTGAGCCGTGCGGATGCAGGTCCTCCTCGCTCCGCACGATCGGCGTCATATGGTTAATGGTCTCGACGACGATCGTCTCTCCCGGCTCGACGGTGATGACCGGCTCAAAGACGCGATAGCGTGACCCGAGCGGGACCGTGTGTTCTCGCGACAATCGCTTCACGGCAATTCCCCCTTAGCGCGCCTTCAGCTCAACGGCGCTGACCGACGCGGGCGGGAACGTCCACGCTGCGCCGGCCGGCAGCGCATGCTGCGTGGGCGAGAACGCGTCGGGCTGATACTCATGAATTTCGCGCATCGGATCGTCGGCGATCTGGAAGACTTTACCCGATATGATCTTCATGCCATCTATCCTCAGCGTTGCACGCACCGCCCTCGTCCTGTTCGTATTGACGACGTGCAGGAAAATCGTCTTGCCCGTCCGGCTTGCGGTGACGTCGAGGCCGTGCGGCACAGCAGCGACATCAACCGCTTTCCTGCCGATGTGCCGCCTGTAGAGCGACATCACGCGGGCCACGGGCATCATGTACGCCCGCCTGCGCGTGCCGCGTGGAACGGGAATCATTATCGCATTAACGTTCCAGCGCGTGCCGCAGAAGTCGGCGAGCGTGGCGATCTTCAGGATGTCGCCATTGCGATGATGCACGTTGAGGATTCGCGCATTGGCCACCCCGGCGGCCCACGTCGCGAGCACGTCGCAGCGGTTCCGGCCGGACAGCACGAAATGGCTCTCGGTCAGGGCCAGCTTGACGTTATATCCGGCGATCTGCTTCCGCATCTCGCCGATTGCGTTTTCAGTGGACGTATACGCATGCATCAGGTGCTTCCAGGTCCTCGCCGGGTGTGTCCGGTAGTCGTCCTGATTGAGCGGCGAACCGTCAAGGCCGGACGTAAAGTGATGGTGGAAGGCAATGTACTGAAGCTCCTCGCCCGCAACCTCAAGCAGCCGCGACGCCCAGCCGGAATCGCCCCAGCCGATCAGCTCGATCGTGGGGTCCGCCGTGCGCATCGCACGGGCGAAGGCGCGCGTCCGCTTCGCCGTCGTTTCGCAGTCGAAGCCGCGCGTGTCGTACGACGTCTCGTTCCCGATCTGCCACAGCCCGACGCCGAATGGCTTTCGCGCACCGTTTGCCCGGCGCGTCGCGTTGTGCGGATTATTGCAGTAATCAATCCACTCGGCGGCCTCTCTCGGCCCGGCGGACCGGACACCGCCGCCGGCAGGCCGCGCCCAGTGCCGTCTGCCGTCGGCCTCGAAGTTGACGGCGATCAGCGGCTCCGCGCCGACGAGCCTGCAGAAGTCAATGAACTCGTGCGTGCCGACCTGGTTCGACTCGACGCCGTCCCAGCACAGGTTAAGCATCGGCCTGCGCCGGTTGCGCGGGCCCACACCGTCTTTCCACCGGTAATACGAGCTCACACAGCCGCCCGGCCACCGGATCAGGCCCGGCGCAAGCTCACGCGTCACTTTGACCACGTCGTCCCGCCAGCAGTTTCGGTTGAAGTCCCACGCGGCCTCGACCGAGCCGTCGGTGGCGCCCAACGGCTCCATAAATTGCATGAACAGGTGCGGCGAGAGATCGAACCTCGGCTCAGGGTTGACGATGAGGGTGGTCTTCCCCTGTTGAGCGCTCGGCGGCATGTGTCCCCTTCCGTTCTTCGCACAGCGTCCGGCTTTTCGCACAGCGTCCGGCCGCGACACATACCCCGCGGAACGCGCCCCATTCAAGACAATTCTCGCACCCAGCGCCGGGGAAGCAGAACACGGCTTGCCCCCTACCCGCCCATGGTCATATAGTGAATCTGTCTTGAGCCGCGACGGCCGCCGCAGGGATTTCGGACGCGCGAAAGGTTCGTCGAGGCGGGCAACACAATCTTCGTGGAGTTGTAAACACCCGAAGGGATTCCAGACGATGAGACGGAAACAAGCGCATTGGTTCGCGGGGATCGTGGCCTTGGCCGCGTTACTGCTGAGCGGCTGCGGTGAGCTGCCGCAGCGCGTGGGCCTCGAATTCCCCGGCCCTGCCCCCGGCGAGGCACGCGGCGAGATCGCTGCCCACGCGTTCCTCCTGGAGAACGAGGTGATTGCGTGCCGGTGGCAAATCGCCGACGGCCGACTCAGGCCCACGACGGTAACGGACAAGCTATCAGACACGATGCTCGCGCTGTCAGGCGCCGAATGCTTCCTCATTATTCTCAGCGAGAATCACGAAATACCCGCCTCCGACTTGAAGATAGTGCGTGGGCCGAAGCTGGAAAGGCTGCACGCAAAGCGCAACGCATCGCGCAGCGCTGAACGACTCACAGGTAAACAAATCATGCTCGCACTCGCCTCGCCCGATGGCGATCTCGAAGTCGAATGGCGCGCGCTGCTCCGTGACGGCTCCAACTATATCCGGCAAGAGCTCACGTTTGTTGCAGAGAACGAACCAGTCGAAATAGCTGAGATCGTCCTGTCGGATGTCACGGCGCCGCAACCGCGCGTGATGGGCGTCGTGGACGGCTCACCCGTCGTAGCCGGCAATTTCTTCTTCGCCTACGAGCATCCCATGTCGAAGGCCACAATCACCGGCGAGGCAGACGAGCAGCGAGTGCGGTGCGGTTTGCTTCGGGGCGGCCCGGTCAAGCCCGGCGAGTCGGTCGTGCAGAGCTCGGTCATCGGCGTCGTGCCGGAAGGACAGTTGCGCCGGGGCTTTCTGCATTATCTCGAGCGGGAGCGGGCCCACCCGTACCGGTACCTGATCCACAACGGCGAGATCAACACTC
>CAZJXV010000121.1:0-11948 GCA_964550015.1 uncultured Verrucomicrobiota bacterium
CTACGGCTACTCACATTCCGCCCCTTCGGGGCATGGGACGACGTGCGCCGCACCCGGGGGGACGTGCTGGTAGCGGCTTTTTCAACAGGCCCTTGCGCCCGTGGCTACTTCCAATCGCCGCTCCGCGGCTCCGGTTGAGGTCGCGTGGACTTGTGCGGGCAAACGCTAGACGATGCGGAAGGCGTCGACGAGCGTGCAGCGGCGGTGGCGGACGAAGTGGCGCGCGCAGGTGAGGCCTTCGCCGGTGGGCGAGGCGATGGTGAACGAGGTGAAGCCCTCGCCGCCGAGGCCGAGGCCGGCGTAGTTCGGGCCGTTCTTGACGAAGATCGCGGTGTTCATCGTGCGCGCCATAGCGTGGAGCTTCTCGATGTTGCGCGAGAACATCGAGGCGGTGTGACGGCAGCCGCCCTCGACGTCGCGGGCCAGCGCGATGCCCTCGTCGGCGTCGCGCACGCGCACGATGGGCAGCACGGGCATGAGCTGCTCGGTCCTCACAAGCGGCGCGTCGCGGTCCACGTCCACGATGACAAGCCGGATGGAGTCGTCCACCTTGATGCCGAGCTCGGCGAGGATGAGCCGCGCGTCCTTGCCGATCCACTCCTTCTTCGGTTCGCCGCGCTGGGCGTCGGCGGGCGCCGTGGCCATGACGAGCTCGAAGAGTTTTTGTGTCTGTTCGCGGTTGAGCTCGTAGGCGCCGTTCTCGCGCATGGCGGTCTTGAGCTGGTCGGTGATGCCGTCCACGCAGAGGACGACTTTCTCGTCGGTGCACACGATGTTGTTGTCCAGCGAAGCGCCGAGGACGATGTCGCGGCCGGCTTTGGCGATGTCGGCGGTCTCGTCCACGACGACGGGCGGATTGCCGGGTCCGGCGGCGATGACCTTCTTGCTGCACGCCATGGCGGCCTCGACGACGCCGGGGCCGCCGGTGACAACGAGGAGCGGGAGCCGGGGGTGTTTCATGAACGCGGTGGCGGTTTCGATGGTCGGGTCGGCCAGCGTCGTGAGCAGGTCGGGCGGGCCGCCGGCCGTGACGATGGCGCGGTTGAGGAGCTGCACGCAGAGCTGCGAGGTGCGTTTGGCGAGCGGGTGCGGGTTGAAGATGACGGCGTTGCCGGCGGCGACCATGCCGATGGCGTTGCAGATGATGGTCTCGGTCGGGTTGGTGCAGGGGGTGACGGAGCAGATGACGCCGTAGGGTGCCCACTCGGTGAGCGTCATGCCGTGGTCGCCGGTGAAGGCCTCGGGCTTGAGGGCCTCGGTGCCGGGCGTCTTGGTGGCGACGAGGATGTTCTTCTTGACCTTGTCGTCGGCGCGGCCGAGGCCGGTCTCCTCGACGGCGAGGCGGGAGAGCCGCGGCGCGGCCTCGATGGCGGCGGCGCGCATGGCGCCGATGATGGCGCAGCGCATGTCGAGGGTGCCGCCCTCGAGGAGGCGGTAGGCGTCCCACGCGGCGTCGAAGCAGCGCTCGATGTCGTTGTGGACGCCGTCCTCGAGAGGGACGCCTTCTTTCAGGACGTCGGGTTCCTTGGCGGCGGGCTGCTCGACCTCGAGGCGGTCGGCGACCTTGCGGACGATGGCGGCGATCTGCTCCTCGGTGAGCTTCATGGCTCGGCGACCTCCTCCGGACGTGCAGTGCGTAGGTTAGCACAAGAAGAGGAATGAACCACAGATTTTCACAGATAGGCGCAGATCAGCTCTGCGTTGTCTGCGTCTCTGCGAGAGATAGACCTTCTCCTCTCGCAGAGACGCAGAGCTCGCAGAGGCACGAGCGGCGACAGGTTTTCCTCTTTCTCTGCGTTCTCGGCGCCTCTGCGAGATGCATCCTTGTTCTTCGGTCACCCGCAATCCTTCCCACTTCTGGGAATCTCTCGCGGAGACGCAGAGAACGCAGAGCTACACGTGCCAGGTGGCGAGGAAGGTGTCGGCGACGTCGCGGTAGCCCATGCCAAGGTAGAGGCGGTGGGCGGCGAGGTTGGCGCGGCGCACGTGGAGGCAGACCTTCTTGGCACGCGTGAGGATGTCGCGGGCGACGAGGAAAGAAACGAACTGCGCGTAACCGCGGCGTCGGTAGCGGGGCAGTACGCCGACCATTCCAAGCTCGCCGAGCCAGTCGGTGACGTAGTAGGTGCCGGCGGCGGCGACCAGCTGCTCATCTTGGACGATGCCGTAGAAGGGGCCGTGGTCGAGCGCCTCGGGCCTCCAGTGGCGGCTGCCTATCTCGGCGTAGAAACGGCGCATGAGGCCGAGGTCGGCGACGGTGAGCCGGCGGGCGAGGGTCTCGGGCAAGTGTGGCGGCTCGGGTTGCTTGGGGGGATCGTAGAGCATGGCGTGGATGGGCTCGACGGAGTCGAGGTGGGCGCGGGCCTCGATGTAGGCGAGCTCCTCGGTGGCCACGATGCCGGCCAGGGTGCGGCCCGAGAGCATGCCGCCGAAGGCGCCGAGGAGCTTGTCGAAGGTGTTTTGGCTGGTGCAGCGGATGGCGGCAAAGTCGTCGAACAGCGCCATGACGCCGAGGATGGTGCCGGCTTTATGGGCGACGAAAACGCGGGCACGGTCGCGCAGGACGGTGCAATCGGCGATGAGGGCGCCGTTGCGGACGAGGTCGGGCAGGAGGAAGTTCATGACGGCCTGGTGGTCGGCCTCATCGAGCGGCAGGACGATCATCTATCAGCGATCATTTGTGCTGATCTGTGGAGATCTGTGGCTAATTCCTAGTATTCGTCCGTGGCCTTTTCGTAACGGAGCTCGCCGCCGACCTCCCAGGAGTCCACGATGGCCATGATGACGGCGTCGGAGGGGCGGTTTTCGGTCAGCGGGGTCTGGCGCGCGGAGCTGCCGGTGGCGTAGAGCACCACATCGCCGAGGCCGGCGCCGACGGCATCGGCGGCGACCACGTAGCCGTCCACCTCCTCGGCGTCGAAGTTCATCTCGCGCACGACGAGGAACTTGAGGCCCTCGAGGGACTGGGCCTTCTGGGAGGCGACGACGTTTCCAACCACGCGCCCTATGAGCATGGATGAGGACTCCTTGAGTGAACCAGAGATTGTCACAGATGGGACAGACAAGGAAGCATCCGCGCCGATCTGTGTCAATCGGTGGTCAGTCTGCTATTTTGCTTTCGCTGCGGCTTCGGAGCCGGGGCCGCGGCCCAGCGGCAGCGTGCGGTCCACGTTCTCGTGCGGACGCGGGATCACGTGGACGCTGAGGACCTCGCCGATGCGTTCGGCGCCGCGGGCGCCGGCGTCGGTGGCCGCCTTGACGGCCGCCACGTCGCCGCGCACGACGGCGGTCACGTAGCCGCCGCCGGTCTTCTCGTAGCTCACGAGCTCGACCTTGGCGGCCTTGACCATGGCGTCGCTCGCCTCGACCATCGCGGCGAAGCCCTTCGTTTCGATCATCCCTAGCGCATCTGTCATGCGACGCTTCCTCCTACTCGGACGAATCCGTTTCGGAACGCCAGGACTCTACATCCTGCCGGCGCAATATCTCAACTTCTTCTTTCGTCAGACAATCGGGCACCATGCGGATAAAAACGATGCTTCCCTCCATGACCATCAAGTCGAAATCCTTTAGCACGCCGTTGAGCACGTCGCGAACTTTGGCGTTCCGGAACACGACCGGCTGAACCTTCCTCCGCTTTGGAAGTCCGACACCACCCGCCGGTATCTCGGGCACCGTGGCTTCATCGTCAGGAAACGGCCCAAGATCCTCGGGAGGTTCCAGTGGTATTCTATCGGGGCGGTCAGGAATCTTGGGCTCAAGAGGCCACTCATCGTCGAAGTAGTTCGCGTCCTTTCGGGGATTCTTCAGGATTCGGTGGATCTCTTCGTCGGTCTTTGCGGACGCATACAAGGTGAACCTGTGGAACGAAACATTCAACTGCGACTGCCGGCAGAACCAGCTCAGAAAGTCAAGCAACCACATCTCCTCGGCGATCACAAGGTCGCAGCGCGTATCGAGGATCGTGTTCCACAGGCGGACCCATTGTTCGGGCGTGCCTTCTGCAAACGTCCCGCCTGAGAAGCCGCCTTCGAGCTTGTCGTGCCAGCTCTCGCGCCAGCGGAAGGAGGCCTTGGGCGGCTTCTCTTCCTCGGGCACGATGAGAAGTGCGGGACCTCCCACGCCTCCGCATGTCACACCGGTGCCCTTTAGGGCCGCGTTCAAGGCTTCGAGGCATGTGGCGAAACGAACGGCCAGCGGCTGAACTTCGGGGAGGTCTCGTGCGCCGGTGGCGAGTTCTTCGCCGGGCTCTCTCGGCGGGAACTCATCCGTGGAATCCTGTTCGGACTCCGGTTGGGATTCACGAGGCTGAAAAGCCGTGGGCTCGACGACGATGTTCATGTCCGAGGCGCGAGCGAACCAGTCAAGGAACTCGATGAAGTTCGCTTTTCCTGCGACAATGAGATCGCATCGCGATTCGAGGAGGATCTTTGCGGCGGTCTGCTGTTCTTCGTCCGTGGCCTTTTCCCAGTCATATCCATCAGGGAACGCTTTCTTCATCTTCGCGTGGGGGTTGTCGCGCCAGCGGAAGGTGTTCTTGGGTGGGGCGGTGAGGAGGGTCTTGGTGTCGGCGTTGTCGCCGGGGGCGAGGATGACGAGGCCGTACGGGGTGACCTCCTGCTGTTCGAGGCCGGCGAACGTGCCGATGCGGGCGATGGCCTGGCCGGTGCCGGTGCGGACGGCGAGGGCGCGCTTCTTCGCCTCGGCGCTGTCGAGCTGCTCGAGGGCGCGCTTGGTGTAGTAAACAGGCAGGCCGGACTCATCGGAGATCTGCTCGATGGCGGTGCGGAGGCCGGTGATCTCGCCGCCGATGGAGATGGGCCAGTCGGCGATGAGCTGCCAGAATGCTGTGGCCTTTTTCTCGTCGGTGGGCTGGCCGGTGCGGTCGAAGGGCAGGCCGTCGGGGAAGTCCTCGAGGACCCACTCGGTGAGCTTGGCGTGGTCGAAGGCGAGTGTGAGTTTCGGTTCGTCTTGTTCCTCGGCTGCGTGGGTGGTGAGGCAGAAGGTGGCGGTCGCAAGCAGCAGTGCGTAGGCGGCGACTCGTTTCATTGTTCACCTCCTGCGGCGGGGCCGCTGGGGAGTATCACATGGTCTTTGCGCCCTCGGTGCCGGTGAGGGACTCGACGGCGCGGACGGCGGCCTCGCTGGCGACCATGACGTCACGCTCCTCGCCGCCGAGGTAGAGGCGGCCGTAGGCGCCGAAGGGCCGGACCTCGAGCAACGTGACGTGGCTGGCTTTCTCGGCCTCGTTGGCGGCGTAGACGATGTAGCCGGCGGGGACGGTCTCCATGACGAAGAGGGTCTGCTCAGCGAGCAGCATCGAGCCGTACCGGATCCGGTTGATGAGCTGGGCATGGTAGGGGCTGACGCGGCGGATGACCTGCTGGGAGACGACGCGGGGCTTGAGGCGGTCGGCTTCCGTGTGCTCGAGGGCGTCGAGGACGGCCTGGCCCGACTGGCGGACGGCGCCCTGGTCGTCGCTGTGGACTTCCAGCAGCCCGTAGGCGCGCTCGATGACGAGGACGGCGGGCTGGACGTCGGTGGCTTTGAGCGCAATGTCGAGCATCTGGTTGATGACCATGCCGGGGGCGGTCTCGATCCAGAGCGAGGCCTGGCCGGGCACGGGCAGGAAGCCGCGCGAGGTGGTGCCGATGTGGGCGGCGAGCTGGGATTGGAGCTGGTCGAGGACGATGTAGGTGCGCAGCTCGACGTCGGCCATGGCGGGTCCCTCCTCTCGTGGCGTGCCTGTGCGGCATTTGGGCCGCGTGCGGAATCGTAGCGCGTGTACGGGGGTGCTGCAAGGAGGATTTCACCGCAGAGGACGCGGAGAGCGCAGAGACAATGGCGGGGGCGGCGCCGGCGTCTCAAGGAAGCGGCTGCCTGCCCCCGCCGTGCCGCCCTGACCGATACGAAGGACGCGGGCAAGGTGCCCAGGCCGCGGGCAAGGTGCCCAGGCCGCGGGCAAGGTGCCCAGGCCGCGGGCGCTGTGCCCGACGGTGAAGGGTTATCGGTCAAGGCCCTTTACGGAAGGGTCTCTACCCGCAACACGTCTCGTGTTGGATCGCTGTCCGGCGGCGGTGTTCAGGTCTCGTCGCGCCGGATCAATATTGCCTTCCTTCTCCACATTTGTATGAACGCGTCTTCCGGCGACGTGAACTGGCCGTAGTAGGGGTCGGCGACGACGGGCGACGTGCCCTCCCAGCCGACGATCGCGACGAAGTGGTCCATCCAGAAGTTGGACCGGACTTCGGCGATCGCCACGTCGCTGGAGGCGCGCAGCTCGTCGAGCGAGGTGATGTAGCGATAGCTTGCGCGCAGGCCGCGGTCGCCGTAGGCGCGGTTGACGTAGTCCGCGATGTCCATCGAGCGGGTGCCGCCGTAGGAGTTGCAGAAGGTCTTCATCGCGGCGTTCGATTCGCTCTCATCAATGCCCAGGGCGCGCAGCGCCGAGACGAGGGCCGCCGGCCCGCAGGTATAGTTGGTGGTCTGCAGGCAGACCTCGTCCTGGTCAAGGACGGTCGGCAGGCGCTGGAGCTCCGCGCGGTCGAGCATCGGCCCCATGATGGGCAGGAGCGAACTCCTCAGCAGCAGCACGATCATGAAGAGCACGAGCAGCCCCTGCGTGCGCCGCACCCGTACCTTGTGCATGCAGGGGATGATGCCGATGATGGCCGCGATGCCGACGAGGAAGAGGTCTCGACGCCCGGCAACCAGCCATTGACCCACGCGCGAGTTGAGCGTGCGCGGCACGTAGCGGTTGATGTTGAGAACGATGACGATGGCCATGCTGATCGCGTAGCCGGTGAACCACCAGCGACCGCGCAGCCGGCCGATCCTCCATCCGAGAAACCCGCTCGCGCCGAAGACGAGCAAGGCGCCGATGAGCGCTTCCATAATCCCCTTATCTCCTGTCACAATCACTATACACCGAAACAGGCTGGAAATCAAGTCCAAAAATGTACAGAAGCGCCCGTCGGCGATTTCGTAATGTTTTGTGGTCACGAAAGTTGCAGGGAGAGCTTCACACGGCGGCGCGCGTGGGGGATGTGAATAGGGCTCACCGAGCGGGGGAGGGAGCCGTCAGTGTACGTAGCCAAGAGAGACAAGGATAAGAAAGACTGCTTGGCGGGCCGGCTTGCCTTCTGAAAACACGCCGGATTCTTCGAAGGCACGGTACGGGCGACTCACCATGGCTGCCGTTTCATCGAAATCGAGGAGCAGTCTTGTATTGACGCTCCATGTCTTGAACACGGGCTGGCGGAGGTTTTCGTGGCCGAAGGTCTTCCAACCAGAAAGCTCGGTGACACCCAGGACGACCTCGACTTCCTGGCGTCCGCTTTCCCAGAGCTTGCCGAAGGCTACGTCCCCGCTGAACCCGAGCTGTCGCGTATCGTGCTCTGTAGCCTGATAGGCCGTTGCGCCTTGGTCATCTCCAGCAGGTTTTGCTCTCTCGAAGTCCACGGCGTACCTGAGCTGCCGGTCGGATCGAATGGCGCGTCTTTCTTTGGTGTCAATCGGGACCGCTGCGTGGCCGATGACCTCAAAGTCGGCGCCGCGCAACAGGCGCGTGATCTCGACCATCTCCCAGCTTGTGAGCACGCATCGGCCGACCTGGGGGTCCAGCGAGAACCCGAGTGACTTCTCGATTGCCCGCAGACCTTGTTCGTCCGTTTCGATGAAGCGCACGACAAGCTGTGGCTCGCGCTTTCGATTGCGCCTGCCCCAGGCGCGAGAGGCACCGAGGAATATGGCCCCGAGCAGAACGAGGACAAGACACGAGACCACGAGTGTCCGGGCGTGCTTCATTCCTCGATTCCCTCTTCTGCTTTGTGGCCGGCGTCCGAGAGGGCCAGGATTCTTGCCGATATGAGGATCACGGCCGTTTTGGAGCCCATGCTTTCGGGAATCTGGTCTGTATCCAGAGCGAGCGACCGGCCAAATCCCGTCAGGGGGATGCCGGTCATCACGAGCGTCATGCCGTCACGGATGTACAGATCCGTCATCTCGTTCCAGGAGAGCATGAGTGGCTGGTCGGCGATGCCGCTTCCCATGTCGAGCCATCCGGCGAGCCGAGACGCCTCGAACAACACGAGCATGCCGATGACGTCGTGGCCGGGTTCGCAATTGGTCGTCCAGTTGAGCCGTATCCCGGTGTCGCGGCATTCGAAGTCGTCCGCCAGGTAGTGGGGCCTCCCGGATGCCCCGTTGGAGACGAGCGCGCCGTCGTGCGTGTACGGGTAGCGTATTTCCTCGACCATCTGCACGAGCTGGCACTGGCCGTCGATGGAAACCACGGACGCGGCCCCGATGATCTCGAAGCTGGATCTGAGTTTCAGTTCGTGCAGCAGTTCGAGTTTCTCAACGGGCGTCAGCAGCGTCCTCTCGCTGACGGGCGTCACGAAGGGCTCGCCCCCGATTCGGATGTCATCCAGCTCCGCGGTGTCGATCTGGGTGTAGATGGCCTCGCACCAGACCTGCTGGGGCTCGCTCGGCCCTAAGGTGAAGGTGCCGAATCCATCGCCGAAGCGGCCGGATTCCCCTTCGAATCCGCCGCCGAACTCATCGGGAAAGCCGCCTTCGCCGAATTCCTCCGTCTCGGAATCGTCCTGTGCGCTCGTGCCGGCGACGATCAGGCTCGAAATCAGGACGCCACCGAAGGAGGTGAGGAGCAGGAGGCCAAGCGCGATGAATATTGATTCGGCGCGTTTCATTCGGCGTCCTCCTCGGCGCGGTTTGCGGGCAGGCCGAGTATCCTGGCCGACACGAGGGTGATGGCGGACTTCTTGCCCATCTTGTCGGGTGGTTTGCCTGGATTCATGGCGGCCGATTCGCCAAAAGGATTCGTCAGGGCGCCGGTCATTACACAGGTGGTGGCGTCGCGTAAGTAGATGGTTGTTACGACGTTCCACGCGAGGAAGGTCGGTTGGTCTTCGCCCATGCCGCCGACGTTGCGCCATCCGACCAGGCGAGACGCCTCGGGGAGAATGACAAGGGTTATGAGGTCCTCTTTGCTCGAGACCGTAGGCGTGACGTTGAGGCGCGTGCCCGCTTCCCGCTCGTCAAACATCCCGGGCGGGCCACCGTAGCCATACAGAACAACGTCCTCGTCTTGAGGCACGGTTTCCTCCAGCGGTACTGCGTCATACTCCGTCGGATAGCGTATCTCTTCGACCATCTGGACGAGGGCCTGCTGGCCGCTCACGCTGATGACGGAGGCGGTGCCGATGAACTCGAAGCTCTGCCTTTGTTTGAGCAGGCGCAAGAGCTCGGACTTCTCTTGTGCGGTGAGGATGGCCTTTTCGCCTGTCGAGGTGATGAGGGCGCCGTCGCGAGCCATGATTTCGTCGAGGTCGGCGGTGTCAATCTGGATGAACATCACCTCGCACCACACCTGGCACGGTTCTTCGGGCTCGTTCTCTTGGCCTCCGAACCCGCCGAAGTCGTCGAAGCCCTCGCCGAACACGTCGTCCGCGTCCTGGGCCCGCCCGGTGGCGGTGACGAGGTTCCAGGCCATGATGCCGCCGACCGATCCGGCCAGCATCAGGGCCAATGCGCTAGAAATCAGTTTGATCCTCTTCATCGGGTCTCTCCCGGTCCGGTTCTTCGCGCGAGGGTGCGCGCGTTTTTCGTTCGATTGTGGGGAGCGTCTTGGCGGCGAGGAACAGGACGCCCTTTCGGCCCTTGAAGCGGCGCGCAGCGGGGCTGTCGTTGTCCGGGACCTCCGGATCCATGCCGGTCAAGACGACGCAACCGCCGTCGGCGATAGTGAGCGGCGTTTCCGTTGACCAGCCTGCTATGAGCGCCTTGCCGAATGAGGTTTCCCGCGTCTTCGTCCATCCGGCGGGCAGGGCGGCCTCCGGCTCAAGCTTCTTGAAGACGATGTGCGCGCCGTCATCGCTCACCGCGGCGCACACCCACAGCTTCACGCCGGTCTCTCTTTCGGCGTAGGCGCCGGGGGGGCCTTGGCCGGTCGCTTTGGTGACATAGCGGATATCCTCGACGAACAGGAAGAGGGCGTCCATGTATTCGACCGTCACGGCCGAGGCGCTGCCGACGACCTCGAAGCTCTTGCGCTCTTTGAGCTGCGAGTACAGCTCGAGCGCCTCAGCGGGCGTAAGCTCGGCGTTGCCGTCCAGAAGGGGAACGGTCCTGCCGCTCGCCAGGGTGACTGCTCCGGCGTCGTTGGCATCGAGCGCGACAAGGGTGAACTTGACCCAGATCCGGCGCAGGCCGATGTCGTGGCTGTCGGCGCCAACGCGCCACCCGTGTTCCAGGCGGTCTTTTTCCTGCTGAGACAGTTCGTCGCCTTCGAAGTCTCTTCTCAGTAGCTCCCGTCTGGCTCTTAGCCACCGCTCAGAGCTCTGGCCGAAGGTGCGGGCGGTTACGAACTGCCATGTGGCGGCGGCGATGGCGAGGCCAAGGGCCAGGAAAGCAAAGGCGGCGAACGTGTCTCGGACGGATCGCATGACTTCTTCCCGGAAGCGGTCTGGTACGCGATGTCCGGTCTCATTAAGTATTTACTCCGATTCGCGGATGCGTCAAGGGGGTAAATGAGAAGGATGGGGGAATGTCTATTTCGCTGAGAGCGCTGCTCCTTTGGCCTGGATGAGGAGGAGGGTGACGGTTGGCGGGGTGGGTTTGGCGGCGGGGGAGAGGGCGCTGGAGTCGAAGGGTTCGTGGGGGCGGTTGACGAGGATGAGGGTTTTTTCGACAGGCACGACGAGCGTGGCGGTGAGGCTCCAGGTTTTTATGAGCGGCTCGGTGGTGCCGGGGGCGAACGAGTGCCAGTCCACTATTCTGCTCGCTTCCAGAATCACGCCCATCCGCAGGAGGTCGGGGGACGGGTTGCCGGTGTCTTTCACCTCGATGCGGAGACCCACGTCGCGCTCGGTGAACTCGATGGGGACGATGCGGGGCGCTGACGAGGGGTCGGCGGGGTCGGTGCGTGCCTCGTAGCGCTGGGGGACGCGGACAGTTTCCACGGCGTTGAGCTTATCGCTGCCACCGGGCAGGAAGGAGACGGAGCCGTTGCCGACGACCCGGCCGCGGTCCTTGCCGGTGACGGCGCGCAGAAGCGCGGCGTGTTCGTCGCCCGAAAGGATGCAGCGGCCCTGCGTCGGATCGAGGGAGAAGCCAAGTGTGGCTTCGGCGTGGGCGAGGGCGTCGGGCGTGGTCTCGACGAACGACACGGCGACGGTGAACGTCGTGGTCTCGGATTCGGTGGCACCGGCGGGCAGGAGAAAGATTAGGGCTAGACACGCCACGGCCGCGAGCAGGGCGCGCGGGGCAACCGTGTATGGGCGTCGGTGGGTCATTTCGCGGGGCCCTCGTGGATGATCTTCGCGGAGATGAGCAGCACGGAGGACTTCGCGCCTCTTGGTTTCCGGTCGAGCTGCGGGCCCAGGACGAGGGACTCCTCGAAGCTTTTCGTCGGCACGCCCGTAAGGACGAGGGTCGAGCCGTCGCGGAGATGCACGGTCGTCACGAGGTCCCAGGAGGTGAACACGGGCTGGGTGAGGGTCTTCGAGCCGAAGTTGACGTAGCCGGCCGGGAAAGACACTTCGGGCAGGAGAACGAGGGTGATGACCTTCGGGTCGTGGGGAGAGATGGTGGGGGTCACGTTGAGACGGATGCCGACGTTGCGCTCCTCGAACTTAGTGGGGACGAGGACTGAGCCGAAGAGGAGGCTGGGCCAATCCTTGTCGTCGGTTTTTGGCGTGGCGCCGGTGCCGTACTGGCCGGGGTAGCGGACTTCCTCGACCATCTGCATGAGGGCCTGCTGTTTGCTGACGGTGACGAGGGAGGCGGAGCCGAGGACCTCGAAGGACTCACGCTGTTTGAGCCGGACGAGGAGCTTGGCCTTGGCCTTGGCATCGAGGATGACGCTGCCGGACAGGGCGTTGAGGGTTGTGTCGGCGCTGGCCCGGATGTTGTCGAGGTCCTCCGTG